>NZ_AP025698.1:736666-1105000 GCF_023167465.1 Methanothermobacter tenebrarum | reverse complement strand
CGATCCTTTCATTTCCACCTTTTAGCCCATCTGCGATTATTGTCGGGCCTCCTACAACAGCATAATCAAAACCGTTTAGTATCGCGGTGACAAGGTGATCGACTGAGTCATGCCTTGAACCATAGTATAGGGTGTTGGTATCTGTTAGGAAAACCTTCCTTGTGTTTTCTTTGACCTTGTCCACGATATACCTTAAAAGTACTGGACTTACAAAGGATTCGTTACCCCTTTCACCAAAATGGACCTTCACAGCCACCAGATCATCCTCTGAGAACATCCCATCGTATACCCTGTTAAAGAGTTCCTGCATTTTGCTCCCTTTATTCTCATCAGCCGACCTAGCCCTTAAATCTGCAAAATAAACCTTGGAGGCCATAATAGATCACCACAGCCTATACTTCAATGCTTCCACCTTAAATTATAATATGGGGGGATAGATAATAATTTTATCAAAACTTTTTGGGGGGATTGGATGGATAACCGTGAAATAATAAAACTCTTAAACATTGACTTTAAAGGAGAACTTGAAGCTACAATGTTATACACTTATAATGCTTTTGTAATGGATGATTGTGAGATAAGCAGGTTAACTGAGGGTGTTGCAGCGGATGAAATGAGACACATGTGGTGGCTCGCCGACCTGATAACAAAAAGGGGTGGTAGACCATCAATGGAAATCGGAAAAATAGAATATATGGAAGAAGACATAAAAGATGCTCTCAGGGTTCAAATACAAAAGGAAACGGAGGGTATAGAAGAATATGAGGAACATATAAGGTTGATAGATGACGAGGAGGTTGTGGGGGTTCTAAGGCATATAATAGATGAGGAAAAAAGGCACAGGAGAGAATTCAAGGAAAAATTAGAAAAGCTCAAATGAGATCACTTATATTTTCAAGTATTTTTTCTTTTATAATCTCCCGGGTCCTCCTGGATATTTTAATAGGCCCCCATGGTCTCATGTAACCAAAGTATGGATCTTCGAATATCTCTCCATTAACTTCGACTTTATGATCATATCTTGGAATGAAGTGGCAGTGGAGCCATGGTGGGGGACTATTCTTACGGTAGAACGTGTTCATCAAGAACCCCCAATTGAACAGGGTGGCCCCAAAGGCCTTTTTAACGGCTCTTTCAAGCTCTTTTATGATAAGCCGCAATTCTATCCATTCTTCCTCCCTTATGTTACCTAGGAATTCCTCCCTCCTTTTCAAGACCACCACGCAGCTTCCAAGGTTACCTTGGTTGGGTGACAAGAATACGATCCAATAGTCTCTTTCATAAAGGTAATCGCCAAAATTGTATTCATCTAGTTTCATGGGTGGACAAACCCCCCTTGATTTGTGGAGGATCTAGTCTTCGAGGAGGCTTGAAAGGTAAATTGTCATTTCTATCTCCTCCCTTGCTATGAAATCCTCGAGGCGGGTTTCAGCCTCCTCGGAGCCGAGAGGATAATATTTGTCCTCGTAGTATACTGTTATCAATAATTTGTCGTCTTGTATCTCTGTTTCTTCTTCGAGTTTCCTTGAAAGTTTTTCTGCTAGGCTTCTTTTAAGTCCAAGTACAAGATATCTTATATAATTTAGGGATTTTCTTTCATCAAAGCCGAAATCAACAATCTTAACTTTCATGTTAGCCTCCACTAGTAGTGTGGGGATCCTATGAACCTTTTAAGTTCCCCTTGGATCTTTTCGAGTTCGTTAACTCCAAGATGTCCGCAGGTTGATTCATATACAACCAATTTTGAATTTTTGATTTTCTCTGAAAGTGGGATGGTATCAGTGGATGGTGGGAAGTACTGGTCCTCTTTGATACCCACAACGAGGGTATCTGCCCTGATATTCTCTAGTTGATCTTCTAGGTCGAATCCCATGGCAGCATTGTTCCTCCATATGATATCATTCGCATCAAGTTCCATGCCCTCTTTTCCGGCTTTTATCATGGAGGCTTGGAGCTCCGTATTATCTAAGCTGTTATAGTATTCCCTTGAGAACCCATAAAAGTACATGAACATTGAAGCGAGGCAGGTTCCTATGGGGGGATTTTCCTCGTATCTTCCACCTTTATAGGCTGGATCTGCTTTTATAAGCTTGTTCATATATTTGAAGATGGCATAGTTAATGCCCCTAACCTTGAATGTTGTAACAAGCAACACTAGGAAATCCATGAAATCTGGATAGGATACACCCCATTGGAGGGCTTGGAAACCCCCCATGGACGCGCCAATAACACCCTTAAGTTTCCGGATTTTGAATTTTCTCCTGATAAACTCGTGGTGGAAATTAACCATATCCTTGATGGTATACTGGGGGAATTCGGCTCCGAGGCCGCTTGTTGACGGTGAACTCGACCCTGGAGACCCTAGGGATGTTGGGGCTATTATAAAGAAATCATCCAGGGGTTTGCCCTCTCCTATTAGGGGTGTTAATCTTTTTACTGATGAGTAGTCTCCGCTCCACCCATGTATGTGGAGAAGACCATTAGTGATAAAACCGTCAGGGTCAACCTTTGGGGTTCCTATACACGTATATTCTATCCTAGGTTTTTTTAGTGTTTCACCAGATTCGAATGTGAACTCTGGGAGGGTGAAATATGAGGCTCTGATCATCCATCACCCCCCATGGACGCTTATAGCACCACTTGGACAATTCTCCATAGCATCTATAGTGCATAGCGGATCATCCATCTCCAATTCCTGCAAGTCCGAGAGTTCAACACCTTTTATCGATGAGAGCTCGTCATCGGCAAATTCGAAAACTTCAGGGCATATATCAATACAAGTACCACAAGAAACACACATTGTACGATCAAGTTCTAAAAGATACAATAACAGACCCCCCTACTATATACTATATTGGTGGGAAGAAGATAATAAAAACACTTAACCTTGTGTGGTGGGATCCCTGATGTTAAATAGGATTGAAGCCAAGGAATTGCAGGATAAGCTGATAATCTTATACAAGTTCATCTCCCACCAGAAGCATCTAAAGGGATTCTTTGATTATGCTCCACCTATAAAATCAGAGGCTGTTAGAAGACTCCTTAAAAGTCCAGGATCCGAGGAGATCATAAAGGAGGCCATACTCGAATTAGAGAGGATCATAAACTTTAGGGTGGAGAAATCAGAGGATTTATTCCATCATATCTTGAATAAGGAGGATGTTGAATTCATAGCTAAGAGGTATGGGATGAGGGATTCATGGGACCTTAACAAACTCGACATTGAAAAACTCATCAGGAGGATCTGATAGAATCTATGAAACCCTGTATAACATCCCTTGCAGATTCAAAGAATGGACTTTTAACTTTTCTAATTTTAAGCTTCTTCAACCTCCTTATCCTGAAATATAATGGTGGATGGGGATCCCAGAAAAGCCATGAGAATATCCTATCAGCACCCCTCTCAAACCTCCTATACCCTATCTTCTGGAGTGCCATTGCAAGCTTATCAGATCTTCCAATAATAATCGCGGATAAAAGATCCGCCCTGGCTTCGAAAAATTTCGCCACGAAGAATATCAGCCAAAATATGATGAGGACATACAATAGTGGTGCCATGGCCACGATAGGTAACAGGACGGTCAACCTTAATATAAACTCCCCGGCTATTATACCAAAGAGTATTATGGGGTCCTTTCCCATAAGATGGGCTAACTCATGACCTATAACACTGAGCAACTCCTCATCATCCAAGCGGGTTAAAAGGCCGGTTGTTAAGAGTATGAGGCCCCTGCGTGGACTGGGACCCGTGGCAGCGGCATTGGGGAGCATGGTATTGGAGATTATTATCTTGGGTGTGGGGATGCTGAACTTGGAAGCTGCGGTTTTGACAAGATCGTAAACGTTTATTATCTTGGATTTTTCATTTAATGGTGTGCACTCAAAACCATACCCTCTGAGAACGTCCCTGCCAAGCTCGCAAGTGGCGGCTCACCCAATACAAGGGACTTATCATAGATTTCCCTTTTTATATTAATCAGAAGGTCTCCGCAAACTTCCTTGAAAAACTTGAAATCCCTACCTGGTAACTGGTACATTAGTATATGACAAAATGGGTTTTCGGGTGTTATCCGCCATTCACCCATAATCGAATATAACCTGTCAGATAATAGTACGATGGAAAATTGCATAAGCAGGATTATAATAACAGCATATAACCCAAATAGGATGAACAATATAATATTAATAACGAGGAAGATGATGAAGAGAACTAACAGGTTGCTGCCGAAGAGAATCTTAGATATTCTCCTAGTTAATGAGGAGGGTTTCTCAGGGATTATGTCCTGTCCTTCCACCCATGCAAAATATAATGTGCTCTCTCTTAACTCCTCCCCAAATAATTGTATTAGGAAAAAAATATCATCATATAATTCCTCCACCTTATCCTCTAGGCCGGGAGGATAGGTGAAGATTATCCTGATCTTCTCACCAACCCTCAAATCACCATTTATAACCCCATGGGGATGCTCCAGAGTGAAAACCAGCCTATCATATGTTATCCTAGCATCCTTGAAATCAGAATACCTGAGTATAAACTCTAAAAGGTCCACATAATATGCAGGGGCGATCTCGGCTTCTATAACAAACTCCTTTAACATCCTATCCCCCACGTGGGGAAACTTTAGAGTATATAAGTACCAAGCATTATATAAAGTGATTGAATGACTAATAGGAGATTCACAAGCCTAGAGAATCCTACAGGCGAGCAAACCTACAAGATAATAGAAGAGGGCCTCCGTAAAAGGGCCATGATCCTAATATTCTCCTGTTGCAGGGTATGTTATTATGGTCGTGCCAGGAGCAGACTAGGCCCTGGGGAGAGGCTTATAATAATAAAACCTGATGGGTCATTTCTGATACACCAGGATCGGAAAGTTGAACCAGTTAACTGGCAACCCCCAGGATCGAAGGTGAGGGTGAAAATAGAAGATGATGGGAAGATCCTAGTTGAGAGTATAAGGAGGAAACCAGCAGAGAAACTCACAGTGGAAATAGAACGGGCCCATACCATCTCATATTACCTTGCCAGGGACATCCATGAATTGGAAGTGGCGGGCCATGAAGAAGACATGCGCCAGCTCATATTAGAATCTCCTGATATCATCGAAAAGGGCTTCAAGCCCATAACAAGGGAGTATCAGACATCAAATGGTTTCATAGACATCCTGGGGAAGGATGAGAACGGCTCATTAATGGTGTTGGAGTTAAAGAGTAGAAGGGCTGGTATTAGTGCTGTGAGGCAACTTAAAAGATACTTGGAGGATTTCAAGGATGATAAACATGGTGTAAGGGGTGTTTTAGTCGCCCCATCAATAACCCATGATGCCAGGGAACTGTTAGAAGCAGAAGGCCTAGAATTTAAGAGCCTAGAACCCCCACAGGAGTTGAAAAAGGACCATAGGATGACCCTTGACAAGTTTATATCTTCTCGATAATCTCTGCAAGTTGTCTGAGATTCCTAACCTCTTTTACGCTGGCACCTGCATCTATATAATATGAGACGCAACTGTCAACAACATCCCACTTGTTCTTGTCCTCGGGATTCAATATTAGAACTTTACGGCAACGTTGACAGAGCTCCTCAAGGACCCTGGCACTTAATGGGACGCCATCTTCACGCGGCCCGGCCCAGTCGCGACAATCAGTTAATATTATAATGTAGGAGCGTGGTGGGAACACAACCTTCTCCTTGAATTCCTTAAAGGCGGTGTACATGTTAGATGTGCCATGTAGCATCATATTCTGTTGCCTGGAAACCCTCAGGTTCTGGAAAGCTGCTAGGAGATCTTCTTCTTGGAGTGCCTTTGTTGTTTCAACGATTTTATTGTCAAAGTCGAAGAAACGTGAGTTATAGAATGTGTGTTGTGCAGCGTAGACTATGCAAAAAAACCAGTTACTTATCCAGTCACAGGAGCCGCTAACATCACATAGGAAAATGTGTTGACTCTTTTTAATGGAGGGCTTTTTATTGATGAGTTCTATGAGCGCGCCACCATATTTAAGGTTTTTACGTATACTCTTCCTTATATCGGGGCGGCCAACCTTTGAACCTTTAAATCTCCTGGAGCGTCTATTGGCGATTTTAAGACCGAGTTTTTTGCATAACTCGAATATCCTAGTGTCGAAGAAGTCTAGTTTGCTAACGTCCATTTCAAGGAGTGATCTTTCATCCTTGTCAAGATGGGGAAGGTCCATGATTGGGGGCTGGAAGTCTATCTTCTCTTCGACCAGGACCATTTCATCAGGGGTTTCAACTTTTATCCCAGAATCCGTCCTGGTTTTTAATTTTATCTCCTCTACTTCACCTTTTTCTTTTCCATGGAAGACTTCATTGAAGGCTTCTTCAAAGGCCTCTAATTGCCTTTTATCTTTCACATAAACAGATGCAAGAGCCTCCTTGAGATGGGCCCCCCCTTTGAAGATGTCATATACGAAATAAGCCAGTTTTGTGCTCCTTATACTTACTGGTATTCCTTTTTCTCTGAGAGCTTGGGAAAGCTCCAATATCTTCATGGGAATTCACCTTTAAGACGCTTTCCATTTTGGGGGGGTAAAGTCCATTGGCGGTTTTTTCTAAAATTAGGGTTTGGATAAAATAGTGGAAGGTCTGGCCTGTGTGGGGGGGTTTATCTGGTTTTATCCTCATTTGCGGAGATTCAAATCCATGGCCTTTTCTTTATCATGTTTGTTTTTGAATACTACTCCGATGGTCTCTTCAAATGTTTTCTTGTTTAGGCTTTCCATCCCAAGGACTAGTAATGTTTTAACCCAGTCTATGGTAGCTCTTATGGATGGCTTTTTCATCACGTTCAACTTTCTTATCTCGTGGATAGCCTCTACAACCTCTTTTATAAGTTTTTGGGGTGCTGATGGGACCTGGGCCTTCACTATCTCTATTTCCTTTTCAGGGCTTGGATAGTCGATGTAGAGGTATAGACATCGGTCTCTGGTCTCATCGAGGAGGTTTCTCTGGGAATTAGATGTTAGGATTACCATTAGGTCATTTTCTAATTCGAATGTTCCAAGGTCGTTAACTGTAATCTGTTTCTCGCCGAGGGCTTGGAGGAGGAAACTTTCAACTTCCTCGTCGGCCTTGTCTATCTCATCTATGAGTATGAGGGATGGCTTGTCATTTATGAAAGCTGAAAGTAGGGGTCTTTTGATGAAGAAATCTTCCTGGAAAACATCCTCATCAACGCCGGTTATCCTAGCCTTTTCAAGTGTTAAAAGTTGTTTCTGGTAATTCCACTCGCCAACGATCTGTTCGAAGGTTATACCTTCATAGCATTGGATCCTGAAAAAGTCTAGATCAAATGCACTGGCAACCTTTTTTGCAAGTTCTGTCTTACCAGTGCCTGGGGGTCCTTCCACTAGGATGGGCTTCTTCAGATTAAGGGCTAGGAATATGGTGACTAGGATATCGTCATCGGCTATATAACCTTCGCGTCGCAGAGACTCCCTTATACTCTCCATTTCACTGTAGGGGTCCATAATCACTACTCCTAGGACTCTGGGGGACAATTTATCCTGGATTAATTTGTTATATAATTACTAATATATTATTTTTTACACTCTAAAAAAAGTGGGGATGGAATCTCCCCCCATGGGAGGGCATTTTTAGATTGCCTGGTGTGTGGGAGATGATTTGCCTGGTAGGGGTTTAAATGAATTTGGGATTATGCCAGATGAGGGTTGTGGACAGAAAGGAGGAAAATATTGAAAGGGCGGAGAAGATGATCAGAGAACTCGCCGAGATGGGATCCGAGACCGTGATACTCCCTGAGATGTTTAACTGCCCCTATGATAATAGTAGATTCCGGGAATATGCTGAGACACAGGAGGGTCCTACAATAACTAGACTGGGGGAGATTGCGAGGGAACTCCAAGTTTATATCATAGCGGGTTCAGTACCTGAAAGAACAAAAAGGGGCGTATATAACACGTCGTTCATCATAGACCCATGGGGTGAGGTTATAGGAAAACACCGGAAGATCCACTTGTTTGATATAAACATCCCTGGGAGGATAACCTTCAAGGAATCAGACACACTGTTACCTGGAAGGACACCTACAGTAGTTAGAATAGGCCATACGAGGATAGGGGTGGGCATATGTTATGATATAAGATTCCCGGAACTTTCAAGGATTATGACGCTCCGGGGGGCTGGGATACTCGTATTCCCCGGTGCTTTTAACATGGTAACGGGCCCCGCCCACTGGGAGACGCTGATAAGGGCTAGGGCGATAGATAACCAAGTTTTTGTGGTTGCAGTGTCCCCGGCGCGTGATAAAAGGGCTGAGTATGTGGCCTATGGCCATTCAATGGTTGTGGATCCGTGGGGGTCTGTCATATATGAGGCTGGTGCTGGTGAAACCATTAAAAACGTTGAGATAGACCTTTCACAGGTGGAAGAGGTTAGGAGGAGATTACCACTCTTGGAAAATAGGCGCCCGGAAATCTACAAGTATTAGGATTGGATCTTCTTTAAAGCTTGGTTAGCAGCCTTTTTAAATTCCTTATCACCCTTTCTCCTCGCCTTTTTTATGGGTTCTATCGCCCGTTCATCCTTCAGGTCGCCGAGGGACCTTAAAGCCGCAAGTTTCACACCCCAATCTTCATCTTCAAGTGCTTTAATAAGGGGTTCCACGGCTCTTTTATCGCCTAATTCTCCAAGGGCACGTGCGGCGAACTTCCTAACACCCCAATCTTCATCTTCAAGTGCTTTAATAAAATGGTCCGTAACCTTGGGATCGCCAATCTTCTTAAGCGCAAATATAATATACCTCTTCACAGGCCCTTTTTTCTCATCTAACATCTCAAGGAGCCTATCAATGGATATATCACCGAATTCGGCTAATTTTTCGGCCGCGGCAAACCTTATAGGGTGGCTTTCGTCTTCGAGAAGTTTGATAAGAACATCAACTGATTTAGGGGTGCATGGAAGATTATTAATCATCTTATGTTTATCATTAACCAATGGGGGCAAACCTCCCTAAGATTATTTTTGGATTAATT
Source organism: Methanothermobacter tenebrarum (assembly GCF_023167465.1). NCBI lineage: Archaea > Methanobacteriati > Methanobacteriota > Methanobacteria > Methanobacteriales > Methanobacteriaceae > Methanothermobacter > Methanothermobacter tenebrarum. The sequence goes on along the minus strand of NZ_AP025698.1, from coordinate 1,095,985 downwards.
CCATTAGGAGTTTATGATAATATAAAATCTTCCCCCATCCTATCTTGGATCTTGTATGAGGACTAACCTTGGAGTGTGGGGGTCCCCAACCCTCTACAGGATCCCCCCTATTGAGGGGTGGGTGGGTCCGTTAAGATTTTGACGGATAGAATATTCCATAAAATATAAGAACTAGAATAATAAGAGGTACTTATAGTAAGACTTTCCCCCTCAGAGGACTTGGAGAGAGGGTTAGATGATGTAATTTTTTCTGGTTAAGGATTGTAGAATCGCAACCCTTTCACTATTTTCTTAGATTCGCACCCCCATATAAAAGTGATATTGGTGGTGGAGAAGATCAGCACCTTCATAACTGAGGATCTTGAAATTTGCGACTTGGCACTCTTGATAGAGGATACTATGATAATCGCAGACCTACACCTAGGATATGAACAGTATCTTAACAGGGAAGGTTTCATGCTCCCCAGTTTCCAATTCGAGAAGATATTGGATAGGATTGATAGGATCAGGGAATCCTCGGGTGCTGAGAACATTATAATAAATGGTGACCTGAAACACGAGTTTGGAAGGGTCACCTACCAGGAAAACAGGGAACTTAAAAGACTACTAGATCACCTGGAAGAGAATTTCAATAATATCATCTTAATAAAGGGCAACCACGATCCTATCATACCCTACATATCACAGTTGAAAAACTTTAAAATATTAGAGTCTTTGAAATTCCAGGATCATCTCATAACCCACGGCCATTTCATCCCCGAGAGGATAGAAACCCGGACGATAATAATCGGCCACGAACACCCTTGCATAGGCCTTAGGAGTGGGGAGAGGATAGAGAAGGTTAAATGTTACCTTATAGGTCCATTTCGTGGTGAAAAATTGGTTGTTATGCCATCATTCAATTTCGTGACAGAGGGATCTGACATACTACATGAGGCCATAATCTCACCATTTCTGAAAGAAAGCGAACTATCAAAGTTCAGGGTATATGCTGTGGAGGATTTCAAAGTGTTCGATTTCGGGACGTTCGGGGAGGTTGCGAGGATCATGAGGGAAGGGGGATGAGGATGATAAAAAAACAAGAGAAAAAGTACGACTCCGAGGAGATATACGATATACTCCACCCGTGGGTTAGGAAATGGTTCAAAAGCCGGTTTGAGGATTTCACGGAAGCCCAAAGGTATGCTATAAAGGAAATACACAATGGGAAAAACGTGCTGATATCCTCACCCACAGGTTCGGGTAAAACACTCACAGCATTCTTATCCATAATAAGCGAATTAACCAGACTAGCGGAAAAGGGGGAATTAGAAGATAAGATCTATTGTATTTATGTATCACCCCTTAAGGCCCTTGATAATGATATAGAAAAGAACCTTGACGAGCCCCTTAAGGAGATCCAAAGGATAGCGGGGAAAAAACTTGGTATAAGAAAGGCTGTTAGGACGGGTGACACGACACAGAGCGAACGTTCAAGGATGCTCAGGAAACCCCCGCATATACTCATCACAACCCCTGAGACGCTCTCAATTATACTCGTAGCCCCAAAGTTCAAAAGAAAACTTTCCCATGTAAAGTATGTTATAGTTGATGAGATACACGCCCTGGCAGATAACAAGAGGGGAGTTCACCTCTCATTAACCTTGGAACGTTTACAGCACATTATAGGAGACTTCACAAGGATAGGATTATCAGCTACCGTACACCCACTGGAGAGGGTGGCGAAATTCCTCGTGGGATACCAGGAGGGTAAGCCCCGTGATTGTCTAATAATCGACGTAGATTATAGGAAAAAATTGGACCTAGAACTCATATGTCCGGTGGATGATATAGTAGCCGCAGACCCTGAAGAAGTTAACAATGCCATCTATGATATACTTGACGAGCTTATAAGCGAACATAAGACAACCTTAATATTCACCAACACCCGCAGTGGCACGGAAAGCGTAGTCTACAACCTGAAGAGTCGTTTCCCCAACAAATACACTGATGATAATATAATGGCCCACCACTCATCCCTCTCAAGGGAACTAAGACTAAAAGCCGAGGATAGACTGAAGAAAGGCAAACTAAAGGCGGTTGTATCATCAACGTCACTGGAGCTTGGAATAGACATTGGATACATCGACCTCGTCATACTCTTAAGTTCGCCTAAGTCTGTTTCAAGGGCATTGCAGCGCATAGGAAGGAGTGGGCATCGTCTACATGAAAAATCCAAGGGTCGTATCATAGTAACTGATAGGGATGATCTGATCGAATGTGCTATGATACTTAAGGATTGTCTCGAAGGCAAAATTGATGAAATAGACATACCAGAAAATTGTTTGGATGTATTAGCTCAGCACTTGTATGGGATGGCCATAGAACACAGATGGGATATTGAATATGCCCTGGAGGTTGTGAGGAGAAGCTATTGCTACCGGAACCTTTCAAGGGAAGATTATATGAAGGTTCTGAGGTATCTTGCAGGGGAGTATGCGGACTTGGAGGAACGTTATGTTTATGCTAAGATCTGGTTAGACCATGAAGGTGGGGAGTTCGGACGCCGCGGAAAACTTGCAAGGATGCTCTATTCCACGAATATTGGCACAATACCCGACAGGAGTTCTGCTGTGGTGAAATGTAAAGGGGAGGTTGTTGGTAGAATAGATGAGGAATTCCTTGAGAAGCTACGGAAAGGCGACACCTTCGTACTGGGGGGTAAAATTTACAGGTTTAATTATTCAAGGGGTATGACGGTTAATGTAACCCCTGCCTCAGGACCCCCAACAATACCGTCATGGTTCTCGGAACAATTACCACTCTCATTTGACCTTGCAGTTGATATACAACGTTTCAGGGATATCATAGATGCTAAGTTCCAGTATGGGAAGAGTAAGGATGAGATAATAGAGTTTATAATGGATTATCTTCACGTTGATTATAATGCAGCCCATGCTATCTACCAGTATTTCAGGGAACAATACCTCTATGCGAGGATACCTAGTAAGCGTCGTTTACTTGTTGAATTCTATAAGGGATTTGGGGGGAGGAGGTTCATAGTATTCCATGGTTTATTCGGCAGACGGGTTAACGATGCATTATCTCGTGCCATAGCATATATCATCGCAAGAAAATACAAAAGGGATGTTATGATATCAGTAACGGATAATGGATTTTATTTGAGTTCTGATGGTAAGATGGGTGGATTAGAATCATTACAAAGATTAGACCCTGAAAACTTGCGGAGGATCCTTACAGAGGCTATTGACAAGACAGAAACCTTAATTAGTAGGTTCAGGCACTGTGCTGCGCGTTCACTCATGATACTGCGCCGCTATAAGGGGAGGGAAAAATCTGTTGGGAGGCAACAGGTAAAAAGCAGGATATTATTAAATTTCGTTAAGGAATTGGATGAAAACTTCCCAATATTAAAAGAGGCGAGAAGGGAAGTCCTAGAAGATTACATGGATATAAAGAATGCTAAGAGGATCCTTAAATGGATAAAGGGGGGTGTGATGAGGATAGAGAAGGTGGACACGAGGATACCGTCACCATTCGCATTCAACCTAGTCGCACAGGGGTACCTTGATGTTCTAAAATATGAGGAGAGGATAGAATTCATAAAAAGGATGCATGAGGCCATCATAGAGCAGATAAAGACTTGATTAGGCGGAGCATCTTATCTGCTGATGGTCTGAAAATGTAATCCACCTTTTCTAGTTTGGCATCAACTTTTCCTTGGAGATTTTTTAATGTCCGTTTCAGGTAGATGGAGTTTCTACCATCCTCCTTTACAAGGGGGTATATTCTCACTTCATTCTTTGAGACCCTTAACATTTCGTTGATACTGTCTAGGTGGAATTTCCAGTCAAGTCTGTGATCATAGATATAGAGTAGGTGGGAGCAGAGCACAAGATGGAAGCTGTCATCTGGGAATGGGAGTTTCCTGATATCGGCCATTATATACCTTTCACCCTTACCTATCCTATAATCTGATATGAAGATCTTACAAGCTTTTAAACGTTCCCTGAACATCTCTTCGGGGTTTTTATAAAATTTCCAAATATAGGAGCCTTTTTCCTTGAGGGCTTTTTTGAGGGTTTTTAGGTGTTCTGCGCACATCTGATATAGTATCCTGGGGCTTTTATCGTAAAAGGTGTCTGTTGCCTTCACGTCAAATCCTAGACTGTGCATTATTGGGGTGAATGAGCTCGCACCCGCGGCGCAATCAAGGATGCTTTTACCCCTTAGCCTTTTAAGGTTTAAATTGAACATTTGAATGTATTCTTGGCATGTTCTCCCCGTGAATAATGGCCCTTTAATCATATAACCGTTTTCCATACATTTTTTCATAATATTCTTGGTATTCGCCGGTTTTTATATTCTCCCACCATCTCCTGTTCTGTGTGTACCATTTTATTGTCTCTTCTAGTCCTTCCCTGAATTTGTATGTTGGCTTCCATCCAAGTTCTCTTTTTATCTTCTTGGAGTCCATGGCATATCTCCGATCATGGCCTGGCCTGTCCTCCACGAATCTTATAAGGGATTCATCCTTTCCAAGTATTTCTAGGATGAGCTTCACAACTTCTATGTTCCTTTTCTCGTTACCCCCGCCGATATTGTAGATTTCTCCTTGGCGTCCATGGTGGAGTACTAGGTCTATGGCCCTGCAATGATCATATACGTGGATCCAGTCTCTTATGTTCATCCCGTCACCGTAGATTGGTATGGGTTTGTTTTCGAGTGCGTTTGTTATTATGAGTGGTATGAATTTTTCTGGGAACTGGTAGGGGCCGTAATTGTTGGATGAACGTGTGATATTTACTGGGAGGTTGTAGGTTTTATGGTATGCTCTTACAAATAGGTCGGCTGAGGCTTTACTCGCAGCATATGGACTGTTAGGTGCTAATGGTGTTTCCTCGGTGAAATAGCATTTTTCACAGGACCCGTATACTTCATCTGTTGATATTTGTATATATTTTTGTATATTATGTTTTTTAGCGGCTTCGAGTAGTGTTTGTGTCCCTATTACATTGGTTTTGAGGAATTTACTAGGGTCTTGGATGCTCCTGTCAACATGTGATTCGGCTGCGAAGTTTATTATAACGTCAGCTCCTTGGGTGAGATCATCCACCAGCCTCTTGTCTGTGATATCACCTTTCACGAACTTGTAGTTTGGATTATCCTCAACTCCTTGGAGGTTTTCAAGGTTTCCACAGTATGTGAGAGCGTCCAAATTTATTATCTCATATTGGGGGTGCTCCTTTAACATGTATTTTATGAAGTTGCTTCCTATGAAACCGGCGCCACCAGTTACTATAATCCTCATTTTTTATCAGCCTATAATCTTATGGGCTTCTCCTTTAGGGTCTTCCAATTTTCATCCTTTTCTGAGATTATAATCTTATCTACCTGGTCTAGGGGCCATTTGATGGATAGGGTGGGGTCATCCCAGCGTATGCCACCCTCATATTCTGGATGGTAAAGTTCTGTGCACTTGTAATTGACTATAGCATAATCTGAGAGGACTAGGAAACCGTGTGCGAATCCTTCAGGGATGTAGAATTGTTTTTTGTTCTCCTCTGATAATATGACAGCTTCCCATTCTCCATATGTTGGCGAGTTTTTGCGGAGGTCCACTGCAACATCGAAGATCCTCCCTTTTATGGCCCTTACAAGTTTGCCCTGGGGCTTCTTATACTGGAAATGCAAACCCCTTAAGACTCCCTTCTTTGATTTTGATTCATTATCTTGGACAAATTTTATTTGTACTCCGGCCTCCTCGAATTCTTTCATATTATATGTTTCCATGAAGTATCCTCTTTCATCCTCGAAGACCAGTGGTTCGATGATAAGGGCGCCTTCAAGTTTTGTAGGGGTGAAATTGAATTTTCCCACCATTTCATCACTCTCGCACAAGATCGGCCAGGTATCTTCCATAATCTGTATTTTTAAGCTTCTCTGCTTGTTCGAGGACTTTTTCTTTATCTATTCACCCTTTATTGTATGCTATCTCCTCGAGGCATGCTATATAGAATCCTTGTCTTCTCTGTATGGTTTCGACGAAACTACTTGCCTCTATCAATCCAATTGGAGTCCCGGTATCCAACCAGGCCATCCCCCTTCCAAGTATTTCAACCTTTAATTTCCCCATTTTAAGGTAGGCTTGGTTTACTGATGTTATCTCTAGTTCACCCCTATCAGATGGTCTTATCTCCTTGGCGATCTCAACCACTTGATTGTCATAAAAGTATAAACCTGGGACAACATAATTCGACTTTGGCTTTTCAGGTTTCTCCTCTAATGATATGACATTCCCCTCATCATCGAATTCAACCACGCCGAACTCCCTCGGATCCTTAACATAGTAGCCGAAGATTACAGCACCTTCCCTGAGCGAGGCGGCCCTTTCAAGTATTTCAGTGAAACGATGACCGTAGAATATGTTATCACCGAGTATGAGGGCTACTTTTTCATCGTCGATGAAATCTTCCCCTACTAGGAATGCGTCCGCTATCCCCCGGGGCTCCTCTTGGATCTTATATGAAAATTTAACACCAAACTGGCCCCCGTCGCCTAGAAGGTCCTTGTAGAGTGGCAGGTCCCTGGGTGTTGATATTATGAGGATGTCTTTTATACCTGCAAGCATCAGAACAGATAGTGGGTAATATATCATTGGCTTATCATATACTGGGAGTAATTGTTTTGAAACAGCCCTTGTTACCGGGTGGAGGCGGGTGCCGGACCCCCCGGCGAGTACTATCCCCTTCAAAATTTCAACCCCCTAAGATATTCTTTGAGGGCCACCCTGTAGTCTCTTAGGGTGGGGAATCCTTCCATCTTCCAGTTATAGTTTTTTAGGATGGAGCATTTGGGCCTCCTGGCGGGCCTTTTGAACTCGTTACTGGAGACCGCTTCTAATTTTATGTTAATTTCAGCCTCTTTAAACACTTCTTTTGCAAATTCATACCATGAACAATGGCCGCTGTTGGTTATATGGTAGATGCCATAGGCTGGTTTTTTAATGAGTTCCCTTATGGCCTCTGCGAGGTCTAGGGTGTAAGTTGGGGATCCTATCTGGTCATCGACTACTTGTATTTTTTCATTTTCCTCGGCCAATTCTAGGATTGTCTTTACAAAGTTTCTCCCATGTTCTCCGAATAGCCATGATGTTCTTACAATGTAGAATTTGTTTGTAAGGTTCCTTACACATACTTCTCCAAGGTATTTGGTGAGTCCATAGAAGTTTATAGGGTTTGGTTTGTCGAATTCGTAATAGCCTTCACTTTTTTCACCATCGAAGATGTAATCGGTTGATATGTAGATTATTGGGGCTTTGACCTTGGAGGCGGCTAATGTAACGTTCCTTGTGCCGATGACGTTAACTTTGTAGGCTTTGTCCTTGGCTGATTCTGCGGCGTCAACGTCTGTGAATGCTGCTGTGTGTATTATAGCATCTGGTTTGGAGTTGCAGATAAAATCTACTATATCCTCTAGGCTGGTGATTTCCACTCTTTTTGTGATTATTTTATGATCATCTGAGAGTACTTTTACTAGGTCGTTGCCGAGCATGCCGGTGGCACCGGTTATGAATATTCGCATGTTATCATGTTTTTTTGGATTATTCTTATGAATTTTTCCTTCTCTTCTAGGCTTTTAAGCACGTGGTCTGCTCCGGCCTTTTTTAGATCTTCTATGGTGAAGTCTCCTGTGGCCACGCCGACTGTGATTGTACCCACTTTTTTCCCGGCTTGGATGTCCCTTGGGGTGTCCCCTACCATTATGCTTTCTTTGGGGTTTATTTTATTGTGGATTTTCCCCGCTCTTTTAAGGGCTAGTCCTAGTAGGGTGCTTCTCTGGCATCCTTCATCCCCAAATGCTCCGAAGCCGAAATAGTCGCTGAATCCTGCCTTTTTGAGTTTGATCCATGCTATTTCCTCTATGTTACCCGTGACTATCCCCGTGGGGATCCTCATATCCTCTAGGATGTTTAGCACTTCTCTGGTTCCTCTGAGGGGTCTTATTTTTTCCCTTTTCACGTTCTCCTTATAGTGTTCAACTATCCTATCTATGATATCGTTGAAGTCGCTGATTTTTATACTATTTTTCTTCGCAACATGGTATATTATCTGTTTATCTGTCATGCCCTGGAGATTGGGGATGTCTAATGTGATATTCTCCCCGTAGAGGTCTTTGAATGCTTGTTTGAATGAGTGAAAGTGGCAATGTGAACCTATGAGTAATGTTTTATCAATATCAAATAAGACCACCATAATAATACTACCCTATGGTTTTTTTAGAGTCCAATAGGATATTATGAGTATACTAGGTTTATAATTTTGGGGGACTAGGAGTGTGGTTGGGATGATAGTTTTAAAACCTGTTGGTGTTGTGAGATCACCCTATAAGGATGTTTCGGAGGCTCCTTCACAGGGAATATATGCTAGGGAGGATAGTGTGATCCATATTTTCCCGGAATTCCAGGAGGCCCTGGATGGTATAATAAGATATAAACATTTTTTCATCCTATATTGGTTGGACCGGGCTGAGCGTAACATTCTTAAGGTTATACCACGGGGTGGCGGGAAAAAGAGGGGTGTTTTCTCGACTAGAGCCCCTTCAAGGCCTAATCCGATAGGTTTGTGTCTTGTTGAATTGAAGAAGTTGGAGGGTTGTGATCTTACTGTTAGGGGTTTGGATGCTGTTGATGGTTCCTATGTCATTGACATAAAACCCTACTTTAGGGATATAGACTCGCCCTAACCCCCTTTTTTAACATTTTTTATGAAGGATTCTATCTTATGATCATAGGCTCCTTTTTTTATCTCTGAATCTGTAACATCTAGGGTTGCGGTTGGTTCCTTGCCTGTTATCTCTTTCATGGCCTCTATCGTATCCTTGAGTCCTGTGCCACGATAGGTGCAGAAGAAAGCCACGTCCTTAAATTTTCCCTTGTTTTCTTTTAGGTAGGTGCTTATGGGGATTGATGGTCTACTGGCCCATATGGGTGTCCCTATGATTACAAGGTCATAGTCTTGGGGGTTTTTATTATAGGGTTTTAATGTTGTGTCTTTTCCCCTTATGGCCTGGTATGCTGATCTTAGGAATCCTATTATCCCTGAACGGTCTTGTGTATCCTCTATTTTTTCGATGTCGCATCCAAGTTCTGATGCTATTTTTTCCCCAATCTTTTGGGTATTCCCACTCCGGGAATAATATATTACTAGGATTTTCATGTTACAATATTTTTTGTTTGTGGACTACCCCCCCATTGGGGGGTTTCCTGCTTCAATGATGAGTTTTTTCATCTCCACAGGCTCAGAGGACCGTCCCAGTCCCGTACCAGGTATTTTTATGGTTATAATCTTTTTATTATAGGTTATATATTTTTTGGCTTTCACCCCCCATATGGGGAGTTCTCACAGATAAGGATAATCTGCCACCAGCTATTGGAGGCCTGCTTCACAGACGACCTGTAGCATCACCCTAACAGGTGCGAATTCTGGGTCGTCCCAAAACCTACCCATCCACCCTACAATTTTACAGGATGATGAGACACCGCATCCTCCTACCTGGAAGTAAAAAGTATCTTTTGGGCTTTCATCCCCATAGGGGGATTTCTTGCCGATAGGGTTAAAATATTGGGGGGTGGTGGCTTCCAGAGTATTTCTTTTTTTTTTTTTTTTGGGGTGAAAAGTTATTTCGTTGGGGGGGAGGTGTAAGCGTCTCCCCTCTCTGGAAGCCACTGTATTTGCAACAAAAAAAATAGTTGTTGGGGGGGTGAAGTTGCATTCCTATCTTGGAAGGTTCTCATATATAAACTTAACGGTTTTTTGTGTGTTCCATTACATGTTTGATGATATGTCCGAGCTCATCCAGGATAATATTTAACCCCATCTTAACAGCATTGGGGGAGCCTGGGAGTGCTATGATAAGAGAATCCTTGTATATGCCTGCAGTGGCCCTTGTTAGGATCGCGCCAGCCCCTAACTCTCTATATGATTCGTATCTGAAGATCTCCCCGAAACCTTCCAATTCTTTTTCGAATAATCCCCTTAAGGTTTCAATGGTAATATCCCTTTTCCCGATCCCTGTACCACCAGTTGTGAATATTACCATGGCACCCTTGCGGATCATTTCATTCACTGCTGATATGAGACTCTTCGGATCATCACCTATAAGCTTGTATCCTATAAGTTGATATTTCTCCTTTAGATTTTCGTAGAGTAGCTGGCCTGAGGTGTCGGTGGATGGTGGTCTTTCAACTGTTCCATATTCCCGTGACTGGGAGTCACTTAGGGTTATTATAGCACATCTTATCATGGATGGTGCCGTTTTTTTATGCTCTTCCATTGTCTTACTCTTCATAGCCAAAACCCTTATTCTTAATCCATGAAGGTTTTTATTATCAAAAGGGGGAATAGTATAGTTATAGTAGAATGGTGGGGGTAGGGTTTTTCTTTGGATTGGAGGCGGCTTCGATTCCAAGTTGGACGACCAAAATAAGTTTGAATGTCCTAACCCCTACCCATTCTGAGTATATGTTTTTAAGCATTTAAAAACCTTTCGCCCAATTTAATAAAAAGGATAATAGTAATCCTATACAATAATAGGATGACCACAGGAACCCAATCCGAGAATAGGATGCTATAAATTTGATAATAGTGTGAAAAGATGGGAGTAGAGAAATATCATAAAATATTAGATTCCTCCGCATTCATAGGAGGGTACACACCATCCGATGAAAAAAATTATACAATACCGGAGGTTACGGAAGAACTAAAAGACCTGAAATCTAGGATATTTCTCGAAAAATCCCTAGAGGAGGGCAACCTCAAAATAATCAACCCAAAAAGAGAATATATTGAAAAGACTGAGAAGCTCGCTGAAAAATCCGGTGACATCCTAAGATTGTCAAATACTGACAAGAAGATCATAGCATTAACACTACAATTAAAAAACGAAAAAAGGAAAGTGATGATGATCACAGACGATTACTCCATCCAGAACATCATGAAAATATTAAAGGTGCCATTTAAGGCTGTCATAACAGAGGGGATAAATGAAATATACCAATGGGAAAAAATCTGTATAGGATGCAAAAAAAGATACCCCCCAGAATATCCTTTGACAGAATGTGAAATCTGCGGCTCCAGGATAATAAAAAAGAAAAGGAAATGATAGCCTATGAAAATCGGTGTAGTAGTCCACGGTCCACATATTGTAGACTCAGGATATGCTCTTAAAATAATAAAATTCCTCGAAGAATATGGGAAGGTAAAGGCACTCCTCGGGGGTACAATGGGGAGAACAGCAGTCTACGACGCCCACCTAGAAAACCTAATTGACATCTCCAAGAAGAGACTACCAAGCCAATCAGTAGACAAACTCGCAAAGGAAGGCCATGACGTAATCTTCCTATTAAATTATGGTAAATCAAGGGTCACAGGCCACGGATTCGGCTACAAAGTCTTCATGAAAACAAAAACAAAACCGAAACTTATACAAATCGAAAGACCTGGTGAAAAAGACGGTACGGTAATCCCATGGCACGAGTCAACCAGAAGATTTGCAAAGGAGATCGCAGACAGACTAGGCCTCCAACTAGTCGAACCAGAAGAGATAATAGAAGAGATACCTAGAGATGAACATTATAGGCCATCTGATAAGCGAGTGTACAGGAGACTGGTTGGGGTGTCCAAGGGTGAGAATATCTTCGTAAATGGTATTGTCATCGGCAAAGCAACATCAGACAATGTCATATTAGTCGCCGAGGATGGTATAATAAAGGAGATCATCGGCGGCCAGTTAAAAGAACATGGAGTTGAAAAACTGGGGCCGGTAGATTTGAAAGAGGCCATAGTCAAAACTGGACTCCTCAGAAGATCTGATAGGATCAAACCAAGGAAAGTGGAAACAAGAAAACCCAAAGAGAAATTTAAGGTAGCATTCCTGGATCATGCTGCGGAGGACATCTACGCCTTGAAAGATTCGGATTTAGTTGTGACGATAGGGGATGATACAAGCCTCGTAGCAGCTGACATACTCTATAGGTTTGATGTGCCCATTATCGGGATCACAGACGGGGACATTGACAAGGTGGTGGAGAAGGGCTTCAAAACAAGGGGGTCCATGATAATAGAATCTGAGAAGGGATGGGATGATATAATAGGTCGCAGGATCTTCGAGGAAATTTTTAAGAAAAGGCGTAGAATTGAAATAGAGGATATGGAAAATTTTAAAAAGAAGATACTAGAGATCATAAATAATATGAATGTGAACTACCTTATAAAAGAAATAAAATAATGCAAGGTTTTGAGGTGGGCAATTGGACATAGATTCAATTATAGAATCCGTGAAAAATTATGAGGGAGTAACACGTAAAAAACCCATAAGAGAGGTTGTATCATTACTCAATGAAGTTGACAGGGTATCAGGTAAAACATATATTAGTTTTGGGGATGACGCATCTGCAATACGCCTCGGGGACGGTAAACTACTTTTAATAGCAGCCGATGGTATATGGGGGAGGCTGATGGAAGCAGACCCATACTGGGCAGGGTACTGTTCAGTACTAGTTAATGTCAATGACATTGCGGCGATGGGGGGCAAGCCTATTGGAATGGTTAACGTACTATCAGTAAAGGACAAAGAAACCTGCAGAAAGGTTATGGAAGGTGTAAGAAAGGGCGTGGAGAAATTTGGAGTACCCATGGTGGGCGGTCACGTGCACCCGGACACCCCCTATAATGCCCTAGACGTTTCAATAACGGGCCTAGTTTCGGAGGATGCTATCATAACAAGCTGTGATGCGAAACCAGGGGATAAGATAATAATAGGTATAGATTTGGATGGTAGACAACATCCAAGCTTTCCCCTCAACTGGGACACCACGAGCCACAAGGAACCGGAACTTGTAAGGGCCCAGATAAAAATCATGGAAGAAATCGCATCAAAAAGATTATTAACAGCTGGTAAGGATATAAGCAACCCTGGGACGCTAGGAACTCTTGGAATGCTCCTGGAAGCGTCAAATGTTGGTGCAACCGTCGAATTAGAGAAGATCCCCAAGAAGAAGGGCATTAAATGGGAGGATTGGCTGCGATTATACCCAGGCGCCGGTTTCGTTCTCACAGCAAAACAGGAGAACGTAAAGGAATGTATAAGCTTATTAGAATCAGTTAACATAACCTCAACCGTCGCCGGGGAGATAATAGACGAAAAAAAGCTCTACATAACCTTCGATGATGAGAAAAGGACACTATTCGACTTTGAAAAGGACATTATAATGGGTATAAAAGAAGAAACCCAAAAAAGTGGGGGAGAATAAGTTGCTTATTAAAATCAACGACCAAGAAGTTGAACTACCAGAAGGCTCCACAGTAAAAGATGCTATAAAAGCCGCAAAAGCCCCCTACATAAAAGGTTCGGTCATAAGCGTCATAAAAGGAAAAGAAGAATTTGAAAAACACATCAACAAATACAGGATCAAAACAACAGCAGGAAGCATCATAATCGAAATACTAGAAGATGAAAAAGTCAAACCACTCATAAAAGCCTGGAGAGAAAATTACAAAAAATTCAAAGGCCAAAGGATAAGATGGACAACACCAGATGAAGTGGCCATAGGCCCCATCAAAACAAGCCTAGAACCCACACACCAAGAACACCAATATAATAAAAACGAGGTAATATTAAGCCTTTCAGGGTTCAGCCCAGAATCTACACACGTGATATTCAGCAAAGATGAACACTCCAGCATATATGGGGTTCCACCATACAACAGGGGGGTTTTTGCGAAGATAACAGGTGGCAGAAGAACAGTATTATCTCTCACAGAAGATGACTACATCGAAGAAGTCGAACCTGTAATAGAACGTAGAAGTATAGTGAAAAGTGCTGCCGTAACAGACCTTGACACCATACTAGAAGATGGAAACCAAGTATTCACTTATGTCAAGGTAAAACCCACAGATGATTCCCCAGAATCTGTTGAGCACTTCTTCTCACTACTAGAGGATGGTAAAGTCAGAGTAGACTACGAGTCAAATTCGTTCATAGGATTATATGCGTTGGAGGGTATCAGGAAGAGCGTGGAGCGCATAGAACAGAGGAAAAGGGGGACAGTAACCCTCAGGAACAGGGGGCGAGGGGCAGGGCGCGTATACATCTACAGGGAAGACCGGGTTTCAACACCATCACACAACCTAATAGGAACAGTCCAGAATGGGATGGAACTAGTGGATATAGCAAGACAAGGAGACCAGATAACAATAGAATGCGAACCAGGCCGTATAATGACAGTTAACATGACGCAGAAAGAAGCGGAAAAATACCTCCAAGAACATGGCATAGAACAGATAAGAGATGGCCTAAAAGACGATAAAGCCATCATAGTAAGGCAAGACCCCAAATATACAATGGACATCCTAAAGGAGAAAAAGGTTAAAACATTCGGCGTCGAAGAAGACAAAATCCTAGAAATAGAAATGGATGAAAAAGCACCACGCTCAATATGGTACTTCAAAAAGATCTCAGGACTCATAGACTCGCCCATAGGATCAATGGAAGTCCACTTCGCATTCCCGGGCATGAAAGTAGTGATGTTCAAAGGCGAGAAAAGCGAAGCCAAGGGCATAATACCAGAAAACACGCCAACAGGATGCGTCAAAGCAGGGGAACTAGGAGTGACCAACATGTCACGCCACCACGTGGGCTTGATCGGAGTAAGACTCGAAGACAACGACGAATTCGGCCCAACAGGCGAACCATTCAACGCCACAAACATAATAGGGAGGATAACAAAGGGCCTGGAAAATGTTGAAAAATTTAAAGAAGGAGACACGGTCTATGTTAGAGAAAAAAAGCCAGGATGAATCCACAAGGATGGTAATATTAGGGCCGAATGCAAACCTAAGCCCGGCCGAACTCGTCCACAAGATCCACATGATGGGCCTGCCCCTCACAATAAAATCCACATGTTATGGTGCGCTAATCCACGGAGAAAAGGAACTCGTGGAAAGGGCTGCCAGGGAGATAAGGGAATTCGACCCAAACAACATCTTCTTAAAGGAGAGGGGATTCCCACCAGGAGACCCTAGAAGGTGCAGGGCACATAGGGGCGGTGCCAGGGAGGGCTTCCACCAACTCGAAAAGGAATTCAAACTCTTAGGATATGTGAGTGAAGCCCTCTCCAAACCGCAGAAGGTAAGCCTCCATGAGAAAAAAAGAATAGACGTTGACACCTTCAAGAAGATAGCCAAGAAACTAATGAGGGTTTAAAATGGAGATAACCCCATCATCAACCGGGAAGGAACTCGAAGAACTCGCAACCTGCATACACGAACTCGTAGGACGACTACCCCTCACAATAAGGAGCAGAGAAAAAAAAGGCCTCAGAATAGAAGAAGGCAAAGTATTAGACTACAATTACACGGGACCAGTACTTGAGAAGGTCTTAAAAACAGGGAAAACTGCAAGGGAAATCCCAGAAACGGGACCATACAAGGGCACTCCAGTCATAGTAGTCCCACTCAAAGAAAAGGGGGAGATTATAGGGGCTATAGGCATCGTGGACATAACAAAGGGCATATTCACAGACATCAGGGAGATTTCAAGAAGACCCACCCCCACAAGGGAAAGGAGGATTAAACATTGAAAATAGCAATATTCCCACCAAACTCTCTCATATTAGCGGATCTCGTGGAGAGAAAAGGCCACGAACCCCTCATACTACAAAAGGAGATAAGGAGAAAGGTGACAGACCCTGAGATCGACTCGCCACCATTCAACATAACACAAGAAGACCCCCTAAAGGGGCTTAAATATGCGGCGATAGAAGTCCCATCAGGGGTCAGGGGGCGGATGTCAATATTCGGTCCCCTAATCGAGGAGGCTGACGCTGCCATAATCATGGAGGACGCCCCATTCGGTTTCGGTTGCATGGGATGCTCGAGGACCAATGAACTCTGTGTATATTACTTAAGACAAAAAAGGATACCCATACTAGAATTAAAGTATCCTAGGAGTCGTGAAGAGACAATAGAAGTAGTTAATAAGATAAACACATTCCTGGATGAATTGGAGGCTGAAAATGGTTAAGATAGCCCAAATATCATGTGGTACAGAATACAGTGGCGTTCAAAAGGAGATAGAAAGGGCGGCTGAGACCTTCGGAGCCGAGATAGTCATCCCAGAAACGGACCTGGATTATATAGATGAGGCTTATAAAAAATTCGGCTTTGAATGTGCAAGTTCGGGTATAAAACTCATGATAGCAAGGGCGATGTCAGTCGTGGAGGGGAGAACAGACGCCGATGCCGTGTTCATAGCAACATGTTTCAGATGTGCTGAAGGAGCCCTGGTAAGGAACGAGATAAGAAGATTCATCCAACAAAACACGAGACTGCCAGTCGTAACCTACTCATTCACGGAAAGAACCAAAGCGGATGAATTATTCATTAGAATGGAGGCGCTCTCAACCATAGTATCTAGAAAGAGCATGCTAGCAAGGGAAAAACAGGAAGGACTCACATTAGGGATAGACTCGGGTTCAACAACAACCAAGGTAGTGCTAATGGAAGACAATGAAATCATAGGCACAGGATGGATACCCACAACAGACGTTATAAGCTCCGCGGAAGAAGGCATAAAAGAAGCCTTCAAGGAAACAGATTACAAAATAGGGGACATCGATGGCATGGGAGTCACAGGATACGGGAGACTCACAATAGGAAGACGCTTCAACGCAGACCTAATACAAGAAGAATTAAGTGTGAACTCCAAAGGCGCGGTATTCCTGGCAAACCACCAAAAGGGTGAGGCAACAGTTATAGACATAGGGGGAATGGACAACAAGGTCATAACAGTACACGACAGCATACCAGACAACTTCACGATGGGTGGAATCTGCGCGGGAGCCTCAGGAAGATTCCTCGAGATAACAGCGAGAAGACTGGGAGTAGACATCACCGAGTTAGGTTCCCTCGCAATAGAGGGAGACTATCACAACGCGCCACTGGACAGTTACTGCATAGTATTCGGAATACAAGACCTTGTAACAGCACTAGCAGCTGGAAGCACCCGCGAGGATGTTGCAGCAGCAGCATGCCACTCAGTAGCAGAACAAGTCTACGAACAACAACTCCAGGAAATAGACGTGAGAGAACCCGTAATACAAGTAGGTGGAACATCACTCATCGAAGGACTGGTAGAGGCCATGAGCGACATCCTAGGAGGCATAGACATAATAGTACCGGAAAACTCCCAATACATAGGGGCAGTTGGAGCCGCCCTACTCGTATCAGGCATGGCCAAAACAGGAAAAGGGGAAAGGGGATGAAAGTAGAATGCTATGATCGTGAAGGCGCCGAAGCATATGAACTAGTAGTAAAACAAGTGCTCCAGGAGTTGCAGCTTGGGAGGGCGGTAGAGGATCTGCGAATATTCGCAGACCCCCGCGAGCCGGTCTTCATAATCGTGGTCAAATTTGCCAGGGCAGCATCACCAATTTACCTGGAGGATATGGCGATACCAGAATATGACGAAGAGGGCAAACTCCACCTACGCATAACAGATGAAACATACTTACCCCAGTTACTCGAAAAACTCTGGAGACTAGAAGGAAGAGAAAAAATACAACAACCAACAAGATTCGAGATAATAATCGAAGATCCCACAGTCAAACTAGAAGGTTTAATGGTCCACGACCCCCAAGAGACCCTCAAAAAGAAAATATATGATGCAATCTTCAGGATAATACCGGAAGGCTTCCGCGTCATAAGGGACATCTCAGAGGATAATATAATAGCAATGGTATGCACCGACGAAATACTCCAGGAAGAATGGATAAAAAAAGCATATAAGATGACCAGGGAGATAAGGAGTTGAATAGGATGGTTATACCACGCCAGACAAGATTCGCACACATAACAAAGGCCCACCCATGCTTTAATGAGAAAATCCACGACAAGGTGGGGAGAATACACCTACCCATCGCACCTAAATGTAACATACACTGCAGGTTCTGCACCAGGGAGATAAGCGAATGCGAAATGCGCCCCGGGGTAACCGCGAGGGTTATGAGCGTAGAAGATGCTATAAAACACGTTGAAAAGGTCACGGGGGAGATGCCAATATCAGTAATAGGCGTCGCCGGTCCGGGTGATGCACTGGCCAACGAAGAAACCTTCGAATTCTTTAAACGAGCCAATGAGAAATTCCCAGACCTCATAAAGTGCATGAGTACTAACGGCCTCCTACTCCCCAAAAAGGCGGATGAACTGGCCAAACTCGGCGTGAAGACAATAACAGTCACAGTAAATGCAATAGACCCTGAAATAGGCGAAAAGATATACTCACATGTCATCTACAAGGGAAAAGTTTACAAGGGGAAAGAAGCCTTCAAGATACTCTCTAAAAACCAACTTGAGGGCATAGAAAAAGCCGCTAAAAAGGGTATCATAGTCAAGGTCAACACTGTACTCATACCAGGATTAAATGACAATCACATCACTGATATAGCCCGTGAAGTTAAAAAGAGGGGAGCATCCCTAATGAACATAATACCCCTAATACCCCTAGGTGAGATGAAAGATTATCCAAGACCAACATGTGCACAGATAGAAAAAGCAAGGGCCGAGGTGGAGAAGATACTACCAGTCTTCAGGGCTTGTATGCAATGTCGTGCAGACGCCTATGGGATACCAGGTGAAAAGGACAAACACTTGGACATCACACCAGCAAGCCACTACTAGCTGTGGGGGGTGATCCTGCCTTGAAGACCATTAAATGGGAAGAAGACCGCCTACTATTAATAGACCAGCGAAAACTACCAGACAAGCTTGAATACTTCGAATGTAAAGACTACAAGGATGTTATATTCGCAATAAAGAATATGGTTGTGAGGGGAGCCCCTGCTATAGGAGTGGCAGCAGCCTTTGCAGTTGCACTAGCAGACCTTGCCAATGAAGATATTAAAAAGGCCGCCGAGGAGATTAAGAGTTCACGACCAACAGCCATAAACTTGCAATGGGCGGTTGAAAGAACACTATCCTCTGATTCCCCACTAGAAGAAGCCCTGAGGATATACAGGGAGGATATGGAGACTACAAGGGCCATCGGAGAGCACGGGGCTAGCATAGTTGAGGATGGGGATACTATCCTCACACATTGTAATGCTGGGGCCCTTGCATGTGTAGATTATGGGACGGCCCTTGGGGTTATAAGGGCAGCCCATAGTATGGGTAAACGTGTGAAGGTGGTTTGTGATGAGACAAGGCCACTGGGTCAGGGGGCCCGTTTAAGCGTTTGGGAGCTTCAAATGGAGAGGATCCCTGTAAAGCTTATAGTGGATGGTGCGGCTGGTTACCTTATGCAACAGGGCAAAATTGATAAGGTTATAATTGGGGCTGATAGGATTGCTAGGGGTGGTGTTGTTAATAAGATAGGCTCTTTGATGGTTGCATTAGCCGCTGAGAGGTTTGGGGTGCCATTTTATGTGGCGGCCCCTAGGAGCACCTTTGATGAGGAGAATAGTATCTATGATACTGTTATTGAGGAGAGGGGCTCTGATGAGGTTTTATATTATGGAGGTTGTAGGATAGCCCCGAAGGGCACGGAGGTTGTTAACCCGGCTTTTGATATTGTACCCTCTGATCTTATAACTGCCATAATCACTGAGGATGGTGTGATAGACCCTATTTAGGTTTTCTGGATTTTTGCGTCGATTGCGATCTGCCAAATCCCGGGACTTTTTGATTTGACGATCCTTTTGTTGAGTATTTTCACTTTGAATGGCTTTGAGGCTTCTAGTAGATGTTCTGTTGGGGTTTTGAAGTCTCTTGCAAATTCGTAGTAGTGTATTATCCCATCGTCTTTTATTAGTTTTATTGCTAGGTCTAGGAATTCCTTGGCGCTTGCTGGGAGGTTCATTATGATCCTGTCAAACTTTTCGGGGATTTTCTGTGCAACTTTTCTTATGTCTCCGTGACATGGTATGATCTCATGGGCCTTGTTTAATCTGATATTCTCTTTTAGGTATTTTATGGCTGTGGGGTTGATATCAACTGCATAGATTTTGGAGGCTTTTTTGTGTCTTGCGATGGCGAGGGAGAATGGTCCGACACCCGCGAACATGTCGAGGATTATTTCTCCTTTTTTTACTTGTTTTGCGATTCTTTCTCTTTCATTCGCGAGCCTGGGGTTGAAGTAGACTTTTTTTATGTCTAGTTTTATCCTTGTGGAATATTCGACGTGGATGGTCTCGGTTGAGTTTTCACCTGCAAGATGTTCGAATTCCCTTATACGTTTGACGCCTTTGACTTTGCTTTTTTTCCGGAATACTCCACGTTTTTTCGTGAATTTTAAGAGGGCCTCCCCTATTGTGTGTTTGTGTTCTTCTAGTTCTTCTGGGATCTCTAAGATTATGATGTCTCCTATGATGTCGAATGATCTTCTTATATCCTTGAGGAGCCTATCCTCTATTTTATCCTTTAGGATCTCTTTAAAGTCTCTTGGACGCTTCTCTTTCTCCTGGAATTCTGTTTCAACGATTGAAGCATCCTCATGGATCTTCTTAGGATCTACAGGCTCCTTTAATGGTATGAAAACGGATCTTTGGTCTCTATTAATCCTATAATTGGAATCTATGAGAGAATCCTTGATAAGTCTTCTTATTATGGTATCAGCGTCCCTTTTAGGAACCCTCAGGGCCTTCAAAATAATTAACCTCCCCATTTTAAATCTTTCGGCGGGAACTCCCCCTATGGGGGGATGAAAGTCGAAAAAACATTTTACAGTGATACATGGGATATGTTTTCTAGTATCATTTTGGTTCACCCTTTGATATATCTATGTGTGGGGAGCGAGGAAGTGCTCGATGGCAAGTTTCGAAATCAAAGAGACGACCTCCACAAACTCTCAAAAATTCTACATCAAAAACTATAATACTATCCGCGTTGAAAACCTAAACATATGGTTAGGAACCGTCGTCTTGCCAAAGGGATACTGGATGCCTCATGGGGAAAATTCCTCCAACATGCTCGTCTACAAGGCTGAAAGAGCCAGCAGACAACTCGTAAAAGTGAACCCAAAGGGCACAAGCAAAGGACTATCCTACAATGACCCATACCAAGATTATATATCTGCTAATAGGATACTCGACTCGGGGCTGGGACAACCCCCAAGCCCACGAAAAACCCCCTACTCAGCATCCCTACCTTAGCTGGGCAAGTCTCATCATTGAAACAGGAAACCCCCAATGGGGGGTAGTTCATATCTTACTAATATAGGATTATAAACTATTGGGGGGCAGATCCCACATGCTCTATATTATAGGCCTAGGACTCTATGATGAAAATGACATTTCAATCAAGGGCATGAAAACACTGAAAGTATGTGATAGGATATTCGCAGAATTCTACACAGCAAAACTAAAAGACCAGAGCCTGTCAACAATAAGAGAAGAAACAGGGAAGGATATTCAGATCATCGGAAGGAAGGAGATAGAGGAGGAGATGACACCATTAGAATACGCCCAGGGAGAAGATGTGGCATTACTAGTCCCTGGGGATCCGCTAGTTGCCACAACACACTCCACTCTCATATTAGAGGCCCGGAGAAAAAACATTAAAACGAGGATAATACACTCTTCATCCATTTTCTCAGCAGCCCCGGGCCTTGCAGGTTTACAAGTATACAAGTTCGGTAAAACAACAACAATACCATTCCCGGAAGAAAACTATTTCCCACACTCACCATACCTCACAATCAAGGATAACCTTGAATATGATGCCCACACACTAATATTACTAGATATAAAAGCTGAAGAAAACAAGTATATGAGCGCAAACGAGGGCCTTGAATACCTATTAAGGGTTGAAGAAGAGAGGGGAGATGATATAATCGGCTTAGATTCGCTTGCTGTTGTGTTGGCAAGGGTGGGATCATCCAATCCACTTATAAGAGCTGACAGGATAAAAAAGCTCAGATTAGAGGATTTTGGGGGGCCATTACATTGTCTGATCATCCCATCCAAGTTGCACTTCCTCGAGGCAGAATACTTGGTAGAGATCGGGGGAGCACCACCAGAAATACTTGAGGGTGAGAGATGAGACACCACGATGCCGGTAAAACAACACGGGACATACTAAATGCAAGAAATGTTATAAAGGCCTTGAAGGTTAGAGATGGGATGATACTAGTTGATGCGGGTTGTGGTGACGGTTTCATATCCATCGAAGCTTCAAAGGCTATTGGCAGTGGTAGAATTTATGCCATTGACATCTATGAGGAATCCATCAACATCTTAAAGAGGACCATAAAAGAGGAGAACATAGGAAATATCAGGGCGATACTCGGGGATATAACAAGGAAACTCCCAATCCCAGAGTCCACAGTAGATATATATCTCATGGCTAACGTACTACACGGTCTAGTAGCTAACAAGAGGGTTAAACCGGTCATGGAAGAAATAAGGAGGGTGCTGAAACCTGATGGTAAACTGGCCATTGTAGAGTTCAAGAAGGAGAGTAGGGTGGGGCCTCATCCTTCTTTAAGATTGGATCCTCGTGAAACCTCTGATATTATAAAAGTTTATGGTTTTTACACGGTAAGGGTGGAGGATGTTGGACCCTACCATTATATCCTGGTGGCTAGGATGTTAGTATAATCGTGTATACCTTTGGAGGTATTCTTGGAATTCGTCATCTAGTATGCGTAGGGCTGTCATGTTGGCTGGTGATGTGGCTGCTTTCTCTTCTACAAGGTTCCTTAGGGTTCCCATTTTTATATGCTCTTTCACTTCTCTTATAACAAAATCAAGGGTTCCCTTATTGTAGTTGGAGAGTTCGCTCTCATTTAATTTATATATTTTGTATTTGTCTATCTTGTATGAGTGGTTGGGTGTCATTAGAATATTAAGGTAACTGTAGAATTTGCATATTGCATCTGTGAAAAGATCGACACCCATATAAACTAGTATGGGTATGAATGATGCCTCGGAGTATGGGAAACATAATAGGGTGTCTGGTTTTATATTTTCACGGATTTTAACGGTTAATCTTACAAGGTCTGCGGGTTTTGTGAGTAATTCATCCCCATTTGCTATTATAAGCTTTTTAAAGCCCAGACTTTCTAGTTCCATGGCACATTTAACCCTTAAATCCAAGTATTTAGCGCCGTGGATAACAGCATATTCTCTTTTTGAAGATTTGGCATTTTTTATTGTTTCTTTCACGCTCCATCTGGCTATTTCAATGGGCACGTTATAGGGGGTGGGCTGATCCTGTGCAAACTCAATTGTTTTATAGTCTATGATTGCGGGTGTTTCCATCCCATCTATCATACCTAGGCGGGCTGGTCCATCATGGAGTTTTATCTCAAACTTTTTCATCTTCTCACCCAAGGCCCCATTCTTTTGTGGATGGGCATAAAATTATTTATCTTGTGTCGGCATATAACCCCAGATAGTGTAACCCAAAGGGTTACACTCTTGTGATTTTTAGTAACTTATATATACTGAGCACTTCCAGACCGGAAACATGGGAACCAGTGACAACCCCCCCAATGTTAGGGCGTGAAAACAATGTCCATATTAGAACGCCTAAAAAGGTTATTAATAGGTGAAGAAGAGCCAGAAAAACCAGAGGAAAAAGTCAAAGAGGAAGTTCCTGAGGAAGAGGTCAAAGAAGAAGAACCAGAAAAACCAGAGGAAAAACCAGAGGAAGAGGTCAGTGAAGAAACTGAAGAAGAAGTTGAAGAGGAAGTTCCTGAGGAAAAACCAGAGGAAGAGGTCAGTGAAGAAACTGAAGAAGAAGTTGAAGAGGAAGTTCCTGAGGAAAAACCAGAGGAAGAGGTCAGTGAAGAAACTGAAGAAGAAGTTGAAGAGGAAGTTCCTGAGGAAAAACCAGAGGAAGAGGTCAGTGAAGAAACTGAAGAAGAAGTTGAAGAGGAAGTTCCTGAGGAAAAACCAGAGGAAGAGGTCAGTGAAGAAACTGAAGAAGAAGTTGAAGAGGAAGAAAAACCTGAAAGGAGTGATATAATGACCTTGTTAAAAGGAGAAGAAGAACTTATAAGAAGAAGTGATGTAGACAAGGAATTCTCCGAGAAAGTTAAAGCAGCTGGTGGAGAAAGCCTTGAATACTGCTTCCAATGTGGAACATGCACAGGATCCTGCCCATCAGGTAGGAGAACACCCTACAAGGTAAGGCAGATAATCAGAAAAGCAAACATGGGCCTGAAAGACCAGCTCCTATCAGACCCAGCATTATGGATGTGCACAACCTGCTATTCCTGCCAGGAAAGATGCCCAAGGAAAGTCAAGATAGTTGACGTTGTAAAACTAATAAGAAATGAAGCAGCCAAAGCAGGATACATGTCCCCAGTACACAAGGCCGTGGGCTCATTCGTTATAAAAACAGGACACGGAGTGCCAATAGACGACGCCACAAAACAGTTAAGGGATGCTGTAGGCCTGGGAGAGCTGCCACCAACAACACATTCATTCCCAGAAGCCCTCGAAGAAGTTCAGAAGATCATAAAAGCAACAGGATTCGATTCACTCATAGGATACAACTGGGAAACAGGTGAAATAGAATAAAATTGGAGGCTGAGAAGAATGGCATTCGCATACTTTTTAGGATGTATAATGAACAACAGGTACCCTGGGATAGAAAAGGCAACAAGAGTACTATTCGACCAACTAGGAATAGAATTAAAGGACATGGAAGGAGCATCCTGCTGCCCAGCCCCTGGAGTGTTCGGATCATTTGACAGGACAACATGGGCATCCATCGCAGCAAGGAACATAACAATCGCAGAGGAAATGGACGCAGACCTTATGACAGAATGTAACGGGTGCTTTGGTTCACTATTTGAGGCAAACCACCTACTAAAAGAAAATGAAGAAATGAGAAATAAAGTCAATGAAGTACTTAAAGAAGTTGGCAGAGAATACAAAGGAAAGATCAATGTAAGACACTTCGCCGAGATATTATATAATGACGTTGGACTCGACAAACTATCAGAACTGGTTAAAAAACCACTAGATTTAAATGTGGCAGTACACTACGGTTGCCACTTCCTAAAACCAAGCGAAGAAATCGGTATTGACAACCCAGAGGATCCAACCATCCTAGACGAGCTGGTGGAGGTTACAGGCGCCAAATCAGTACCATACAAGGATAAGATGATGTGCTGCGGCGCAGGTGGAGGTGTGAGATCCCGAGACCTAGAAGTGGCATTAGACTTCACAAGAGAAAAGATAATAAACATGCAAGAGGCAGGAGCCGATGTAATAGTCAACGTATGCCCATTCTGCCACCTACAATTCGACAGGGGCCAGGTAGAGATCAAGGAGAAATTCGGGGAAGAATATAACATGCCAGTACTTCACCTTGCACAATTGTTAGGACTTGCAATGGACCTTGACATAAGGGACATAGTCATAGACGCTCACAATGTCCAAGTTGATCCAGTGATAAGGAAGATAGAGGAATCCTTAGCCGAAAAGGATATCACAATAGGGGGAGAATAGAATACCCCCCATTTTATAATCTTTTTCTCCATTTTTTCTTAGAAAATTACTTATATAACAAACAACCCTAGTTTTTATATAGTTTAAAATTTGAGGTGTATCCATATTGTTCATAGCAACATTGCGAGGAATCTATAAATATGAAGAACTACCCGAAGAATACGCTAAATTTGCAGACTTCCACGCAGCACTAAAAAAGAAGAAGATAAAGGAAAATGAGGAGATAGCTGTACTTAACATAGTAGGCACCAACAGCTACCATGTCCTATTCCTAGAATCCTATAATAGCCTGGATGAGATCAAAGATGAACTTAAAGAGGCAGGTGCCAAGATAAACCAGCCCACATTAAAGATACTGGAAGGACACCTATGACCCTACCAGTAGAACAAACCTGGATGGTACTCCTAGGATTATTAACAGATTTGAAAAAAAGAGGATTAAAAGTACCCAAGAGTATAAACGAGGAAATGCGACTAGTAAAAGCGTCAATAAACTTTTACAAGACAGACACGACCAACCCCCAGATGGTAAAAGAATTGAAAAGAATAAACGAGATGTTAAATGAAATCCAGGAGACCCTACTAGAGATTGCAGAATCCGTCAACAAAGACTATCAGGGGCAATGGATCGAAAAACTTAAAAGAGCCTCACTAGGAGAGGAAGTATATAAGGTGCCGGAGCCAAGGGCACGGTTCATAATCGGGGCGCCACCAGGATTCTCACTTGCAAGAGTCCACCTACAAGAACCATTATCAGAGGACAGAATCCAAGAAATAGCAGAAGAACACAGTCTCATCATAGAATTCGAAGAAGACGATCTAATAGCAATCTACGGCGAAAAAGAGAATATAAAAAAGGGCCTCAGGGAGATAGGCTCCTTCTTCCACGAGTGAACACACCCCACCATCCTATCGGATGGATGCTCCAATGACGAAGCCTTGCTGAGTATACCATGTAGAGTCATAGTCTGGTGGGCTCTCCCAGCCCGTCCCCAAATATTCACTTTAATCAGAGGATAATCCCCTACCTTCTCCCCTCTTGATCATCCCACCGGCTCCTTTCAGCCTATAGGATATGGGGGTAAACTGAACACACACTAATAAATCTTTTCTGGGCTCATGGGTTCCCCGCCGGTAAAGTTAAAATATACTCTACTATAATATTCCTAGGGGGATGTTCCCACGCAATGGGGAGAAGGAAAGTTTCCAAACCAAATGTCTCCCATAAAATTTTCAAACCCCATGGATAAGAATGGGGAGAGCAGGCAAGGACCTGCTTTTTGGACGCTGGAGCCCCAATCTGATGGGATAGGGCACTTCACGGGGTGATATGAATATGAATATATTAGCACTTAGCGACCTCCATGGTATAAACCCGAGGACAATCCACCAATACCTCGAAGAAAACAAAATAGACCTTATAATAATAGCAGGGGATATAACACACTTCGGACCACCAGAACTTGCAAGGGACATATTAGATGATATGGCAGCACACAAGATACCGGTCCTGGCAGTGCCGGGAAACTGCGACCCCCATGGTATACACGCCCACATAGAAAATTCCAAGGCATTAAACATACACGCCAAAACCACTAACATAAAGGGGATTTCATTCTGTGGCCTTGGGGGATCGAATCCAACACCATTTAACACCCCACTAGAATTTGAAGAAGATGAAATATACCAGATCCTCAAAGATGCCATAAAGGATGATATAACAATCCTCATAACACATGCACCCCCATATGGTACGCGAGCAGACAAACTACCCAGTGGAGAGCATGTAGGCAGCAAAAGCATAAGGAGGATAATAGAAGAGCACCAACCAAAACTTAATATCTGCGGTCACATCCACGAAGGTAGGGGAGAGGACAGGATAGGAGACACCATCATAATAAACCCTGGAGAAACCTCCAAGGGGGAAGCATGTCTAATAGAAATAGATGATGGGAAAATAAATACAAAGTTCATAAAACTAGGATAGCCCCCAGACGCCGCGAGTGCATATGGGGATTTTTATCTTTCTTATTTTATTGGGGGTGAAAATCCATGATAATGGTCCAAGGAGAAGTGAGTGGTAAAAAGTATACAGAACCATTCTCGAAGGGTGTTCTTGCAAGATCATTAACCAGGGCCGAAATGGACCCGAACAAGGCTTACACTTTCGCATCAAAGATAGAAGCCTACCTTAAGAAAAAGAAGATAGACCTTATAACAATCGACGAACTAGTAGAGATAGTGTTTGATAAGCTCAAAGAGGAAGACAAGGAGATAGCGGAAAAATACATGCTCTGGAGGCGTATAAGAGAGCATAAAGAGCCCCTCATAATACTCATAGGTGGAGCGTCAGGTGTCGGCACTTCATCAATAGCATTCGAGGTCGCTAACCGCCTAGGTATAAGGAACATGATAAGTACAGACATGATAAGGGAGGTAATGCGTAAGATAGTATCCAGGGATCTTCTACCATCATTATATGAGTCAAGTTACACGGCATACCAGTCACTCAGGATACCACCCCCACCAGAACTTGACGAAGTCCTGATAGGATTCAGAGACCATGTAGATACTGTGAGTGTTGGTGTGGAGGCTGTAATCGAAAGAGCCCTCAAGGAGGGTATAAGTATTGTGATTGAGGGTGTTCACATCGTGCCAGGATTCATAAGAGAGGATCTCGTGAACAAGGAAAATGTTGCAATGTTTGTTTTAACAGTACCGGATGAGAACATCCACAAGGGAAGATTCTATTCGAGATGCAGACAAACATGGGCCAGAAGACCATTGAAGAGGTACATAAGCTACTTCTGGGCTATAAGGAGGATACACAAGTACTTCGAGGCCCAGGCCAGGAAATATAATGTGCCAGTCATCGAAAACATTGATGTTGTCACCACGATAGATTCGATCATAAAATCTCTTACTAAGACAACTGTAAAAGGAGGCAAGGAAGTTGCTGAGGAAATTGGATAAAATAAAAGTCGAAGATGTTATGACAAAGGATCCTATCACGGTTAAACCATCAGAGGATGTGGTCTTCGCATTTGAAAAACTCATGAAACATAAAATAAGCGCATTACCAGTTGAAGAGGATGGAAAACTCAGGGGTATAGTGACGGCCACAGACCTTGGCCACAACCTCATATTAGACAATTACATGTTGGGCACGACAGTAGGGGAGGTTATGGTAGAGGATGTTGCCACCATAAAACCCGGGGAAACCTTAAAGGATGCCATAGAGAGAATGTACCAATACGGCCAGGATGAGGGCATCATAAACCAACTGGTAGTGGTGGAGGATGATGAGATCGTGGGTATAATCTCTGATGGTGACATTATAAAAGTCCTGAAAGAACTTTGAGGAGAGAATAGGTTACGGCCCCTAATATTAGGCATGCTGGTATAGTTAAAATCCATGTATATCCGATGTCCTTTATAACATCAAATTTTAGCGTGGAAGTCCCATGGGCCAGGCCAACCCCTATCACGGAACCTACAAGGGTCTGGGTTGGTGAAATGGGCATACCATAATTTACAAAGAGGAAAACGACAACAGAAGCCGCAGCTTGGGCCGAGAAGCCCCTTGTGGGTACAAGTTCTGTAATGCGCCTGCCTATAGTCTCAGTCACTCTATCACCAAGGAATATTATACCTGTAACAAGTCCCAGAGCCCCAACAATCTTCAGAAAATCCGAACTCCCACCTGATAGGGTGAATAGCACGCCCATAGCCACCCCAAAGTCTAGGGCGCCAACATTAAACGCTGAAAAAGACGAACTAAACAGTTGAAAGTATGAGAAGAGTTTCTCCAGCCGGTCCCTGACAGAAACGCTCTTCACGCGCCTGATAACCCCTACTTTTATAATATGGTATGTTAAAAAACCTGAAAAAAAGCCTATAATTGGGGAGGAGATCCAACTTAGGATTATATAGGTTATAGTGTTTAGGTTCATACCAGTCCAGCCAACACTCACAAGACCAACACCAATAACAGCACTAACCATAGCATCTGAACCAGAGATGGGTATACCATGCAAGAGTGTTATGGTTATCCAAATAGCAGCAGTCAGAATAACAGCAAAACCTGTAATCACATTAAAGGTATCAGGGGGTATTATACCCTCTCCAATGGTCCTTATAATGTTACCACCAAAAAATAGAGCCCCTAGGAAGGCGAAGAAGGCGCCTAGTAGAAGAGCCTTCCGCATACTCAGGGCGCCACTACCCACAGCAGTGCCAATAGAATTACCAATATCATTAGCCGCAATATTAAAGGCGAAATACAAACCTAAAAGGACACTTAGCAAGAGGAGAGAATCCATATATAATATTATCCACCATAGTGTTTATAAAAGGGTAACCTTAAAATATCAGATAAAAACAATATAAACACGGGGCTAGACCGGAGGGTTAGGGGTCCTCTGTAAGCGCAAATCCCCTATACGGCGCGGTCGAAGTCCAGGAGGCGGCAGCCCAACCAGTTGCTAGCCCAGGTGTCCAGTGTAGAAGCCTCGTCCCACAGGATCAGCGGTGATAGGGCCCCGGCTGGAGGGCTGGGGTGAACTATCTTAGCCACGGGAACCGGGTCAGGCCTGGAAAGGAGCAGCCCTACCGTGGACAGCTGATGCTTGTGGGTCGGCGGGGTGGAGCTGGACACCTGGATCACTAGTAGCTGGGAGGACTGTCCACTCCTGGACGAGCCCCACCATTGCCGGGGTCGCCTAGTCTGGTATGGCGTTGGCCTGCTAAGCCAATGATCCTTGGGATCGCGCGGGTTCAAATCCCGTCCCCGGCGCTCACACAAAAAATTGGTGAAAAATTATGGACATATTATGGTTATGGCCTATCCTGGCCCTGATTTTTGCCCTGGTTCTAGTCTATAGGGGGCCGAGGACAAGGGGTGTGGTTATTGAGTCTGTTCTTTTAGCTTTGCTTGTGGTGATGGTTGGTTTATCCTCTATTTGGGCTTTTATTGGACATGCTTTCATGGGTGAGCGTATAGCAGCATATATAGGTTGGCCGGCTGGTAGTCCTTTCCAATTGGAGGTTGCGGTGGCGAATCTCTCCTATGGTGTTCTTGGAATTTTATCTTGGAGGTTTAGGGGCGAGTTTTGGACAGCGACTATACTAGGATTTTCCATTTTCTACCTTGGCGCGGCCTATATACACATAATGGACATGTTCAGGGGGAATTATGCTCCTGGGAATGTTGGAGCCCCATTATACTTTGATATAATATTACCCGTCCTATTATTGGGGCTTTTAGCAGCTTATAAGGTTGTTGTGAAGGGGGAGTCTAGGGTTTAATATTTTTCGTTGAATGGGCAGGTGTGGACGTTCACTATCCTTATAAGGTCTATGTCCTCTATTATCTTTTTTTCGACTTTGTGGGCTAGGCAGTGGGCTTCTCTGAGGTTCATGTCACCATCGACTTCTATGTGGAGATCTACAGCGGCGTAGGGTCCGAAATAGTTTATACGGACATTGTGTATGCCCATAACACCCTTTATGGACATTGCGGAGCGTCTGATTTCGGCCATGATACTTCTTGAGGGGACTTTGCCCATGATATTATTAATGTTTTCGCGTCCGACATCGAATGTTGTTTTTAAGACTATGATTGCTATTAGGATGGCTACAAGTGGGTCTAGGAATTTTAATCCGAGGTTGGATCCTATGACACCTACTAGTATGAGTGTGCATGAGAGTATGTCGATTTTTTGATGCTGTGCATCGGCTATGATGGCTGGACTGTTAATCTTTTCACCTATGCTCATCATATAATGTGTCATGATAGAATTTGCGATTATACCGACAAGTGCCATGGCCGCGGCGAGATAATCGGGTGGTGTTGTTATGATGAACAGTTTTTTGTATGCTTCTGATAGTATTTCATAGGCTATTATCCCGAGGAATAATACTATGATGAGACCTGCTATGGCTTCGGCTCTGCCATGTCCATAGGGGTGTTCTAGGTCGGCTGGTTTCATACCAACTTTGAAGCCTATGAATGTTATGATGGAGGTTAGTATGTCTGATAGTGTGTGGGCTGCTTCGGCGACTAGGGCGACACTTCCAGCTGTTATCCCAATTGTAAAATTTGATATGGTGAGTAGGATGTTACCTATTATACCTGTATATGCGGCTTTTTTGCCGAGTTTGGCCCGGTCATCCAATGGGGATCACGTCCGTTATGTTTTCGATTCTGTCCATGGCCTCTTTTATCTTATCATAGGAGGTTGCATATGAGAATCTTACATGGTCTTTGCCATTGTAACCGAAAGCACTCCCTGGGACGACAACAACTCCCTCTTCGAGTGCTTTTTCTGTAAATTTTGCCTCGTCGCCTACATAGGGGAACATGTAGAATGCTCCGCCTGGTTTGTTACATTCTATGCCCATGTTGTTCAGTCTCTTGTGCATTAGGTTTCTGCGTCTTCTGAATTCTGCCACCATATGGTCAACCACCCTTTGTGGGCCTTTTAGGGCTGATAGGGCGGCTGCCTGGGATATTGATGGCGCGCAGGCGGTATTATATTGGTGGATTTTTAGTAGTTCTTCTATGACCTCCCTTGGTGCGGTGATGTAGCCTATGCGGAGGCCTGTCATAGCATAGGTTTTGGAGAAACCGTTTATTATTATGGCGTTTTCTGTGAATTGGCCTGGACTGTAATGTTTCTTCTCGTAGATTATCTTCTCATAGACTTCGTCTGAGATTATTATAAGGTTTTTTTCTTCTGCCAATTCTGCTATTGCTTTGATGTCATCTTTTTCCGTGACCGCGCCTGTGGGATTGGATGGGGAATTTAATATTATGGCCTTTGTATTTTTGCCTATTAGGGATTCTATTGTTTCGGGGTTTGTTCGGAAGTTTTTTCCTTCTAGTGGTATGGGTATGGGTTTGCCTTCTGCAAGTTTTACACAGGCGTTATATGATAGAAAACCTGGGTCTGGTATTAGGACTTCGTCTTTTTTGTCTATTAGGGCTTGTGCGCACATGTAGAGTGCTTCGCTCGCCCCTACTGTTACTATGATGTCATCGGGGTCCCTTTTAATGTTGTTGTCGGATTTTAGTTTTTTTGCTATGGCCTCTCTAAGCTCTGGGATGCCCTTGTTTGGCGTGTAATGGGTGAACCCCTCCTCTAGGGCGTCTATTATGGCCTTTTTGGAATCTTCTGGGATTTCGAAGTCTGGTTCGCCTATCCCAAGGTTTATGATATCCTCCCCTTCGACTTCGAACATTTTACGGATCCTTGACAAGCTTATACCCTTCAATCTCCTAGCATACATGATTATCAGCTCTTGCACGTCCTCTTAAGACACTTATAACATGAATCGTATTCACAGTAGGGTGTTAGTTTATCCTCCTTCATTTTCAGGTGTTCCTCCATTATAAAATCATCCCTAAGACCCACATCTATTTTACTCCATGGTAGCTCTTCTCCAGGTTCACGGCCACGGGACTTCAACTTCCAATCTCTCAGGGTTGTTTTCCCCTGCCAGGCCTCCTCTATCAACTTTGAAACTTCAGGGCCGCCAGTAGATAATACATGTTGTATAAGGGCGGATCTTGGACTCCCCATTTTAACAGGCAAACCCCTAAGTTTTGTTTTCAAGAAACTCATTTTGGTTTTCATCTCATCTAGGTTGAAGGCCTCCCATTGAAGTGGAGTGTGGGGTTTAGGTACAAGGGGGTTTATGCTGAATTTAACAGGCCCTAACCTAGATAATGCTTTTATAAAATCTGCGAGTTTCTTAAGATCATTTAGTGTCTCTCCTGGGGCTCCAACCAGAAAATACATTTTAACAGATAAGCCTTTATTCACAGCCATTCTGGTAACCTTGAATATTTTATCGTCAGTGATGGGCTTGTTCAACCTTTTTCTGATCTCCCAGGTGGACTCGGGGGCTAGGGTCACTGTTTTAAGACCTCCCTCTGCGAGGACGTCCAGTAGGTTTTCTGTTACGGATTCTATGCGGAGTGATGGCATACTAACCCTGAAACCCATATCAACTAGGCCTTCACAAAGCTTGTCTATCCTTGAGTAATCAGATGCGGCTGCGCCTATCAATGATATGCTGTCAAGGCCGGTGGCTTTTTTGCCACGCTCTGCAATATTAAACAATCTACCAAGGGATGTTTCACGCTTGGGACGATAAAGGTAACCTGACATGCAGAACCTGCAACCACGGACGCAACCCCTGGAAACTCCTAGGAGGAAGGAATGGCCAAGGGCTGGTTCAAAACTTGGATCATCAGATTCGGAGACGATTTGACGAACTGGATGACAGGCACGGTCCATATCCTCAACTATAACCCTCTCAGCAGGATTATCAGGCACATACACGCCCTTTATCTCCTTGAACTCGTCCAAGCCCCCCCTGGGGTCGTCCAAGCCCATGAAAACATCCACCACATCATCTAGGACGGGTTCGGCCTCTCCGATAACAAAAAGGTCGACGAAATCCGCCAAAGGAAGAGGATTGGCGGTTACGGTTGGACCCCCAGCAATAACAAGGGGTCCACGCCCCCCACCCCTATGGGGGTCTATACCACCCCGATGCAACATCTCAAGAACCTTAAAATAATCCTCCTCATAATGTATGGTAAAACTTATAATATCGAAATCTCTAAGAAGACTAGAAGATTCAAAACTCCCACGATACGGGTAAATAAACCTCTCACACCAGGTATCCTCCCTGGAATTCAAAAAATCATAGATAATATGATAACCAAGGGAAGACATAGCCACCCTATAAAAACTAGGATAGACACTGGCAACGCGCACATCCACAAGACGCGGATCCTTCACCACAACATTATACTCACGCAACATATCAAAACCTAATATACTCCCACACCCTAATTAACCTATAGGGTGGAAACCTTGAGAAAAAAATACAAACTAGCAGCAGTAGGGGGTACATTCGACAAATTCCACAAAGGCCACCAAACCCTCCTAAAGAAGGCATTCAAAGTAGCCGAGACCGTGGCCATCGGAGTAACATCAGACAAATTCGCAGCCCAAAAAGACCCAATAGAACCCTGCAAAAAACGTATAGAAAACCTGAAAAAATACCTAAAAAAGCAGGGATACAAAAACTTCTACATAGAAAAACTAGAAGACCCATACGGGCCCACAATAGATGAGGAGAAATTCGAGGCCATAATAGTGAGTGAAGAAACCCAACCCAGGGCAGAGCAAATAAACAAGATCCGAAAAGAGAAAAAACTACCCCCACTGGATATAATAACAATAAGCATGGTGAAAGCAGAAGACGGCCGGCCCATATCATCCACAAGGATAAGAAGAGGGGAAATAGACAAGAAAGGTAAAATACTCAAAGTGATATAGATGAAGGTCAAAGTCGGGTCGCGAAACCCGGTCAAGATAAAAGCAACAAAGAACGTCCTAGAGAAAATCTACAAGAAAGTCCAGGTCACAGGAGTGAAAGTAGACCCTGGAGTCCCAAGCCAGCCAATAGGATTAGAACAGACAATAAGAGGGGCTATAAACAGGGCCCGGAGGGCATACAAGGACTGCGACTTGAGCATAGGAATAGAATCAGGCCTTCTAGAAGCGCCATTTACACTCACCGGATACGTTGACTTGCAATGGTGCGCAACCTATAATGGCGAAACAGTCACACTGGGGGTCAGCGCAGGATTCGAATACCCGCCAATGGTCATAGAAGAAGTAAAAAAGGGGAAAGAAGTAGGGGACATCATGGATAAGATCACAGGAATAAAAAACCTGGGAGAAAAAACAGGGGCGATAGCCATCCTCACCCGCGGCCTGCTAAACCGGATAGAAAACACGGAGCAGTGCATACTCATGGCCATGATACCCCACCTAAACCCTAAACTCTACAAAATATGAGGTTAGCCTTTCACAGGAGCCCATCTCAGGGCCTTTCAACCTCAAGGAGAGGCTCTATAGAATATGAGAAGGTGACCCTACATTGGATAAAAAATTATACATTATAATCTTGATAATATTCTCCGCGGGCTTTTTCACGCGCCTAGAAACCGTTGAACTCAATACTGTTGATAAATCCTATTTCACTGATGAGAATGGCCTACCATACATGTACGAGCCAGACTCATACTATAATTCTCGTTTAACCGCTAACATATTAGATCATGGGCACCCTGGAGACAGGATCATTAATGGAAAACCCTGGGATTTGCATTCACATTATCCTCCTGGGGGGCCTGTTGATTATCCTCCGCTCATCCTCTGGATTACTATAATATTCTACAAGTTCTTGAACCTTTTCACTGTCACTGATCTTATGGAAGCTTGTTTCTGGTTGCCCGCGATCATGGGACCATTAGCAGGGATTCCAATTTTTTTCTTTGTCAGAAGATATGCTGGTAGCCTGGCAGGTCTTTTCGCTGGAGTACTAGTTGTCCTGGCACCATCATACTTCGTTAGGACTGTGCCAGGATTCTATGACACTGACATTTTCATTATTTTCTTCCCAGTTCTTGTTGCTTTCTTTTTTTCTAAGGCCATAGAAACAAACAGGAATATGCCGGCTGTTTTATCGTCTTTGTCACTTGCTATCTTCTCACTTGCATGGAATGGCTGGGGATACATATTCTATATTATAATCCTATCAAGCATACCATATATCATACTCTCCAGAATCAGAGGAGGGAAGATAACCGGCTTCCTTAAGAGGCTAACAATCTTTATCATAGTCTCCCTCACCATTATATTCCTACTTGGGCGCTTAGGTTATCTTACAATTTTTTCCACTTTTTTTAGGTTCGCAGTTAAGCCGTTAGCCTTTAATGGGTGGCCGGATGTGCACGGATCCATAAGTGAACTGCAGGCTCCTGGTTTTGATGAATTTTTATCAGCAGCCGGCCCCTTGAATATGTGTCTTGGATTATTTGGGATTATAATAGTTGGGAGCATTATGCTAAGGGATGAACTTAGGAGGATTCATCTTCCAAGGCTTACATGGTATCCTTTCATTTTAATCCTAACATGGCTTATAATAGGTAACTTGGCATATTACATGGCTGCACGTTTCGCATTATTAGCCATACCACCCCTTACAATATGCACTGGATTACTCTTTGGGGTTATGGGATCCTACCTTAAACATTCACCATTCAAACGATTAAAAAAGTCTAGGAAACCCCTCATATTGGCCTTAGTGGTCCTGTTGTCTATGATCTCTGTTGTGCAAGCATTAGAGATCCGTCTCCCACCTTGTATTGATGATGATTTTGTACTTGCCTGTTCTTGGATAAAGAATGAAACACCACAATCTACTGTTATCATCAGTGAATGGAGCTACGGACACCCAATAGCAGCCTTCTCCCAAAGGCCAGTGCTCATTGACGGCGGGAGACAAACTCTGAGAAATTATTGGGTTGATCATGCATTCGCGGTTAATAATGAGAGTTTATCCATTGGAATATTCCGCATGTTATCTACAAGTGGTGATAAACCCATAAAGTTGCTTGAAAACAAAACAGGAAGTACCAGCTTAACTGTAAAGATCTTAGATGATATACTGGGCGTTGATAAGGAAAAAGCGGGAAGAATATTGGAAGAAAAATATAATATGGATCCCATATTCGCTGAGAGGCTACTATCATACACGCATCCCACTAAAAAACAACCATTTATCATATTAACATGTGACAATATGATACTCGCTGGGCGATGGTACTTCTATTATGGTGGGTGGGACTTTAACAAATCAAGGGGTCATACCGGTATCTATTCTATTGGCTCATCAAATGATACTGGTAGGATCAGAAGATACTCTAATAATGTCACATTAGACCTGGATACTGGAGGATCATGGGAAAACAAGAGACCATATAATACTCTGATAAGGGATGGGAATTCCACAAGGCTGATGGCCGGTGACAAAGAAAGCAATTTCATTGTAATATTTCTCCTAGATAAGAATTGGAGTATAATAATGGATAAGAGTTTCCGGGATTCGCTTTTTGTAAAACTTGTAATATTCAAAGAGGAGACAAGAAACTTTAAACCGGTCTACACGAACAATTCCACGATAGTATGGGTTGTGGAATGATGAAACTTAGGATGATCTTCATAGTCATTATAATATTCTTATTAGGGTTTATTGTCAGGATTGGAAATATTGATTTTCCATCCCCTGACAAAAGCCTATACTATGATGATGGTGGCCTTCAATATTTCCAAGAAAGCGACTCATACTACAATTATCGTTTAACAAGAAATCTCCTAGATCATGGTTATCTGGGGGATAAGATTATCGATGGGAAACCATGGGATCTGCATTCATATTATCCGCCTGGCGTCCCAGTAGATTATCCACCACTCCTTTCTTATATTACGATAGGATTTTATTATATTCTGAATTTTGTAACTTCTATGAGTTTAAAGGAGGCGTGTTTGTGGCTTCCCACGATCATGGGCCCATTAGCTGCTGTTATCGGATTTTTGTTCTCTCGCAGGCTTAATGGCGAATTTGGGGTTTTATAACGGGCGTGCTGGTTGCGACCGCACCATTATATGTTTATAGGACCAACTTCGGATTTTTTGATACTGATATGTTGAATATACTATTCCCACTTATCATAATATGGTTGCTGTTTGAGGCTGAAAATGCGAAGATAAAAAGGAATAGGATGATACTGGCTGGATGTTCTGGTTTTTTTTTCTTTCTGTTTTCACTTGCATGGAATGGGTGGATATATTATTTCTATATTCTATTGGTAGCATTTCTTAACCCTATCAAAGGTAGAGATTTTAGTCTAGTTTTGCCTTTTCTTTCGGTTTCGGTTTCTCTTATTGGAATCTTTAATATATTCGGCTTGTTTAATGCTCTCATGACCCCTATGCAACTTGCTCATCTTTTAGGTGGGGGGAACATCTGGTATCCCTGGCCCGACTCGTATAGGGACGTTGCGGAATTGCAAACACCCACCATGGAAACATTTATAGTTGTTGCATCCCCTTTAATCCTTATCTTTGGACTTATTGGCCTAATTACATTATATAGGCGTGTTAGATCATTAACCGGGCTTATATTATTCTTGTGGAGTGTTTCATCGGTTTTTTCCACCCTTAAAGGTGCTAGGTTCATCATGTTACTTATCCCACCTTTATCTATCCTGGCTGGGATGTTCTGGCACGAATTTAACAATACCCTAAAAAGGAGATTAAAAAATATCCATAAGAATAGGATAATTAATATTCTACAGTTGAGTATACTATCTGTTATATTTTTACAGTTTTTTTCACTTTTGAGTGTAACATCCGATTTTAAACCGGGTTATGATGATTATTTCATGGAAGCAGCCCAGTGGATAAACAGTAACACGCCAGAGGATAGTGTTATAATCACGGATTGGAGTTATGGCCATTTCTTCGCTAGTGAAGCCCACAGGCCAGTTGCATTTGATGGTAGACTAGCCTACATTGAAACCCTACCCATAAGAGGATACTGGTATGATCATAGACTGGACCCGGAGATTCCCACAACAGCCCGCGACTATTGGATAAACCTTGCACTCACAACAGACAATCCCATCCTTGCAGAAAATACTTTTAAGATGCTAGCCACAAGCGGAGACCAAGCCTATCTCCTCCTCAACAATTACACCCACAACAAAACACGCTCATACACCATACTTCATAGTATACTAGCAGTAGATAAAGAAACTGCATATAACATATTAAAGGAGAACGGCCTATCAGATGAAAAAGCCGAAAAAGTACTAGAGTACACCCACCCAGGGACTACAAGACCATTCATTGTCGTAATAGTAGATGAGATGGCCACAAGGATAAAAACACCAACTACAAACCAACCAATAACCTATGTGGATAATGGGGGGAGGCCGTATTCCATAATCAGGGATGGAAGTGAAGAAATCATTGACAAAAAAAGCAGCTTCTCCATGATAATAATAGGAAATAGGACATTAATCGTGGATAAAAACTATAGAAACTCGCTCCTGGTAAAATTTTTAGCAGGTGAAAATGTTGGAGATTTTATAAAAGTCTTTGAAAACCAAAAAATAAGAATATATATAGGAGGAGGCTGAGGTTATAGTTTTTGGATGGTGGAGTCGCGGGACGCATCTATTACCTCGGTGATGTTCCCTGCGATGGCACCTGCAATATCCCTGACATACACGCCCACAACTATCACTATGATTAACAAGGCACCTATGATCAATATCATCTCAGCACTGACCTGAGCCTCCTCCTCCAACACACAAATCATCCTATTATCCTTGTGATAAATTAGTTCTTACATTCTGTATGTCCTCTACGCTGTTAAGGCTCTGACCTTGGAAGTATCTTCTGTATAGTATTAGTGCTACTATTGCTATGACGATTACGCCACCGAATAGTAGTATATATTCTGCTGCTCCTTGTCCTTTCTCATCCTTTAATAATCTCATCATTTACACCTCCCATATCACTATATTATTATAGTTTTGTTTTTTCTTATAAACCTTTTCTATGATGAAAATTTCTTTTTCACAATATATTTATAGGGTATTGTGTATATTTTCACATAATCTGTGTTGGGGGTTTTGGGAGTGCCGAGGAAATATAACATTGACCAGATCATACTCAGATTACTCGCGGAGGATGACCTTTCGAGGCGGGAGATAGCTGAGAAGACCAGGGAGGCTCTGGGCAGGCCGGTTTCTGATAAGAGCATTAACGAGGCCTTGATGAAGCTCCTGGAAGATGGGAAGGTGCAAGTTGTAGATTATGATCTTAGTGTCTATAATAGTGTTAAAAGGATACAATCTATAAAATCTGATGGTATAGTTTTTGGTCTTATGAGGAAGGATCCTTTTAAGATTTCCATGTTGTTTAGGAGGACGGAGTCGGAGGATGCTGGGGAGGCTGAAAGAGCATATAAGAAACTTAGGAGGCTTTTCAGGGCGAAGATGGCTGTTGCTGGTATGAAGGATTATACTCTTTTTGACAGGATGATGAATGAAATATTCATCATGGATTCCAAGAATAAGGATAGGATAATCAGGAGACTCTCCTGGGCGCTAAGCGACGAAAAAGGCTCACTAGATGAATTCGAGGATCTTATACATTATTTCAAGGTGAGGGAATATTAACGGTTTCGGGCGACATTCTCCCTTACATTTTTCAAGTCCTCAGAACTTGAAAAAGGACTCTGGTCTTTGAAGTATGAATAATAGATCCCTAATGCTAAGATTGCGAAGATTATAACAGCCCCGAATAATAAAACGTACTCCGCCGCACCCTGACCCTTCTCATCAAATATCATCAACAAGAACCCCCCATCCATGTTTCTATATTAGACCTTAATATATTATATTATTTATGGGATTCTCATGTGGGGGTCTTTGAGTTGTTCTGTCTTTTGGAATTCTCCCTGTGAACCTGTTTGGGGGGTTCCTGATTCATTGACCAGGGCATAGGATCCTTCATCTCATACTTGCTCTTAAACTTTGCAGGTTCCTAGCGTTTCCATTATAGGTGCTTTTTGGGCTTTCATCCCCCACTGGTGGGTTTCCCCACCGATAAAGTTAAGAATGTTCAAATCCTCAGAATGTAGGATGATTTTACGATCTCGGGCTTATAAGACCACCTCAAATGGGAAGCTCTCTGTAAATTTAATTCATTCCCCTCAAGGATTACTGCCAAACCCTTATATATTTTGCATTAGACTTTTCATCCTAGGGGTAAAATTTATTATCAAAAGAATAAAATATAAGGTATAATAAAATGTTATGGGGAGGGTGTTCGAATTGATTTATCTTTTGGTCACTATTGGAGGCGTGGGTTTGCTTATTATTGGACTTTATCTTATGAGTTTTGGTTTTGGGGTGCCGCCCAGTTTTGGCTTATTCTTTTTAGGATTATGTTTATCTGTCATGGGAATGCTTATGATAGCATTATTCGCAGGGGGTATAGACCTTCAATCATTAAAGATTGAAACAACCCCAAAGATCCCCAGAAGAAAACCAAGAAAGGAGAAAAAACCCACGAGAAGGCCTCGGCCAGGAGTCATGGAAAAACTAAAAACCGAAATAAAACCCAAAAAAGAAACCCCCACCAAAAAACCCAAAAAGGAGAAGGGTACGAATTTTGTTAAAGAGCGCTTGCGATCACTTAAAAGAAGGTATATGGATGATGTTGAAGGTGTTGATGCAGTTATAGAAGAGCGCATGAGCCCTTTTGTAGGAGTTTTAGACAAGATGAAAAGTACTATAATATGGTCATTTGACGCCTTTGACGTCCAGGATACCATGCGGGATATACTAACAGGAGCCAATGAGAGCATAATCCTAATGTATCCTTGGATCCGCAACCTGGACATTTCAATATTAAAAAAATTCATGGACACAAAAAGCAGAGTGATAATCCAAGAGGCTAGCCTAGATGATGATGCCTCAGTAGAACTCATAAAACTCTTAATGGATAACAATGTAGATATAAGGACAATGCCACATATACATACTGTCGCAGCCGTCGTAGATAATAAAAAGGGCCTTATAATCTCCACAGATCCCATATATGACAGCTTCGAAGTAGGTGTAGTATATGATGACAGAAGATCCATCAAAGAAATAGAAAAATTATTCGAGAAAGCTTGGAGTCTCTCTAAGGAGATCTCAATAGGAGGATAGTCTATGGAGCTTAGATGGTTTGGACATTCAGCATTTGAAATAGTATCGGAGGAGAAAACCAGGATACTTATTGACCCTTTCATAAGCAACAACCCAGCCTGTAACATGCCAGTAGAGGAGTTAAAGGCTGACTTGATCTTTGTGACACATGGACACGCGGACCACCTTGGGGATGCTATGGAGATAGCCAACCGAAGCAAGGCGCTGCTTGTGGGCACCCATGAACTCTCTGTATTCTTTTCGAAGCAAGGACTCGAAAGTGAGGGTATGAACATTGGGGGGTCCCTAAAATTCGACGATATCAAGGTGACCATGGTTGACGCCAAACACTCCCCTGATATAGACTTCACAGATGAAATAACCCCAGGGGGGAGTGCTTGTGGGTTCATATTCCAATTAGAGGACGGTCAGAAGATATACCATGCGGGGGACACTGGCTTATTCAGTGACATGAAAGCAGTTATCGGGGAAATCTACAAGCCAGATATCGCACTTCTACCAATAGGTGACCGTTATACTATGGGACCAGAGGATGCTATAGTAGCGGCCAAGTGGATATCACCCCGGAAGGTCATACCAATGCACTATAATACTTTCCCGGTCATAGAACAGGATCCTACCATATTCAAGGAAATCCTAGAAGAGGAGACACCTATAAAAGTTATAATATTAGAGCCTGGTGAAACATACAAGGAATAAGAGTTGAGTATGATGAATAGTTTTTTCAGGAGATTGTTAGACACTTTACTTCGAAGGAGGAGG
Organism: Methanothermobacter tenebrarum; assembly: GCF_023167465.1. Classification (NCBI taxonomy): domain Archaea; kingdom Methanobacteriati; phylum Methanobacteriota; class Methanobacteria; order Methanobacteriales; family Methanobacteriaceae; genus Methanothermobacter; species Methanothermobacter tenebrarum. The sequence continues at coordinate 1,053,050 of NZ_AP025698.1, read as the reverse complement.
AAAATTAGAATAGGCTTATACGGGCATCCGAATTCTGGTAAAACCACACTAGCAAATACAATCTGTGAAGATTGGATCGGGAAACCCCTGGGGGTGATATCAGAGATACCTCATGAGACTAGGTCTGTCTACAAACAAGAGGAGGTGGTCATAGAAAAAGACGGGGCCAAATTATACTTTGACATTATAGACACTCCTGGGGTGGCTACGAAGGTCGATTACAAGAATTTCCTAAAATATGGATTGTCAGAGAGAGAAGCCAAGGAAAGGGCTAAAGAGGCTACTAAGGGTATAATAGAGGCTATAAAGTGGTTGGATGATGTTACTGGGGTTCTGCTCGTTATGGATTCTACAGAGGATCCGTTGACACAAGCGAATATAACAATAATAGGGAACTTGGAGGCGAGGAGGATACCATTCCTTATAATAGCTAATAAGATAGACTTGCCGGAATCATCAGCGGATAGGATATCAGCAGTTTTCCCACAGCATACTGTCGTGCCGATATCAGCATTACACAAGGAAAATATAGAACAGTTATACATGGAAATGGTGAAAAAATTTAGGTAAAAGGGGTTAAAAAAATGGAAGGCTTAAAGATGGATTTTTTATCATCAAAGGCCCTTGAGGATAAGAGTAGTCTTGAAAAGATTTCAATGATCATAGAACGGGTGAAGGATGGTGACATCCTAGTACTGGAGGGGAGTCTCACACCATCAGAAGAGGCGGAGCTCATTGAAACAACGATGAGGGAAATAGACATTGAAAACTTTGTGGGTATAGATATACACACCCTGGAAAAGGATGAAAAGTCGTTCTTCGGCTTCTCAAAGAAGAAGACTATTGGACTCACCATAATCGGCCCAGCCAATGTCATGAAGACGGTTAAAAAGAGGTCCAATTTCCTTTCCATGATTGCGAAGATTGGTGATTCTGGTGCATCAGTGCATTAACTGCGGCGCCAAGTATAAGAGTGTTGCAGAGCTTTCAAATGGATGTCCCAAGTGTGGTGGCAGATACTTCAAGTACACTCATAAGAAGAGGAGGAGACAGGAGGGTAAAGGGCCGGGTGGTTCTATAGAGACTATAATGATACATGAAAATGGCATCTATGAGGTTAACTTGACACCGCTCCTCGAGGATGATTCCATAATAGTATCAGATGAGGAAGGAAAGTATGTCATCGACTTAAATTTTCTCTTGAAAAAGCATTTGAAAAAAAGGAGATCCTAGGCTAGGCTGCACTTTCCGGGTGGAAGAACCCTCATAATATCCTCAAGGGTGAAAACCTGACTGGGGTCTATCCTTTTAAGTATCTCCTTGGCTATGACCTCTTTTTTGGTGTAACCGGGTTTTATTATAACATAATCTTTGGTATGTTTTTTAAGGGCGCTTGTAGGGCCGCTCATGACCCTTGGACCTTCATAGTCTATTATGCCAACTGCTATTTCGAGTGGCACGCCCCTTATATAGTTTCTGTGACCTTTTATTACAAAAGCCCCTTTTGGCAGGTATTCTCCTGGTGGTGGCGTTTTTGTCACCTGCTCGGGGTGGACCCAGTAAACGTCAAGGTGACTGTATCCGTGTTTCCATGCGTTGGAGAATGATGCGGCGAATACTGCGGCTTCTTTTATCGTCTTTTCTGGCATTTTCTCGCCTTTGCTTTTTATTATGACTGATGGGGCTCCGTGGATGTCTGAGTGGAGGTAGATGTCCTTGGGTTCCATGTATTTTTTTACGAGTATTTCATTGGTTGTGGCGTCTCTACCAGCTAATACTAGGAAGCCCTGGGATGAGATGAACCATCTGAATTTTTCGAACCATTTAAGTTTTCTTTTGATTCTTTTTTCTGGTAGGGTTATCTTCTTGAGTGCTGTTTCCTTTTTTTCTTTGACCTTTTCTAGTTTCTTTCGGGTTTCTTTGATAGCGTCTTTCACTCCAACTATTTTCTTCTTGGCCTTTTTGGCCTTTTCATAGAATGCTTCTGCGTTTTCTTCGAGGCTTTTTGTTGCGTCTAGGGTTATTGTTTTGTCTTCTATTTTTATTGTGATTTTGCCTTTTCTGTTGAGTGATTCTATTATCTGGGCTTCGGGTATTTTCTCTTTTTTACCCTTTTTCACTCTTTTAAGTATTTCTTCGTGTGGGTATTCTTTTCTGGCCTTTGATATGGTCTCTAGTAGGTTTTGGATTAGTTTGTAGTTTGAGTAGATTAGGTCGCCTTTTAGGGAGGATTCTTTGGCTTTTCTTTTGTAATCTTTAAGGGTTCCTTCTTGTATTCTCAGTCTTTTCTCGTATTTTCTTATTTTGTCTTCCCATGTTTCTTCTTTCTCCCTTTTTATCCTTTCCCGGATTTTCTTTGAGAAGAATTCGTCAGCGGCTTCGTTATAGGTATTGTAATATTCTCTTTTTTGGTCCTTGTATATTTCAAGTTCTAGTGGTATAACGTCTTTTTCTTGGATTATGTTGGGTGTGAAATCTAATCTTTTAAGGGGTTTGAAGACTTCATTTATGCTGTCATAGATTTTTTTAATATCATCTATGTTTAGTTTGTTCGCTGGCAGGTTCTTCCGGATCCCCGCCCTTAAGAGGACTTCTTCAGCGTATAAGCCCCCTAGTCCACTGCGTGCGAGGGTTCTTACGATGTCTGTCTCTGATCCTCTTATCTGTTGGGCTAGTTGGTCCATGTCAAATTCTAGTGGGTTTATGGCCTGGCCTGGGGGGTGTTTGTAGGTTTCTCCTGGGAGGATTTTCCTCCCACTCCACACTTCCCTCCTAAATGGTAATATTATCTTATCATCTTCGTCTAGGAGTATTATGTTGCCCTTTCCGAATAGTTCAATTACTAGCGTGTATATCTTGTTCTTTTTTATTTTGAGTTTCAGTATCCGGTCGAAATCGTATTGTTCAACCCCTTCTATTGTTCCACCTTTCAGGTGTTTGCGGAGTAACATTGGAAACGATGGTGGTATCATAGGATTCTCCAGGGGGTAACGTGTCAGGTGCGCTCTTACACCAGCTTGTATGAGAAGATCTACTCTACCCTCCCCTTTAACGTGCAATCTCAAGATTATAGTATCCTCTAATGGCTGGTAGGCTTTAGCGACCCTCGCACCCTTTAATAGTTTGTCTAATTCATGGGCTACTGCGAAAACATCAACATTTGACATTGTCTTCATAGGTTCACCATAAAAAAGAATAGATCATGAGTGGCAACTTTTATATAAATTAGATGATAACATCCTTTATGAATTTTTTCATGGAGGTAAGATTTAGATGGACGTTGATGCCAAGATAACAGCAATCCATAGCCTGGCAGGTTTTATAGCTGCTATAATCTCATTCATAGTATCAGGCGGCTCCATACCAGCGCTCGGTAAAAATCAGGCGCTTGGAACATTCATGGGCCTTATCATCCTCCTCTTAGCAGGGAATATTGCCGAGAGGATCTTTGAAAAGGAAGAAGTTGGCGGTTTTAAGGGATGGCTGTCAAATGGTGTTCTCCCATTCATATTTGTCTGGTTCATGGTATGGGCGATCCTGTTAACCACAACCACGATCTAAAGTTGAGATAGAATATCCATACAAGGACGAACATTAATGCTACCAGGAATATTATCGGGGCCAGTATCCTGCTAACAGCTACGATAGAACTTATAGTGGATACAAGTTCTGTTGAATTAGTAGGGCCTAGGGTGTTAAGATTTTTCACCCTTGCAGTGGCACAGGCCACCTCCACTGGTTCCAGATCATCAACTGCAGATTCTACGCATCCAATTATAGCCTCTAGGATCTTGTCTTTTTTCCTTTTACCCACGGGATTATGGCCTCCTGAGAGGGTGTTCACATAATGTGTGTCGGTGGTCATCACCTCCCCATCCTCGATGCCTAGGGACTTTACACTTTCAAGTATTTCCTCCCTGAAACCCTGGACCATGTTATTGGCATCAAGGAGGATGTAGGCTGTCCTCTGACCATCGACCTCTACTAGGAGAACTTTCACACCACTTTGACCCACACCATCTTCCTTTGATAGTCCATCTAGGCTGTTGGATGCGCAGCCAACCTTTAAATTTTTCATATCCCCTGGACATTTAAGCCCATCAAGGGCGTCCATAAGATCAAAAACTTCACTGTTACCTGGCATGACCCTGCTAGCTTCCCCTTTGAATGAGTTATGGCAATCGACTAGTATAACATTCTTTGAATTGCAACGGCTCTTGGCGAGGTTTATGAGTGAGAGGCCCACGCCAAAGTCAATATCATCAAAGCCATGGGGTGCCATTGTTGCCAACAATAATAAACCGTCACCGAAGAATTGCACTCCAATCTTGGCATTATCATTTTCCAGCCGATGGAATCTGCTGGCATGGTTGTGGTATTCCATATCATCTAGGACATTTTTTATAGCCTTTTCCATTTTTTCGATTTCCTTTGTAGATACTGGGTTGAAGTCGTGGGTTGATGGTCCGTGGGCTACCATCGTGAAGGTGTTAAATTTTTCAGCGAGTATTGTGGGCATGTTACCCCCACCGATACTACCAATTGGCCCTGGGTGTACGGATGGGCTCAGGAATAGGCTTTTAAGTTTTGAACCCTTTTTGAATGCTATCACGCCTATGATGGTGTCTATTGGCTCGCCTATTTCCTCGAAGAGGCCTTCGAGTGCTGGTGAATCCTCGCTGATGTGGGATAGGAAAAGGCTTAAAAATTCTAGGGAGCCAACCCCAAGGTTGCGTCGCATGGGAGATTCAACCACGAGCACAAATGAGTAGATGGCCAATATTAGGATGGCTGATGCTACTATAGCCTTAACAAGGAATGCTAGTATGCTGAAATAGCCAATGTTAGTAGTTGTAAGACTGAAGAAAACCACCACGATATCCATGGAGATTATGAGGGCTGGTTGAATTGCCGCAATAAGCATGGAATTTAAGAAGCTAATATTGGAGGTACCCCATATGACAATGAGTCTGAAGGCGAAAATGATAGCAGAAGCCAAGATTATGAAATTGATTATAAGATCCGCCCCAAACAGGGTTGAGGATATGCAACCTATAAGGTATACCAGTGAGAATATTAGCATGGAAAAGAAGGCGAGGAACATTGACTGTTTCATTTTCATCCTCCGGCCGCCAAGAGAATTAACCCAGGGTTGTGTTAAGGCACCGGCCATGATAGACCCAAATCCAAATATTATAACACCACTAGTGCCACCATCAACTATATCCTCGAGAAGACCGGTCTTAACAGGATCTAATAGGAATCCAACAGCCCCAATGATGAAACTTAGGAATATCATTGAGAGTAGGGAGATCCTAGTAGGAGGCAAGCTCATAATATACTTTGAAAGGCTCATGATGTTCTTTGTACTCGACAATTTTGATTCTCCCCCCATTGTCTAACATTAGGTATCTCACCTAGGATAAAAATATTTACTATAAAATCACCCCAATAAAATTTGATGGGTTTCCACCCTTTAGATTGGGGGGCTGATAAGAGTGGAAGTGAAACTTAAAACACCATTATCTGATGAGGATGTTAAAGGGCTTAGGATAGGTGATATCGTCTATATTTCAGGGAGGATATTCACGGCCCGTGACCGTGCACATGAGAAGATGATAAGAGAGGGGGCGCCATATGACCTAAAAGGGACTGTGATATTCCACGCGGGGCCTATAATAAGACAAAGGGGACCCCTCGATGGGGATATTATAGAGGACCCCCCTGTGGATCTTATCGTTGTAGGGCCGACAACAAGCGCTAGAATGAACCCATACCAGTCCAGGATCATAAGTTTAGGCGTTAAGGCGATAATAGGCAAGGGTGGTATGGATAAGAGCGTGCAGGATGCTTTAACCAGGGAATGTGCAGTTTACCTTGCAGCGGTTGGTGGATGCGCGGCACTCTACGCAGAGAATGTTAAAAGGGTTAGGAGGGTTTACTGGCCAAGCCTTGGCATCCCAGAGGCTATATGGGAGTTCGAAGTCCAGGACTTCGGGCCTTTGATCGTTACCATGGACTCCAATGGTGAAAACTTGTATGAGAAGGTTAAATGTTAACCTGCAGGGGATGATAGATACCCACATCCACCCGGGACCGGATATAGTACCTAGATTATTGGATGATATCGAAGTTGCAAGACAGGCTCGACTTGAAGAAATGGAGGCCATAGTAATAAAGAGTCATGTTGAACCAACCGCCTCAAGGGCTAGGATAGCATCTAAGGTCACGGGCTTGAAGGTCATAGGTGGTGTGACACTCAATGAGACCATCGGGAGCTTGAATCCTAGTGCTGTGGAGGCCTCGGCAGAACTTGGGGGGAGATTCGTGTGGATGCTTACAATTTCAAGGGAAAAGGTTAACCTTTCAAATGTTGGGGAGGTTTTAGATGTTATAGCAGAACATGACCTAGTACTTGCAACAGGACACCTTAGACCATATGAGATCCTTGAACTTATAGATTTGGCAAGATCCACCGGGATACAGAGGATACTAGTCAATCACCCCCTGACGGGAGTGGTGGGTGCAAGTTTAGAAGAGCAGAGGGAAATGTCAAGGCATGCGATCCTTGAACATTGCCTTGTAGCATGTTTCCATGAACAACTACCCTTGGGTAGGATTATAGAGGCTATAGAATATGTTGGATATAGAAAGTGTATAATTGCCACAGACCTTGGCCAGGAACATAACCCACCCCCGGTAGATGGGCTTAAATGGTTTATAGTGTCCCTCATCCAAGGTGGATTAAAAGAAAAGCATATCAATTGGATGTGCTCATCAGCCCCCAAAAGGTTAATATTCTAGAAGTTTAATTTTGTGACTAACTATATTTCTAAAGTTTTCATATGGAAAGGAATAAAAGAAGACAAAAAACATACTATTAAATAGGAATTTTTTTATAATACTCGCCAAGTGGAGAGTCCCAGAGAGTATGTGGGGCGAGTCTCTTAGGATAAACTGGGAGGTAAAGAACTAAGATGAATATTGGAGGATGAAAATGCGCCGTTTTGAAAAACTAACATCGATTAGGGATTATATACCTATAAAGAAGAAGGAGTCTGAGGATAAGAATATTGGTTTGCTTGTTGATGGTCCTAACATGCTCAGGAAAGAGTTCAGCTTAGACCTAGACCTTGTGAAGAAGATATTATCAGAGTATGGTAATATGAGGGTTGGTAAAGTCCTCTTAAACCAATACGCTTCTGATAAGCTTATAGAAGCCATCGTAAACCAGGGCTTCACTCCGATAGTCGTCGCGGGGGATACTGATGTTTACATGGCCGTGGAGGCCATGGAGCTTATCTATAATCCTAATATTGATATAATAGCTTTAATGACTCGTGACGCTGATTTTCTCCCCATAATCAACAAGGCAAAAGAAAATGGCAAATATACTATTGTCATCGGAGCAGAGCCCGGTTTCAGCGCCGCACTAAAAAATGCTGCAGATGATGCAATAGTAATAAAATCTGAAGAAAAAACCAAAAAGCCAAAGGAATAGCATGGGGGCCCCTATAATTGAACATGCTCATCAGAGGACCTGAAGATGAAATATTAAAAAAAGAACAAGCCTTCAGGATAATCAGATCAACCATAAATGAGAAGGGTAGAGAGGCCCTCTATGACCTCACAGGCCTCGCGGGCGGATTCCCAATAAAAAAAGAGGATAAAAGGCTCCTAGAAACGTATATTGGACCTGCCATATACGAGGAAAAACTCAAAAGATTGGCAGTGGAACATCTGGGAGGAGAGGAGGTCATAGCATTCAACCGTACAACAGCCGGGATACTCGCCACAATAATAGCCCTAACAAAACCCGGAGGCAAAATCATACACTACCTCCCAGAATCCCCGTCACACCCTTCAGTACCTGAAAGTGCCAAGGTCAGAGGAGCAGAATACCTAGAATTTGATAACATCAAAGAATTTTACACACCCCCGGGGACGAAGCTCATCTTCATAACAGGAGCCACCATGGACCACAAGATAATAGAGATAGAAGAATTCAAAAGGATAATCAGCCTATCAAAGAAGGCAAGGATCCCAACAGTGGTTGATGACGCATCAGGGGCCCGCCTAAGGACGATAATATACAAACAACCCAAGGCGATAGAACTAGGAGCCGACCTGGCGATTACGAGCACAGACAAGCTCATGAACGGACCCCGTGGCGGAATACTAGCAGGAAAAGCCAGACTAGTCAAAAGGATAAAGAGTGTAGCATACAAGTTCGGCCTTGAAGCACAACCACCCCTCATAGCAGCCATGGTAAGGGCACTAGAAGAATTCGAACCCACAAGACTCATCAAAGCCATCAAACTAAGGGATGAAGTATACGAAAAACTTAAAAGATCCTTCAAGGGCTTCCAGAAGACCCCCACGGGTGTTATGATCCGCCCAGAGGAGATAAAAAAAGAAATAGAAAAACGCAATGTTAAAACAAGATTATCCCCACAGGAGACATCATACCTCTGGGCCATGCTACTACTCCAGGAACATGGGATAATAACAATACCAGCTGCTGGGATGCCAGGAGCATCCCCAACACTCAGACTAGACCTCTCAGCACCAGACGCCCAAAGACTAAAACCAGACCAGATAACAAGAATCCTAGAAGAAACATTCCAAAAACTATTAGACACAATAATAGAACCTGAAAAGGCGAAAAAGATACTAGGAGGCTAACCTTTGCTTGAAATCGACGGATCATTCGGTGAAGGAGGGGGCGCCCTCGTAAGAATAGCCACAGCACTCGCAGCCCTAACATCAACCCCAATAAGAATATACAACATAAGGGCCAACAGGCCCAAAAAGGGCCTATCATACCAACACCTAACAGCAGTCAAAGCACTAGCCAAACTATCAAAAGCCAGGATAGAAGGGGCCGAAGTAGGATCCATGGAAATCAAATTCACACCACAGAGAATAAAAGGGGGAAACTTCTACTTCGATGTTAAAACTGCAGGTAGCATAGGACTAGTACTCCAAGCCCTCATGATACCCGCAGCATTCGCAGAAGACAAAACAACATTCAAAATACGGGGAGGAACCGATGTCAAATGGTCACCACCAATAGACTACATAAAAAATGTAACACTCCCATTATTAGAAAAGATGGGCTACAAGGGAAAAATAAAACTACTAAAGAGAGGATACTACCCAAAGGGTGGGGGCACCATAGAAGCGATGATACAACCCATAAAAAGACTAAAACCAATAAAATTGACAAAAGCCAAAATAGACTCCATAAAGGGGATATCACACGCCGGTAAACTCCCATTACACGTTGCAGAGAGGCAAGCCCGGGCAGCCCAAGAAAAATTACAAGAAAAGGGACTAGAAGCAGATATAAGAATAGAACATTCCAATGACACACTATCACCAGGCTCGGGTATAATACTCTGGGCCGAGGGCAACACCAGAATAGGGGCCAGTTCACTCGGTGAAAAGGGGAAACCAGCAGAAACCGTTGGGAAAGAAGCCGCAGAAGGACTGATAAAATTTCTAGAAAATGGGGCGCCACTAGATAAGTACATGGGGGATCAGATCATACCATACATGTCAATTGCAGGAGAATCCATAATAAGAACCGTTGAATTCTCAATGCACGCCTACACCAACATACACGTCACAGAAAAGATCACAGGCAAAAAATTCAAAATAATGGGGGAGCTGGGAAAACCAGCCGCCATAGAATGTCCCTAAAAGCCTAACTTCTTAAATGTATACATTCCCCTGAGACTATCTTCCTCAAATCCCCATTATCTAATTCTAATATGAGGGCGCCTTCGCTGTTCACGCCAACAGCCTCCCCCCTTACAGTCTCCCCCAACTGTTTCCTAATCTCAACATAACTTCCTATAGTCTTTGAGAATCTTCTCCACTCATTTAATATCTCAGGGAACCCCCCATTCTTGAAATCATCATAAACCTTCTCAAATTCGACTAAAAGCTTCCTAATAAGATCGACAGAATCAACTTCCCTTCCAAGCTCCTTTTTGAGGGAGGTGGCCCCTTCTCGGAATTCTTCAGGGAACAAGTCCACGTCAACGTTCGTATCTATCCCTATACCCACAACGATATATTCTATGGTGTTAAAACGGGCATGGGCCTCCATTAATATACCGCAGACTTTCTTGTCCCCGATGAGTATATCATTTGGCCATTTTATCCCAACATCTAAACCAAACTCCCTCTTGAGGGTTTTGGCAACTGCAACACCAGTTACGAGGGTTAAATGGGGTGCCTCTGCTGGTGGTATCTCTGGTCTTAATATTATTGACATCCATATACCGCCACGGGGTGATATCCACTTTTTACCCCGCCTACCACGGCCCCTTGTCTGGGTTTTTGCTATGACAACCGTACCCTCTCTGGCATCGTCCTCTGCAAGTTCCTTGGCTATAATATTAGTGGAGTCAACCTCGTCAAAACAATAGATTTCCTTGCCAATATAACGCGTATTAAGGCCATCCTTTATCCTAGCTGGTGACAGGTTGCCTGTTGGCTCCTTTAATCTATAACCTTCCTCTGATTTCTCGAACTTATAACCCCTATCCTCAAGGATCTTAAGTACCTCCAGGATCTTATCAGGTTCAAGGCCTAATTTTGACGCTATCTCATCTACAGACGCGAATCTTTTCCTGTTCTCATATAGGAACTCGAGGATCTTATAATTCATCTATAACACCTTTTTGTTGGATGCTATATAATTTCCTATTGCCGCTGAGATCGCGGCAACCTTCTTTGGGGGTAGGAATGTTGATTGTAGCCTGGTTACCATCTCTTTATCCTCGATGACTATCCTTTTCATCTCCTCTTCGATCTGCTTCCTATGATGGTCTACAAAGTGTGTGTGGAGTTCTCCCCTATTGAAGGCCTCGTTCCTCATTATAGCCTTATGGAATGGTATGGTTGTCTTAACACCCAATATTATATACTCTGCGAGGGCTCTTTTCATCCTTTCAATGGCCTCTGCACGGTCGCGACCCCATACTATAAGCTTTGATATCATGGAATCATAGTAGCTTGGGATCTCATAGTTCATATAAACGCCACTGTCAACCCTAACCCCTATGCCACCAGGTGACCTGTAACCTGTTATCCTACCTGGTGTCGGTTTGAAATCTGATAGGGGATCCTCTGCGTTTATGCGACATTCAATAGCATGACCCCTTATACTTATCTCATCCTGTGAATAGGAGAGTTCTTCGCCGGCTGCGATTCTTATCTGTTCCTTTACTATGTCCACGCCTGTTATAACCTCTGTTATAGGGTGTTCTACCTGGACTCTTGTGTTCATCTCGAGGAAATAGAAGTCCCCATTGGAATATAGGAATTCCACTGTACCAGCATTGGTGTAACCTATATGCTTAGCGGCTCTGACAGCCGCTGCAGCCATCCTCTCCCTGAGTTCGGGTGTCATTATAGGGGAGGGGGCTTCCTCTATCAATTTCTGGTGCCTGCGTTGTATTGAACATTCCCTCTCGTTAAGGTGTATTATGTTCCCGTGTTCGTCTGCAAGCACCTGGAATTCAATGTGCCTTGGCTTTTCAAGGTACTTTTCTATATAAACTGTGGAGTCCCCGAAGGCGGATGATGCTACCGATTGTGTAGATTCTATGGCCCTTACAAGCTCGTCTTCCTCGTAGACTGTTCTCATACCTATGCCACCACCCCCGGCGGATGCTTTTACCATGACCGGGTAGCCTATCTCCTCTGCGATTTTAATGGCTTTTTCAGCATCCTTTACACCCTCTATTGTACCCGGGACTACTGGGACCTTGGCCTTTTTCATGAGTTTCCTTGCTCTTATCTTGTCACCCATGGCTTCAATAACTGAACTTTTGGGGCCTATGAGTTTTATGCCATGTTTTTCACATTCCATGCCAAGTTTCGGGTTTTCGGCTAGGAAACCGTAACCTGGGTGTATGGCCTCTGCACCAGATTTTTCGGCTATGTCTATTATTTTATCCACTCTTAGGTAGCTTTCGGATGGTGTTGAACCGCCAAGGGGGTGTGATTCATCAGCGTAACGTGTGAATAATGAATTTTTATCAGCATCCGAATATACGGCGACACTTTTAATATTCAGTTCTCTGCACGCTCTCATAACCCTTATAGCTATTTCACCACGGTTTGCGATGAGAACTTTGTTGAACATGGGAGAACACCCTCTCTTTTTAAGATCTGTTGATGATAATTTTTGTGAGGATATTATTTAAAGTTTCCTTGATAGAATAACCTATTAGGGATTTCCCTTGATGGGATCTGTTATGGGGTATAGGATAGTGAAGAAGCGGCATCTTGAAATTTTACTTGAGAGGATACCGGATTATATTAGTCCTAAGGCTGTTTTGGAGCAGTATAAGACGCCTTCGGCTATTGCTGCTGATATTCTCTGGCTTGCATATAATCTTGGTGATATTCATGGCAAAAATGTTATGGATTTAGCCTGTGGTACTGGTATATTTGCCATTGGAGCCGCTATCCTGGGGGCTGGTAAGGTTTTCGCCGTGGACGTTGATAAGGAGGCCTTGGAGGTTGCTATGGGTGCGGCTGAGGATTTGGATGTTAAGGATAGGATACGATTCATAGAAGCTGATATAAAGGATAGTATTATGGAACTTTCAAGGTTGGGAGTTGATACGCTGATCCAGAATCCGCCATTCGGATCTCAGAGGATGGTTAAACGTGGTGCTGATAGGATCTTTATTAGGGGGTCCCTTAAGATTTCCCCTGTTGTTTATTCGTTCCATATGAGGGGGTCCGAGGATTTTGTCACGGAATATTTTGAAAGGATTGGTGGGAAAATAACCCACAGATTATATTATAGGTTTCCCATCCCAAGGGTATATGATTTCCATAAAAAGGATTTTAAGCTTGTGGATGTTATTGTCTTAAGGGTTGTTAGGAACCTTTGAATGGTATGGGACACCCCCAGTTGGATTGTGCCCTTAGTGTGGATTTTCCACATTTTGAGGCTTGTATGGGGGGTTCCCATTGGCAGTTTATTGTAGCATCCGTACTGTCACCAGCTATTGCAGGTCTGCTTTACAGACGACCTGTAGCATCTCCACAGGTGTGAATTCTGGGTTGTCCCAAACCCTACAATACTTATCCAGCCTACAGTCTCCTATGATAGGGGGTGATGAGACATTTCAACCTCCTACTTGGAGGTAAGCACAAAAAATAAACTTTTCCAGCTTTCACCCTCCCATATGGGGGGTTCCCGCCGATAGAGTTAAAATTTTTAGGGAGGATAGTTCCCAGTTGTAATCTAATAGATAGAGTCCAAGTTTTGGGGTTATGGAAATATTTATAAAAGATGAAAATAGAGATTAATAGATGTATAAAAGGATGCTATCCATATTCATCCCAGATACTTTAACAGAGGAGACAAGTGATCCTAAAATAAAAACCTATAAGGTAGGTATAATAGGCCGGGCAGCGGCCATATTCAGGGTCGATGAGATCATAATTTATAGGGATGAAGGTGGGGGAGAGGCAAAGTTTATTAGGGATATCCTAGCTTATATGGATACACCCCAATACCTTCGAAGGAAAGTTTTCCCTTTATCGCCTAACCTGAGGCATGTGGGTGTGCTCCCCCCACTTCGCACCCCACATCATCCAATAGGCAAACCACATGTTGGCGAATATAGACAAGGATTAACCCTCAAGAGAACCAGGAAGGGGACTATAGTCGATATAGGGGCGGACAGGCCAGCCTTATCCAGGGAAAAGCTCACAGTGAACAAGATACTAACCTTCAAGATAATAAAATATGGTAAGAATATAATAGTAGAACCAGAGGAACCAGAAGATGTGTACTGGGGATACAAGGTAAAGGATTCGGGTAAAGGCCTCGAGGAGACGCTAAGATCCGCGAGGAAGGATGTTGTCATAGCAACATCCAAGTATGGCGCGCCCCTTACTTCTATTCTAGATGAAGTAAAATTCAGACTAGAAAAAGCCCATGACGTGGCTATTTTATTCGGAGGTCCTTACAAGGGGTTACCAGAGACGATCAAAGCAGACTTCAAATTGAATACGATACCGGATCATGGAACCGAGACAGTAAGGACCGAGGAAGCTGTACTAGCAACCTTATCAATATTTAACATAATATGGAAATAGAGGAGGTATAATCTAATGGCTAGACATCATCAACCAAGAAAAGGATCACTGGCATACAGTCCAAGGAAAAGGGCTGCGAAGGAAACGCCCAGGATCAAATCCTGGCCAAAAGTCCAAGAGTTGAAACCACTAGCCTTCGCCGGTTACAAAGCCGGGATGACCCACGTTACAATAGTGGATAATAGGAAAAACTCGCCCACAGAGGGCATGGAGATCACAACACCTGTCACAGTAATAGAAACTCCACCAATCACTGTAATGGGTGTTAGAGCCTATGAAAAAACCAGCAGGGGACTCTGGACATTAACAGATGTCCTAGCCGATAACCTTAAAGAGGATGTTAAAAGGAGAATACCCACACCAGGAGACAACTACAACAAGGAAGCAGCCATCCAAAAAATAGAAGACAACATGGACCACATCCAGGAGATAAGAATACTGGCACATACCAACCCCAGACTAGCAGCGCTGCCAAAGAAGAAACCTGAAATCTTTGAATGCGCCATAGGCGGTGAAAACCCCCAGGAAAAACTAGAATATGCACTGGAGTTGCTCGGAGAGGATATTAGAGTAGGTGACGTGTTCTCTGAGGGGGAGTACATTGATTCGATAGCGGTGACCAAGGGCAAAGGATTCCAGGGGCCTGTGAAAAGATGGGGTATCAGGATACAATATGGTAAAGCAGCGAGAAGCAGCAAGGGAAGACACATAGGATCCCTGGGCCCGTGGACGCCCTCAAGGACAATGTGGACAGTTCCACAAGCAGGGCAAATGGGCTACCATAGGAGAACAGAATACAACAAGAGAATACTCAGGATAGGAGAAGCCTCAGAAGCAGACCAAATAAACCCAAGGGGTGGATTCATAAGATACGGGCTCATCCGCAACGACCACATCCTCCTGGAAGGTTCAGTAGCCGGCCCAGCTAAGAGACTGATAGTCATGAGAAAAGGCATAAGAGCACCTGAAGGCGGCTTTGAAGCACCCCAGATAACATATATAAGCACGGCATCAAAACAGGGAACCTAAGGCGTGGTTCACATGAAGATTAAAGTTTACTCACTAGACGGAGAACCAGTAGACGAGATAAAATTGCCCAAAATATTCGAGGAAGAATACAGACCAGACCTCATAAGAAGGGCGGTCATGTCAGCACAAACAGCAAGAGTACAACCATGGGGTTCAGATCCCATGGCCGGCAAAAGAACCTCAGCAGAATCATACGGTGCAGGCCGGGGAATCGCAATGGTACCCCGGATAAAGGGCGGTCAAAGAGCGGCATTCGTACCCCAGGCCAGGGGAGGTAGAAGAGCGCACCCGCCAAAACCATACAAAAACTATCATGAGAGGGTAAACGCTAAGGAAAGGCGCTTAGCCATCAGATCAGCTATAGCAGCAACAGCCAACAAAGAACTAGTCAAGGAGAGAGGGCATATCACAGACAAAATCCCGGAAATCCCACTAGTAGTGGATGATGAACTCTCCAAGATCAAAAAGACAAAGGAGACGAGAAGGATATTCAAAAAACTGGGAATAATAGATGATATAATAAGGGCGAAAGAGGGTAAAAAGATAAGAGCCGGGAAGGGTAAGATGAGGGGGAGAAAATACAGAACACCTAAGGGGCCCCTCATAGTAGTCCACGAGGATAAAGGCATAAGATTAGGTGCGAGGAACCACCCAGGCATAGACATAATAAGGGTGGAGAACCTAAACGCGGAACTATTGGCACCAGGCACGCACCCTGGTAGACTAACAGTATACACAAGATCAGCAATAGAAAAACTTGATAAACTCTTCGGGGTGTGAAGGGAATGGACCCATACAAGATCATAATAAAACCCCATGTAACAGAAAAAACTATGAACTTGATAGATCAAAATAATGAATTAACATTCATAGTCAACCGGGGAAGTAATAGGTCGGAGATAAAAACAGCCTTCGAGGAACTCTTCGCCGTGAAGGTTGAAAGAGTTAACACTCAAATCACACACAACGGAGAAAAACTAGCATATATAAAATTGGCTAAGGAACACAACGCAGAGGACATAGCAGTTAAACTAGGAGTATTCTAACCTGAGAGGGGAGAGATAATATGGGTAAAAGATTAAGATCACAGAGGCTTGGGAGGGGGACGCCAACATATAGGAGCGCCTCCCACCGTTTCAAGGCAAAGATAAAATACAAATCACAGGAGACCATGAAGGGTAGGGTAGTTGATATAATCCACGACCCTGGGAGAACAGCCCCCATAGCCAAGGTAAAATATGACAACGGCGACGAAGACTACATACTAGCACCAGAGAATATTAGAATCGGGGAAGAAGTATACCATGGAAGCCCGGCGCCGATAAAACCGGGTAGCATCCTAGAATTGGGTGAGATCCCAGAGGGGACGCCAATCTACAATATAGAAAACCAACCAGGGGACGGTGGAAAACTCGTCAGATCATCAGGCACCTACGCTTCACTAATCACACACGACATAGACAAGGTTGTCATAGAATTACCATCAGGAGAACTGAAAGCCCTAAACCCGAAATGCAGGGCCACAATTGGTGTGGTGGCTGGTGGGGGGCGTAGAGAGAAACCATTCCTCAAAGCAGGTAAAAAATATCATGCTCTCAAGGCTAAGGGTAAAAAGTCCGTTGTTGTAAGAGGCGTTGCAATGAACGCCGTCGACCACCCCCATGGTGGAGGTAACAGGCAACACCCAGGCAAACCCACAACAGTATCAAAACACGCACCACCAGGAAGAAAAGTTGGCTCAATCGCAGCTAAAAGAACCGGGAAAAGAAGATAAAATAATATCGTTGGAGGTGAGTTATTGGCACGTAGAGAATTCAGTTACAGAGGCTACCGATTAAGCGAATTACAGAAAATGCCCCTAGATGATGTGATAAAATTATTCCCATCTAGACAAAGAAGATCCCTAAGAAGAGGATTCCTACCAAGACAAAAAAAATTATTGGAAAAGGTAAGGAAGGTTAAAAAAGAGGCTGAAAAGACTGGAAGACAACCCGTTATAAGAACCCACTGCAGGGACATGATAATACTCCCAGAGATGGTGGGTTTAACCTTCGGAATACATAATGGGAAAGACTTCGTAGAAGTGAAAATCCAACCAGAGATGATCGGACACTACCTTGGAGAATTCGCACCAACAAGGAAAAAGGTTGAACACGGAGACCCGGGAATGGGCGCAACCAGATCATCCATGTTCGTTCCTCTGAAATAAAATGGGAGACAATAAAATGGCCAGGATCAAATACGCTTATAAGGGAGAAGACGAAGCCAAGATAGCGAGGGCAGCCGGTTTCAGACTCCAAATCTCCCCAAAACATGCAGTGGAAATCTGCAGAGAACTCAAGGGCATGAAACTAGAAGAAGCCAAAGACTACCTTAAAGAGGTCATCCAAATGAAACGACCAGTACCATTCAAAAGATACAATAAGAAGGTGGGACACCGCAGAGGCCTCAGAGGATGGGACAGTGGCAGGTACCCGGTCAAAGCAGCCAGGCACATACTAAAGGTCTTGGAGAATGCGGAGGCCAACGCAGAATACAAGGGACTGGACACAGAAAACCTGAAGATAATCCACATATCAAGTCACAGGGGACAGCCAATAAGAGGATGGGTACCCAGGGCATTCGGGAGAGCCACACCATTCAACAGGCCAACCACACACATCCAAGTAGTACTAGGGGAGGCTTAATCCGATGATCGAAAAAGACTTCGTCACAGAGGGCCTTAAAAGGACAAAAATCGACGAATATTTGGAAAAGGAGCTTGAAAGAGCAGGTTATGGTGGCATGGACATCCAGGTAACGCCACTGGGTACCATGGTAGTGGTCTATGCAGAAAGACCAGGCATGGTAATAGGACGCGGGGGTAAAACAGTCCGAGCCATAACCCAGAAACTCAAAAACAAGTTCAAACTCGAAAACCCCCAAGTAGAAGTTAAAGAAGTCGAAGTACCCGAGTTAAACCCGAGGATAATGGCCCATAAGATCGCTGCAATGCTCCAAAGGGGCATGCACTTCAGGAGAGTGGCCTACACAGCCATGAGGAGGATAATGGCCGCCGGCGCCCAGGGAGTCGAGATAACAATCTCGGGGAAGATAAGAGGTGCCAGGGCGGCTATGGCCAAATTCACAGACGGTTATATTAAAAAGTGTGGCGAACCAGCCATGGAATTCGTCAGAGAGGGATTCGCCACAGTACAATTAAAACCGGGAGTACTTGGAGTGTATGTGCGTATAATGCCCCCAGATGCCAAACTTCCCGATGACGTGGAAATCAAAACACCAAAGATTGAAGAAGAAGTTGAAGAGGTTGAGGAAGAAGCTAAAAAAGAGTGATTGAAAATGGCCATCCTAAAGAGCGATGAGATAAGAGAGATGGACACTGAAGAACTTTATAAAAGATTAGATGAGCTGAAGGCAGAATATTCAAAACATCTATCCAAGAGCGCGGCTACAGGAGCCCCTGAAAGTCCTGGTAAAATGCGCGAACTTAGAAAGACGATAGCAAGAGTTCTAACAATCATGAAAGAAAAATAGAAGGAGACATAAATGAAAATCTGCGAGGTATGCGGTCTTCCAAAGGAATTATGCGTCTGTGAGGAGATAGCAAGGGAAATACAAAGATTGAAAGTGTACACAGTAAGGAGGAGATTCGGGAAGATCATGACAATAATCGAGGGCATCAACGAACAGGAAATAGACATAAAAGAGCTCACAAAGACGCTAAAAGCCAAATGCGCATGTGGGGGGACAGCCAAAAAGGGTAGAATAGAATTACAAGGAGACCATAAAAAGAAGGTCAAAAAGGTCCTAGTCGAATTAGGCTTCTCCCCAGACACCATAGAGATAAGATGATAACACCAGGGAACGTATTCAGACACGAACTCATAGGCCTAAAAGTCGAAGTAGCAGAAAGTCCACACAAAGACTTCAAAGGCCTCAAGGGCAGGGTCATCGACGAAACAAAAAACACACTCAAAATAGAACTAAAGGATGGGAAAGAAATCATAATACCCAAGAACGTGGCAATATTCCACTTCAAACTACCAAACGGTCAGATAGTGGAAATAGACGGGCGAATAATAGTAGGCCGTCCAGAAGAGAGGATAAAAAAGAAATTTAAAAAAATTTAAGGTGATGATAGATGATCGGCATCGACGTCCCAGAACCAAAATCCAAATGTAACGATCCTAACTGTCCATTCCATGGTAACCTAAAGGTTAGAGGGAGAATACTAGAAGGTATAGTGACCAGTGACAAGGCAGAAAGAACAGTTACAGTAGAGAGAAGCTACTACCAGTTCCTGCCAAAATATGAGAGATATGAGAAGAGAAGATCGAAGATAAAAGCCCACAAACCCGAATGCATCGACGTTAGAGTTGGTGACATGGTAAAGATTGCAGAATGCAGACCCCTAAGTAAAACAAAAAGTTTCGTTGTAGTTGAAGTAAAGGGAGAGAAATAATATGAAGGCCATAGCAGCAAATGTCACCAGGGCACTGCCCGTAGGCGCTACACTACACTGCGCAGACAATACAGGAGCCCGAGAACTTGAAATAATAGCAGTTAAAGGCTACAAGGGTGTTAGAAGGAGACTCCCAGCAGCTGGTGTAGGTGACATGATAGTGGTCTCGGTGAAAAAGGGTACGGTGGACATGCGAAGAGAGGTGCTAAACGCTGTCATAATAAGACAGAAAAAAGAGTACAGGAGACCAGATGGGTTAAGGGTCAAATTCGAGGATAATGCCGCGGTCATCGTGAACCCGGACGGGAGCCTGAAGGGTTCGGAGATAAGAGGACCCGTAGCGAAGGAAGCGGCCACCAGATGGCCTAGTATAGGCAGCGCAGCCAGTATAATAGTATAATGGGTGATGATAATGGCTAGGAGAAGACCAAGATCAAAACAGCCAAGGAAACAGAGGAAATTCCTTTATAATGCACCTTTACACATTCGTCACAAGATAATGAGCGCAACCTTGAGTAAAGAACTCCGAGAAGAATACAATAGAAGATCACTACCAGTAAGAAGAGGAGACAAGGTAGAGATAATGCGCGGAGACTTCAAAGGACACCAGGGAAAAATAGAAAGGGTGGACCTCAAAAACTATAAGGTCTATGTGGAAGGTGCCACAATACAAAAAGTGGACGGGACCACAACATACTTCCCAATACACCCCTCCAATCTCAGGATAATAGAATTGAACTTGGAAGATGAGAAAAGAATCAAAATACTAGAACGGAAGGGATAAAAAATGGCTAAAATGGGATCAAGAAAACACCTTAAGCGTTTCAAATCACCTAGGCACTGGCCAATACCACCTAAGGAGAGTAAATGGACTGTTAAACCCTCACCAGGACCCCACTCCATGGAGAACTCACTACCATTACTTATAATAGTAAGGGATATCCTAGGAGTGGCTGACACTTCCAAAGAAGCCAAGAGGATAATAAACAGTGGAGAAATCCTCATAGATGGGCGTCCAAGGAAGGATTACAAGTTTCCAGTCGGTTTCATGGATGTTGTGGAAATACCCCGTACAGGCGAAACCTACAGGGTGGGCCTAGGCGAAAAGGGCACCCTAACACTCCACCCAATAGAAGAGGATAAAAACTTCAAATTATGTAAAATCATCAACAAGACAACACTCAAGGGTGGAAGAACACAACTAAACCTCCATGACGGACGCAATCATATAGTCGATGAAAACTTCAAAGTAGGAGATGTTATAAAACTCAGAATCCCACAACAGGAGATAGTAGATTCAATAAGCTTCAAGGAGGGTAACCTCGGACTAGTTACCGGCGGTAAACACACAGGTGAGATAGGGACCATCAAAAAGATAACAGTTACAAGATCTTCAATGCCCAACACAGTAATCATAGAAACCAAGGATAAAAAAAGTTTCATGACACTAAAAGACTACGTATTCGTCATCGGAGAAAAAGAACCACTCATACAACTAGGAGGATAACAATATGAACCCCATGGAACGAGTGAGAATAGCGAAAGCAACCCTGAACATAGGCGTTGGAGAAGGCGGGGAAAGACTAGCAAGGGCAGAGAAACTACTAGAAACCATGACAGGACAAAAACCAGTTAAAACAATATCAAAGGTTACAAACCCAGAATTCGGCATAAGAAAAAAACAACCAATAGGCTGCAAGGTAACATTAAGGGGAGAAAAGGCCGAGGAAATAATCAGGAAATTCCTAGATGGTATCGGTAACAAAATCAAAGCAAGCCAATTCGACGACCAAGGGAACGTCTCAATGGGTATAGAAGAACACATAGACATGCCAGGGATGAAATACGATCCAGACATTGGAATATTCGGGATGGACTTGTCAATAACATTCGAAAAACCAGGATACAGGATAAGCAGGCGCAGGATACAGAAGAGGAAGGTTCCAAGGAAACATAGAGTCACCCGAGAAGAAGCCATCAAATTCATGAAAGAAAAATTCAACGTCAAAATAACATAGGGTGATAATCCATGCCAAGAAAATACGGGAAAGCATCAAGGAAATGTTCAAGATGTGGCGATCATTCAGCCATCGTAAGAAGATACGGGTTAATGTTATGCAGACAATGCTTCAGAGAACTCGCACCAAAAATAGGCTTCAAAAAATACAACTAAAGAGAGGTAAAAAGATGACACTAATGGATCCACTCGCCAACGCACTGACAAACATCAGAAACAACGAACTTAGAGGAAACACCAAATGCATAATATCACCAGCCTCCAAACTCATCGGACAAGTGCTAAGAACAATGCAAAAAGAAGGATACATAGGCGAATTCGAATACGTTGACGATGGCAGAGCCGGGAAATTCATAGTAGAACTAGAAGGGAACATAAACCACTGCGGGGTTATAAAACCAAGACACGCCGTGAAAAAAGACGAATTCGAAAAATTCGAAAAAAGATACCTGCCGGCCAGAGACTTCGGAATACTCATAGTCACAACCCCAGAGGGTATAATGACCCACAAAGAAGCCAAAGAGAAAGGAATAGGCGGCAGACTACTAGCATACATCTACTAGAAGGTGATAATAATGGCCGTAGCAGCAATAATCCGGGAAGAAATCCCCATCCCAGAGAATGTAGAAGTCACCATAGACGACAAGATAACAGTAAAGGGGCCGAAGGGGGAAGTATCCCGCAGATTCAACCAACACAATATAAGAATAGATAAAGAAGATGATAAGATCATCCTAGAAGCTAAATTCCCACGTAAAAGGGACAAGGCCATGCTCGGGACCATCAAAGCCCACATAAACAACATGATAATAGGAGTAACCAGAGGATTCACCTATAAGATGAAGATAGTCTATGCACACTTTCCCATGACGGTCAAGGTCCAGGGGGACAAGGTCATAATCGAAAACTTCCTAGGTGAGAGGCACCCCCGCAAGGCGAAAATCATAGGAGACACCAAAGTACAAGTAAAAGGCGACGAAGTCCACATAACCGGGATAGACAAGGAAGATGTTGGACAGACAATGGCGAACATAGAACAGGCTACAAAGATCAAAAGAAGAGACCCGAGAGTATTCCAGGATGGCATATACCTAACGAGTAAAGGGTGATCCCATATGAAAAAAAGATTCAAGAGACAAGAGTATGCAAGATACAAAAAATTGGGCGAGAAATGGAGAAAACCCAAGGGCAAGACCAGTAAAATGAGAAGATACGAGAAGGGAAAACCTGCAATGCCATCCATAGGATACAGGAAGCCCAAGAAGGAAAGAGGATTACACCCCTCAGGTTACAAGGATATACTAATCAGAAACCTAGAGGAGGTAGAATCCCTAGACCCTAAAAGGGAAGCCGCCAGGATAGCATCCACAGTAGGCGCCAGGAAAAAGAGGCTAATCATGGAAAGGGCTAAAGAGTTAGGCGTTAAGATCCTGAACCCATAAAAGCCCCCAATATAAATGA
This sequence comes from Methanothermobacter tenebrarum, assembly GCF_023167465.1. NCBI lineage: Archaea > Methanobacteriati > Methanobacteriota > Methanobacteria > Methanobacteriales > Methanobacteriaceae > Methanothermobacter > Methanothermobacter tenebrarum. Next base: position 1,029,942 of record NZ_AP025698.1, on the reverse strand, counting down.
TTTAAGGGAGGGAAACCCAATATGAATCTCACCACTCAAAAGAGACTAGCAGCAGAAATACTCAAAGTAGGGACAAGCAGGGTATGGATAGACCCTGAAAGAGTCGACGAAGTTTCAACAGCAATAACAAGAGAGAGCATAAAACAACTAATAAAAGACGGGGCCATAAAAGCCCAACCCAAGAAGGGTATAAGCAGTTACAGGTCCAAGAAGATAAAAGAACAGAAAAGGAAGGGTAGAAGGAGAGGAAGAGGCAGCATAAAAGGGGCTAAAGGTGCTAGAAGACCCCGTAAGAGGGAATGGATAAGCACGATAAGGGCTCTGAGGAAAGACCTTAAAAAGATGAGGGATAAAAGGCAGATAAACAAGACAACATATCGTAAACTTTATAAGATGGCCAAGGGCGGGGCTTTCAGGAGCAAATCCTATATGAAAACCTATGCCAGAGACCATGACATGCTAAGATAGGAGGCGATCAGACTTGGCATATGGACCCAGATACAGATTACCCTTCAGGAGACGTAGAGAAGGGAAAACAGACTACAAGGCAAGGTACAGGTTAGTAGACGCTGATAAGTTAAGATTCATTGTAAGGGTAACCAACTATCATGTTATAACACAGATAGCCAAGATTGGTAAAATGGGGGATGAAACCCTAGTCTCAGCCCACTCAAAACAATTACAAAACCTCGGATGGCTGGCTAACACTAATAATATAAGCGCAGCCTACCTAACAGGATACTTATGTGGCAAAAAAGCCCTGAAAGAGGGGATCACAGAGGCCGTCCTTGACATGGGCCTAAGACCCCCAGTTAAGGGTTCAAGGGTCTTCGCAGCCCTTAAAGGGGCTGTTGACGCGGGTTTAAAGGTGCCTCACAGTGAATCCATCCTACCAGACGAATCAAGGATAAAGGGAGAACACATAGCAGCCTATGCAAAGTCATTAGATGAGGAAGAGGTGAAAAAAAGGTTCTCCAAATACTTCGAAAGGGGGATTTCCCCAACAAGATTACCAGAACACTTCCAGGAGATCAAAAAGAAAATAGATGAGGTAATATCATGAACTTTGACATCGAAGAATGGGAGCCCAGAACAAGCCTAGGACAGAAGGTTAAGGAAGGACAAATCACAAGCATAGACGAAATATTCGAAGAAGGGCTCCCCATAATGGAACTTGAAATAATAGACGCACTACTCCCAGACCTTGAAGAGGAAGTCATAGACGTTAACCTAGTCCAGAGAATGCACAAATCAGGCCGGAAAGTAAACTTCAGAGTCATAGTAGCAGTCGGAAACAAGGACGGGTACGTGGGACTAGGACAAGGAAAGGCAAGAGAAGTCGGACCAGCCATAAGAAAAGCGGTTGATGATGCTAAATTCAACATAATAAAGGTTAGAAGAGGATGCGGAGACTGGGGATGCGCATGTGGCCGGGAACACACCATACCATTCAAAGTCACGGGTAAAAGCGGGAGCGTCAGAGTCACACTCCTACCAGCACCAGGAGGCGTGGGACTCGCCATAGGAGATGTTGGAAAAACAATACTCAGACTCGCAGGGATAGAAGACATATGGTCCAGGACAAAGGGACAGACACAGACAACCATAAACTTTGCAAAGGCAACATTCAACGCCCTAAAACAACTAAGCAGGATAAAAGCAGCAGAAAAAGACCTTAAAAGGCTTGGAGTCACCACAGCATAGAGGGTGATCTAGAATGTTCGCAGTCATAAGAGTAAGGGGGTCAGTGGGTGTGAGAAAAGACATCAAGGACACCCTCAAAATGCTAAGATTACACAGGATCAACCATGCAGTACTAGTAGAGGAAACACCAGACTACAAGGGCATGCTACAAAAGGCAAAGGACTACATAACCTGGGGAGAAATAGACAAAGAAACACTAGCATCAATGATAAGGAAAAGGGGCAGATTACCCGGCAACAAAAAAATCACAGAAGAACACATAAAAGATAAAGGCTACTCAACATTCAAAGAACTAGCAGCGGCCATAATTAAAGGGGAAACCAAACTCGAAGACCTTGATATAAAACCAGTATTCAGATTACACCCACCCAGAAAAGGCTATGAGAGTGTGAAAAAATCCTTCAAAGAAGGTGGAAGCCTAGGCTACAGAGGAGATAAGATAAACGAACTAATACAACGAATGATATAATCTGGGGGGATACGATGATCAGAAAAAGAAAAAAGATAACAAAGATGAGAGGCTCCAGGACAGTCGGCGGAGGATCATCAAAGAAAAGACGGGGAGCAGGCCACCGCGGCGGCAGAGGACAAGCAGGTGGACACAAACACCACTGGACATGGATAGTTAAACACGACCCGGAACACTTCGGCAAAAGAGGATTCAAACGTCCAAGAAAACTCATCAAAGACCCGAAGACGATAAACCTTGGAGAAATCCAAGAAAAACTACCAGAACTCATAGAAGAAGGCGTAGCCAAAAAGGAAAAAAATATAACCATCCTAGACCTTACCAGTATAGGCTACGAGAAGGTCTTGGGCCGTGGCAGGATAACAGAACCATTACACCTTAAAGCCCATGAATTCTCAGCTAAAGCAGAAGAGAAGATAAAAGAGGCCGGGGGAAAAACCGAGATAATATAATCTCTGGGAGTTGAACCACTTTGAGGGAGAAGCTGGAACCCATATTCTCAGTAATACCAGAAGTGAAAAGGCCTGAATACAGGCAAACATTCAAGGAAAAACTTAAATGGACTGGGACAATCCTAATATTATATTTCTTCCTCGGCCAGATACCCTTATATGGTCTAAGCCCCACTGCAGTGGACCAATTCGCCCAGTTAAGGGCTGTTATCGCAGGAAATTTTGGTTCGATCCTGACATTGGGTATAGGGCCCATAGTCTCAGCATCAATCATACTACAATTGCTAGTAGGTGGAAAACTATTAAAATTGGATCTTTCACGGCACGAAGACAAGGCATTCTTCCAGGGAACCCAGAAATTGTTAGCCATCATCTTCACAGTCTTCGAGGCTGCCATACTCGTATTAACAGGCGCCCTAGCACCCTTATCTTCCACATTTATAGGTATATTGATATTACAGATGACCATAGGCGGCATACTCATAATATTCCTAGATGAGGTGGTCTCTAAGTGGGGTTTTGGAAGTGGGGTTGGATTATTCATAGCAGCGGGAGTATCCCAGGAGATAATGGTTGGGGCGTTCAACCCCCTACCTTCACCAGCACAACCAGGAGTGCCAGCCGGCAGAATACCAGGATTCCTATACCTGCTGGCAACTGGACAATCCCCTGACTTCCAATATTATATTATACCGATACTAGCCCTAATCCTCGTATTCCTTATTGTGGTCTATGCAGAGAGTATGAGGGTTGAAATACCCCTAACCATGGGGGGAGGTAAAAGATGGGGGAGGGGTCCGATAGGCAAGTATCCGCTCAGATTCGTATATGCAAGTAACATGCCGGTTATACTCACAAGCGCCCTGCTATTAAATGTCCAATTAATGGCTAACGTATTCCAGAAGATAGGACACCCAATACTCGGAGAAGTTTCAAGGGGGCAGGCCATAAGCGGCCTAGCATACCTTTTAACCCCCCCAAGGTCTATTGACATCATCTACCTAGACCCCTTGAAGGTTGTATTTTATGCTATAGTATTCATAGGATTCTCCGTCTTATTCGCATGGTTATGGATCGAGATAAGCGGCCTCGGACCCCGAGAGGTTGCCAAACAATTATACCAGATGGGATTACAGGTTCCTGGTTTTAGGAGTACTAAAAAGCAGTTTGAGAGGATACTGAAACGTTACATACCCCCACTCACCATACTTGGGGGGGCCTTCGTAGGATTCCTGGCGTTTATAGCTGACCTAACAGGGGCCCTGGGTGGGGGTACCGGTGTGCTTTTAACAGTAGGTATAGTCTACAGGTTATATGAGGAGATAGCCCAGGAACAACTTATGGACATGCATCCAATGCTCAGACGCTTCCTAGGAGAATAAAAGAGTATGGGGTTTGATGGATATGAAGGTTGTTGTAGTTGTGGGCATACCAGGATCTGGGAGTACAACAGTACTCAAACATGCACTAGAAGACCTAGATTATATAAACGTAAACTATGGGGATGTGATGCTCGAAATAGCCAGATCTGAGGGTCTGGTGGAGGACAGGGATCAGTTGAGGAGACTTTCACCAGAAAAACAGAAGAGGATACAAAAGGCGGCTGCGAAAAATATAAGAGAAAGATCCAAGGAAACTAATATAATCGTTGACACCCACTGCACAATAAAAACACCAACTGGTTTTCTACCAGGACTACCACAATGGGTCCTAGAAGAACTCCAACCAGACATGTTCATACTCGTCGAAGCAGACCCAGAGGAAATATTCATGAGAAGAATCTCAGACAAGACAAGGACAAGGGATATGGAAATGCTTAAAGAGATAAACCTGCACCAACAGATGAACAGGGCAGCTGCCATGGCCTATGCCACCCTAACAGGTGCAACAGTGAAAATAATCGAAAACCATAATAGCCGCCTAGAAAATGCGGTTCAGGAAATGAAGAAGATACTATAGAGGGGAAACAAGAAAATGGTACTGGACATAATATACAAAGGATTGGATATCATATTCGGCCCGTTCCTGGCATTAGACCCTAATCCACAAAATCCAATACTCACAATATTCGTTGTAGCCACACTAGTAGCCTTCGTAATAACATTAGCAAACAAACTACTCGTAGACCAGGAGCGATTACAGGAACTTAGACGTGAGATGCAGGAATTCCAGCAGGAGCTTATGGAGGCCAGGAAATCCAGTGACGTTAAAGCCCTTGAGGAACTGCAAGAGAAGCAGATGGAATTCATGGACAAGCAGAGGGAAATGATGACAATGTCATTCAAGCCAATGATAGTAACCTTCCTACCCATAATCCTGGTATTCTATTGGATGGCCCAACACCCTCATATTTCAAAGGCCACAATCATACTCCCACAGGTAGCATATTACGTGCTCCTGGTCCCAGTATGGCATATGTTCTATAAGATGCCTGCTGGTTCACCAGCCTATGCCATAGGATGGCTCGGCTGGTATATACTATGCTCATTTGCAATGTCCCAGATATTCAGGAAATTCATGGGACTTAAAGGAATGTAATTTGGAGGAACGCTTATGCCAGAATTAAGATACAGATCCAGATCATATAAGAGAACATTCAAGAGGACTCCAGGTGGTAGGACGGTCATACACTACAAGAAGAAAAAACCGTCAAAGCATGTATGCGCAGGATGTGGCAAGCCGCTCCATGGAGTCCCACGCGGAAGACCATACCAGATAAGAAAACTGCCAAAGTCAAAGAGAAGACCTAACAGGCCATATGGTGGCTATTACTGTTCAGAGTGTATGAGAAAAGTTTTTAAGGAAGAGGCAAGGTCATGATAATAACCATCAGCGGTCTCCCAGGCGCTGGTACAACAACAATAACAAGGATGCTCTCAAGGAAACTAGGGATACCATACATATCAGCAGGTGACGTTTTCAGGCAGATGGCCGCCGAAAGGGGAATGGACCTCCTGGAATTCAGCAGATTAGCAGAGGAGGACCATGAAATCGACAGGGAGATAGATAAGAGACAGGCGGAGATGGCCAGGGGCGCGGAGAATCTGATAGTGGAAGGGAGACTTTCAGCCCATTTTGTCGAAGCAGATCTCAAAATACTTATAATAGCACCATTTGATGTTAGAGCAGAGAGGATAAGCAGGAGAGAATCAAAACCCATCAAGATTGTCGGGGATGAGATTAAGAGGAGAGAGGAGAGCGAAGCCAAGAGATACATGGAGATCCATGGGATCGACATAGAAGACCTACAAGTCTATGACATAATAGTGAATAGTGCCCATTTCAAACCCGAAGAAATCACGAATATAATAATAAAAGTTATCGAGGTGATCAAATGACAGCAATAGAAGTGGGAAGAATATGCATCAAAACCGCAGGCAGAGAAGCAGGAGAAGAATGCGTAATAGTTGATATAATCGATAAAAATTTCGTAGAAGTCGTGGGAGTCAATGTCAAAAACAGGAGGTGTAACATAAAACACCTGGAGCCTACAGGAAAAAAGATAGAAATAAAATCAGATGACATAGAAGAGATTAAAAAACAACTCGAAAAGCAATAAGAGATCACCTGGGGCGCCCCATGGCAAGGTTCATACTCAAAACCGAAGCCGAAACAGACCCGGCATATGGTTGCCCGCCAGATAAGAGGCCAATAGAGGAACACATACAAAAGGGGGTTATCAACCTCGATAAACCCCCAGGTCCCACATCCCATCAGGTAGACTCATGGATCCGCAGACTACTTAACGTGAAAAAAGTCGGACACGGGGGAACACTAGACCCTAAAGTCACCGGGATACTACCCATAGGCATTGAAAGGGCTACTAGGGTGCTCCAATTACTCCTAGAAGCCGATAAAGAGTATGTTTGTATCATGAGATTGCATGGGCCCGTTGAAATGTCAAAATTGGAGGATGTTTTCCGAGAATTCCAGGGTAAAATATTCCAGACACCACCAATGAAAGCTGCTGTGAAACGCCAACTAAGGGTTAGGAGAATCTACTATGCCAATATACTAGAAGTAGATGGGAAGGACGTGCTATTCAGGATCGGATGCGAAGCCGGGACCTATATAAGGAAATATTGTCATGATATTGGGGAAGCCCTTGGGACGGGAGCTCACATGCTCGAGTTAAGACGTACAAGGGTGGGTCCATTCACCGAAGATGAGACCCTCGTAACACTCCATGATCTAACCGACGCATACCACTTCTGGGTAGAAGACGGTGACGAACGTTTCCTGCGAAAGTGTATACAACCAATGGAATTTGCAGTCAGACACCTCCCAAGGATAGTTATCAGGGACAGTGCAGTTGATGCCATCTGCCACGGTGCAAACCTTGCAGTGGGTGGTATCATAGGATTAGATGATAACATAAAAAGGGGTGACACAGTAGTCCTGATGACACTCAAGGACGAGCTCGTAGCTGCCGGTGAAAGCATGTGCTCCTCCCTCGAGATCCTAGATGCTGAAAAGGGTATCGTAGTAGACACCCAGAAAGTTTTTATGGAACGGGGAACATACCCAAGATTATGGTAAAACTTAAATAGAATCTAAAGCCTAATGATAGTATAGTATCCCCCCTGGTTAATCTCATTATACGGGTGCCGGGATAGCCTAGCCAGGTAAGGCGCAAGATTGGAGATCTTGTGGAGCTTCGCTCCTCCTGGGTTCAAATCCCAGTCCCGGCGTCGGGTTAATGCAAGAATATGATCCTAAGTTTTACCCATTATCACATTGAGAATGGGGGGATAACATCCACAAGAGGTTTTTGTGGATTCATTCTCACACCCCCATCGGAGGTTAAACAGATGGAAGAGGAATTCAAACACATAATACGTATAGCCAGAAAGGACTTGGATGGTAATAAGACAATAGAACATGCATTAACAGACATCAAAGGTGTTGGTAAGGCATTCGCCAAGGCCATAGTAAATGTTCTTGGATTTGATGGCCAGAAAAAGATAGGATACTTGTCAGAGGATGAGATAACAAGATTGGAAGAGGCTCTTAAAAACCCTGAAGAGTATGATATCCCCCATTGGATGAAGAATCGCCGCCAGGATTATGAAACAGGTGAAGACAAGCACCTAATCGAGGCGGACCTTGAAATGAGCCTCAGAGAAGACTTGAACCGTCTGAAGAAGATAAGAAGTTACAGGGGGATAAGACACGAACTAGGCCTCCCAGTAAGGGGCCAGAGGACAAGATCAACCTTCAGAAAAGGACAATCTGTAGGTGTTAGAAGAAGGAGAAGGAAATAAGAAGGGGGGATCATAGTATGGGACACCCAAGAAAACCCCGTAAAAAGTATGACACTCCACCCCATCCATGGAACGCTGAAAGGATAAAAGAAGAAAACAGACTACTCACAAAATACGGGCTAAAAAACAAAAAAGAGATATGGAAGGCCGAGACAATGATCAGAAGATACAGGAGGGATGCAAGGCACCTCCTAGGCCTCCCAGAAGAACAGACAAGAAATGAGAGAGAACAACTCCTAGGACACCTTAAAAGGATGGGTATACTAGCAGATGATGCTAAACTAGAAGATGTTCTCAACCTTACAATAGAAGACGTGTTGAAACGCAGACTACAAACCATGGTATATGAGAAGGGACTTGCAAAGACAATAAGACAGGCAAGGCAGATGATAGTACATGGACACATAGCCTTGGATGGTGGTAAGGTCAACGCCCCAGGCTACCTAGTAAAGAAAGGTGAGGAGGATAAGATAGGATTCTATCCATTATCACCTATGATAGGACAGGTGGAATCCAAGGCAGAAGACACAGAATAGGGGGGATAGTATATGGCCAAGGCTAAAGGAAAAGAAAAATGGGGCATAGCCCACATTTACTCATCATTCAATAACACTATAATCACCATAACAGATATCACAGGAGCCGAGACAGTGACGCAATGGTCTGGTGGAAGAGTTGTAAGGGCTGACAGACAAGAGGCCTCACCATTCGCTGCAATGGAAGCAGCTACCAGGGCAGCTGAGGATGCGAAGGAGAAGGGTGTCACAGGATTACACATAAAGGTCAGGGCACCTGGAGGAAACGGTCCAAGGACACCAGGACCTGGTGCACAGGCGGCTATAAGGGCTTTAGCCCGTGCAGGTTTGAAGATAGGTAAGATAGAGGATGTTACACCAATACCACATGATGGTACAGGGAGACCTGGAGGCAGGAGAGGGAGAAGGGTCTAAAATGGATATAACCATGAAAGAAAAATCCGAGAACGAGATAACCTTCATTATAAAGGATGCTGACACATCATTCGTTAACGCTATAAGAAGAACAAGCATGACAGAAGTTCCCAAAATAGCAATAGAATACGTTAACATAATAAAAAATGACTCATCCATGTTCGACGAGATCGTGGCGCACAGACTCGGCCTAATCCCACTAAAATCGGATAAGGAGGCGATAAATGGGATCCTAATGCCGAGTGAATGCGACTGCGAAGACTACTGTCCAAGATGCAGCGTATCCCTAACATTAAAAAAGAAAGGCCCAGGGATAGTCTACTCCAAGGATCTAGTATCAGAGGATGAAAAAATAAAACCAGTATATGATACCATACCAATCCTAAAACTTAGAAGGGATGAAGAGATAGAACTAGAGGCCATAGCACAACTCGGCATTGGAAGAGAACATGCTAAATGGAAGCCCACCACAGCATGCGCATACAAATACTATCCAAGGATAACAATAGGAGAAGAATGCGAACAATGCTATGAATGCGTGAAAGCATGCCCCAGGGGTATCCTAGAAGAAGGACCCAAGATAGTTAATATTGAGGATTGTGCAATGTGCAAAACTTGTATGAGGGCATGTGACAGGGGAGCTATAAAAGTGGGATGCGAAGAAGGATCATTCATCTTCAAAATGGAAACTGACGGTTCAATACCACCAGAAGAAGTCCTGGAAAGAGCATGTGACATCCTAATAGAAAAAGCAGAAAATATAACAAAAGCATGTTAAAAAGGGGGATATAAATTTGGCAAAAAAGATCACAAAGACAAACCCCAATCTCATAAAACTTATACGCACCCTTAAAAGGAAATCATCACAAGAAAACGTGGCAATATGGAAAGACATCGCCAAGAGACTGGAAAAACCCACAAGACAAATGGCAGAGGTCAACATATCAAGGATAAACAGGCACACAACCGAGAACGAGACAATAATAGTCCCGGGGAAGGTGCTGGGAACAGGCAAACTAGACCACAAGGTTAAAATAGCAGCATGGAAATTCTCAAAAACAGCAAAAGAGAAAATAAGAGAGGCTAAAGGCCAACACCTCACAATAGAAGAACTACTAGAAGAAAACCCAAAGGGCACCAACATAAAAATAATAGCATGAGGGATATATCATGATCATCAACGCTAAAGGACACATCCTAGGAAGACTTGCAAGTATTGTGAGCAAAAAATTACTCCAAGGCGAAAAGGTAGTGGTCCTCAACACAGACAAGATAATCATCACAGGATCCAAGGAATGGGCCCACAAAAAATACAAACAAAGAATAGACAGGGCAAGCATATCCAATCCTAGGAGGATGGGCCCCAAGTATCCGAGGAGACCAGACGACATATTCAGGCGGACAGTAAGGGGAATGCTACCATACAAGAAAGCCAAGGGGAGGGAAGCCTTCAAACGCCTGAGAGCCTATGTAGGAGTTCCAAGAGAATATAAGGATGCTGATTTAATCCAGATACCAGAAGCTAAAAGATCACCCATCCGCAAAGGCGTGAAATTAGGTGAAATATCAAGGCTTTTAGGCGCCAAATTCTAAAAAATAGGGAGATTGGAGTTGGCTATGATGAAAAAGATAGTACATACAAGTGGAAAAAGGAAAACCTCCATTGCAAGGGCAACATTCTATGAGGGTAAAGGGAGAGTGAGGATCAACAGGACACCAGTAGAATTATACCAACCCGAACTCGCCCGCCTCAAGATATTCGAACCCCTAGAATTAGCCGGTGAAGAAATCACAAAGAATATAGACATAAAGGTGAATGTGAGAGGCGGGGGGATCATGGGACAAGCAGAAGCCGCTAGGATGGCCATAGCAAGGGGCCTTATACAATGGACAAATGACATGGAACTTAAAGAAAAATTCTCACAATATGACCGTACCATGCTCGTCGGAGACCCAAGACGCTCAGAGCCCAAAAAGTATGGTGGTAGAGGAGCCAGGGCTCGAAGACAAAAGAGCTATCGATAACCTTATATATCTTCACAAGATAGATTGAATGGAGGAGAAGATGATCCCCATAAGATGTTTCAGCTGTGGAAAGCCAATATCAGCATATTTCAGAGAATACCAGGAAAGAGTAAAGGAAGGTGAAAGCCCAAAGAAAGTGCTCGATGACCTGGGATTGAAAAGATATTGTTGCAGGCGCATGTTAATCTCACATGTTGATACATGGTAGAATATGGGACCGTAGGGTAGCCTGGTCCATCCTCCCAGCCCGGGGATGGACAAGATCCACTGGAACGCTGGAGACCCGAGTTCAAATCTCGGCGGTCCCATCAAAAAAATCCTCCCCAAATATTTTAAACTCATAGGAGGGGAAGATAGATGAGTAAGATGACCCGATTTGAAAAGGCTAGGTTGATAGGGGCGAGGGCTCTTCAACTGGCAATGGGGGCCAAACCATTAGTCGAGATCTCGGAGAGCAAGGACCCCATTGACATAGCCACCCTCGAACTTAAAAAGAGTGTAATACCATTAACTGTTAGAAAATAAAACTCTAAAAAAATTAACCACTATTTCTACCCTTTTTTAGAGTTTTCCCATAAGAAAAGAGGTGTTCATGTGGAGACTGTTATTGAAGATGTTAGGGTAAGGAAAATATTAGACAGTAGGGGGAACCCTACAATAGAAGTAGACGTGATAACCTGGAATGGTTTTGGACGTGCAGCAGCACCCAGCGGCGCCAGCACCGGAACCAGGGAGGTTGTAGCATTCCCGGAAGGAGGAGTTGACAAGGTGATAAGCGAACTAGAGGATGTTATATCCTCTGAGTTGATAGGAATGGACGCGGAGTACCTTGAAGACATAGACCTCATCCTGAAGGAGATAGACGGGACAGAAAACCTGTCTAATATTGGTGGGAATACTATAGTAGCGGTTTCAATGGCAGCGGCCAAGGCAGCTGCATCATCATACAACCTCCCATTGTATAAGTTCCTTGGTGGTAATTTCGCCACGAGCATACCATACCCACTAGGGAACATGATAAACGGGGGGGCACACGCTGGAAAACACGCCCCAGACATCCAAGAATTCCTAGTAATACCAAAGGGTGCCAGTGACATCCAAGAAGCCGTATTCGCAAACTCAAAGGTCCATGCGAGGATACGGGAGCTGATACAAGCCAAAGACCCCGAATTCACAGGGGGAAAAGGCGACGAAGGAGGATGGGCGCCTAAGATATCCAATTATGAGGCCCTGGAAATACAGGCAAGAGCCTGTGAAGAGATAGGAGACGAGACAGGCATCGAAATAAGACCATCCCTTGATTTCGCGGCCACCGAACTCTGGAACCTCAAGGAGGAAAAGTACGTTTACAGGCGAGAAAACATAAAACGCGACACAGGAGAACAAATAGAATTCGTCAAAGAACTAATAAAAACCTACAAAATGTTCTTCATAGAAGATCCACTCCACGAATCAGACTTCCAAGGATTCGCCCAACTAACAAAGGAAATAGGCGACAAATGCATAATCTGTGGAGACGACATCTTCGTAACAAACTATAAAATACTCAAAAAGGGTATAGAAATGGGCGCCGCAAACGCTATAATCATAAAACCAAACCAGATAGGCACACTAACAGACACCTACAAGACGGTGAAACTAGCAAAGGAAAACAATTACATCCCAGTAGTCTCTCACAGATCAGGGGAAACAACAGACGAAACCATAGCACACCTAGCAGTAGCATTCTCAGCCCCCATAATAAAAACAGGAGCCATAGGCGGTGAAAGAATAGCCAAACTAAACGAACTCATCCGAATACAAGAAGAAATACCATACGCTAGGATGGCGAACCTACCAGAGAGGTGATATGCTTGGCAGAACTCCTAATCCCATTGGACAAATACCTAGCAGCAGGCCTACATATCGGCACACAACAAAAAACAGCCGACATGGAAAAATACATCTACCGTGTAAGATCAGACGGCCTCTACGTATTAGACATTAGGAAGACAAATGACAGGATCATAGCAGCCGCAAAATTCCTGGCAAAATACGAACCAGATGATATACTCGCAGTATCAACCAGACAATACGGGCAAAAACCCGTGAAAAAGTTTGGGGAAATAACCGGGGCGAAAACAATCCCCGGCAAGTTCATCCCAGGGACTCTAACAAACCCAAACTTCCCAAAATTCACAGAACCCAAGGTACTCGTCGCAACAGACCCAAGAGCAGACTCCCAGGCCATCATAGAAGCAAAACAGGTGAACATACCAGTAGTCGCCCTCTGCGACACTGAAAACCTGCTAGGGAACGTGGACATAGCCATACCAGTGAACAACAAGGGTAGAAAGGCCCTAGCACTAGTCTACTGGCTGCTCACAAGACAATTCCTCAGAGAAAAGGGCATACTAAAAGAAGACGAGGACCTTGACGTTCCCCCAACAGAATTCGAAGTAAAAATATGATGTGATCTTATGAAAAGAAAACCTGCAGTAGCAGGAACATTCTACGAGGCCGAAGCAGAGGCCCTGAAAAAGAGGATAAAATGGTGCTTCCACCACCAACTAGGCCCCGGGGGAATACCCAGAATAGGAGATAAGAGGAGGCTGAAGGCTGTTATAGCACCCCATGCAGGTTACATCTACTCAGGGCCGGTGGCAGCCCACACATATCATGCTGTCGCAGCTGATGGCTTCCCAGAAACCTTCATAATATTGTGTCCAAACCATACAGGCAGGGGCTCGGGCGTATCCATCATGCCCAGAGGAGAATGGATAACACCACTAGGCCCTGTTAAAATCGACGAAGAACTCGCAACAGAACTCCTAGAAGCCTCTGGGATAATAGACATGGACGAATCAGCCCACCTAGGAGAGCATAGTTGCGAGGTCCACCTACCATTCCTACAATATTTCAACCAGGAGTTTAAGATAGTGCCTATTTGCATGTGGATGCAGGACCTTGAAACAGCGAAGGAAATAGGAAACGCGATAACAGATGCAAGCCCTGGGAAGGATTTTCTAGTAATAGCAAGCACAGATTTCACACACTATGAACCAGCCGAGGTCGCTTACAAAAACGACCAGAAAGTCCTCGAGGCTATACTCTCATTAGACGAGAATAGCCTGTATGAGAGGATCTACCAATACAATGTTAGCATGTGCGGTTATGGTCCGGTGGCGGCTTCCATCATAGCAGCCAAGGGGTTAGGGGCTACCAGTGGCAGACTCCTTAAATATGCCACTAGTGGTGACATGACAGGTGACAATTCATCAGTTGTGGGATACGCTTCAGTCATCCTAGAGTAGGGGGACAAATAGTGGTGGTCCTATGGGTTCGAAAGCCTCTGCACCAGGTAAAGCCATCCTCTTCGGGGAACATGCCGTAGTTTATGGTAAACCAGCCATAGCATTGGCAATAGACAAGAGGGCCACCATAACCATCAAGGAATCCCACAGGGATTATACGAGGATAAAATCTGACGACCTCGACCTTGAAGCCATACTCAGCCCAGAAACCGGATTAAAATTAAAGAAGGGTGAAATGGGCATCCTAAATTATATCCTCAAAGCCCTAGAATTTTACCATGACTCCACACCCATCAATATAAAACTTAAAATCAGCATCCCCATAGGGGCTGGTCTAGGCTCATCAGCCGCCGTCACAGTCGCGACCATAGCAGCACTCGACAACTACCACAAGAGGAAAAGTACGCTACCATCAATCGCCAGAAGAGCCCACAGAGTCGAATTAGAAGTTCAAGGTGCTGCGAGTCCACTTGACACGTCCATATCAACACACGGTGGCCTAATATACCTAGACAAGGAAAAAATAGAACAAATCAAAGGAGACCTCAAAGATTCCCTGGTCATAGGATACACTAGATCAGAAGAGACTGCGAAGATGGTTAAACTCGTGAAAGAACGGATGGAACGCCACCCACAGATCATGAACCTTATCATGGACGCCATAGCACATATCACGCGAAAAGCGAGAAAAGCACTAAAATCCGATGATAAAGAATGTCTCGGAGAACTGATGAACATAAACCAGGGCCTACTAGACGCGATAGGAGTCAACAGCAAGAGCCTATCAGAGATGATATACACAAGCAGAGAAGCAGGGGCGCTAGGCTCCAAGATAACAGGAGCCGGTGGCGGTGGGAGCATAATAGCATACTCACACCCAGATAGGACAGGCCAAATCCTAGAAAGCCTAACAGCCAGAGGATATAATGCCATGAAAGCAAACCCATCAACCAGGGGAGTTCTCATCCAATAAACCAACACTACCATGCTAAACCCACACACACTTTAACCCATATGAGGTGGATTTTGAAAGTTTAACCAGGGTTCAAAGGGAAAAAAGTACATGGTAGTCCAATATACGATGAGGGGGCGTGAATTGATCATACTAAAGTTGGGTGGAAGTGTCATAACAAAAAAAGAGGCCCAAAGGCCCACCCTAGACCATGAAAACCTTAAAAGGATTGCAGGGGAGATCTCAGAGTCCCTACCATCATCCCTTATAATAGTCCATGGGGCCGGGTCCTTCGGCCACCCCCTAGCGAAGAAGTATAGGATAGGAGCCCCAACAGGCAAGGGGGAATTGAAAAAAAAGATGATGGGATTCTCCATCATACAAAGATGGGTTAAACTTTTAAATATTCATGTATGTGACGCACTACGAAGGGAGGGTATCCCGGTTGTTTCGGTACAACCCTCTTCTTTCATATTAGCATATAATGGAAGGATAAAACATGCAGATCCTAGGATAATAATCGCATACCTTGAAAGGGGCTTCATACCAGTAACCTATGGTGATGTGGTCCTAGATGCGGATGAAAACTTGAAAATGTCTGTACTTTCAGGCGACCAGATCATAAAATACCTTGGAGAAATACTAAAACCTGATAGGGTCATACTAGGGACAGACGTTGACGGAGTATTCGACAAAGACCCTAAAAAGCACCCAGACGCTAAACTCCTAAAGAGGATAAAATCCCTCAAGGATATCAAATATCGGCCCGGAACATCAGAGGACGTCACCGGGGCCATGCTAGGTAAAATAAGAGAACTCCTATTATTGGCCGAGAAGGGTGTGACCTCTGAGATAATCAACGCCAAGAGGCCGGGGAATATCAAAAGAGCCCTCTTGGGCCGAGAACTTAAGAGGACAATTATAGATGGGGATATATGATGATCTCAGACAGAAAATTGGAACACATACTATTGTGCACACACTATGATGTAGAATACAAGAAAGATACAGGATTCAAGGATGTGGAACTCGTACACAATGCATTAACCCAGGTCGACTCTGAGGAGATTGATTTGAGCATAAAATTACTCGGAAAAGAACTGAAATCACCCATAATGATAACAGCCATAACAGGGGGCCATCCTCTGGCCTACAATATAAACAGGGCACTTGCAAGGGCGGCTGAAGAACTTGGTATAGGATTGGGGGTTGGAAGCCAAAGGGCGGGTATAGAGGATCCTTCACTGGAGGCCACTTATACTATTGCAAGGGAGGAAGCGCCAACAACACTCCTGATAGGGAATATTGGAGCGCCCCAGCTAGAATATGCAGAGGCTGCAGTGGATATGATAGACGCGGACGCCCTGGCAATCCACTTAAACCCCCTCCAGGAGTCTATACAACCAGGGGGTGACATAAATTCCAGTGGACTGATAGACTCTATCAAGAGGATAGTGGAGAATATAAAAGTGCCGGTAATGGTAAAGGAGACCGGTGCGGGTATATGTGCAGAGGACGCCCTCAGATTAGAGGAGATTGGAGTAGCAGCTATAGATGTTGCAGGGGCTGGTGGGACCAGCTGGGCTGCCGTTGAAACCTATAGGGCCGAGGAAAAACATCTTGGGAGATTGTACTGGGATTGGGGCATACCCACGGCCGCGAGTACTGTGGAGGTTGCGCAGACGGTTAAAATACCCGTGATAGCATCGGGTGGGATAAGAAGCGGATTAGACGCTGCCAAGGCCATAGCACTAGGAGCTGATGCTGTTGGGATAGCCCTACCAGTCCTTAAAGGGGCTCAGAAGGGCTACAGGGAGGTTGTCAATGTAATAAGGAGGTTCAACAAATCCCTGAAAGTGGCAATGTACCTGGTGGGCGCCCAGAACATAGAAGAACTTAAAAAAGCCCCAATAGTGATAAAAGGCGAAACAAGAACTTGGTTGCATGAAAGGGGCTTTAACACGTCAAAATATGCGAGGAGGCAACGATATTGACCGTGGAGATCATCGCCATCGGAGGCTACGAAGAAGTCGGGAAAAACATGTCAGCAGTCAAAATAAACGACGACATAGTAATATTCGACATGGGAATACACCTAGACAGGGTACATGTACATGAGGATACCGACATTGCAAGAATGCACAGCCTAGACCTCATAGAAAGGGGTGTTATACCAGATGACACACTCATGAAGGAAGTTAACGGGAAAGTAAGGGCAATAGTATTCACCCACGGACACCTAGACCATATCGGTGGAGTGGCCAAACTAGCCCACCGTTACAATGCACCCATAATAGGGACACCCTACACGATAGCACTAATAGAACACATAATAAAATCAGAGAGGAAATTCAAGGTCCCCAATAGGTTAGAGGTTCTGAATGCTGGTGAAAAATGCCAACTATCAGCTGACATGACACTGGAGTTCATAAATGCTACACATAGCATACCCCAGTCAGTAATAGCAGCCCTACACACCCCAGAGGGTATAATAGTATATGGCTTGGATTTCAAATTCGACGACCACCAGATAATATCACCACCACCAGATTACCATCGCCTAAAGGAACTAGGACGTAAAGGCGTGCTGGCATTAATAGTGGAGACGACAAGAGTAGCCGACTCAGAGGAGGTTAAAACACCATCTGAGAAGGTTGCAAGGATAATACTAGAGGATATGATGAAAAGACCATTAGAAGAAAAATCCGCCATGATAGTAACCACATTCTCATCACACATAGAACGTATACAGGCTATAAGTGACATAGCAAAAAAGAGCAACCGGCAAATACTTCTACTTGGAAGATCAATGGAAAGATACTGCAGCCTAGCAGAATCCATGGGGATCCTGAAACTGCCGGAAAATGCGAGCATATTCGGAAGTCCCAAATCAGTTAACAGGGCCCTTGCAAGGGCGGAGGCCAACAGAGAAAATTACCTGCTCGTGACAACAGGACACCAGGGCGAACCAGACGCCCTACTACCCAGGATAGCTAATGGCAAAACACAATTCAATGTAAAAAGGGGAGACAACATCATCATATCCGCACCAGTCATACCAAATCCAATGAATATAGCAAACCGCAACCTCATGGAGAAAAGACTCATATCAAGTGGGGCGAGGATTTATACAAATGCCCACGTATCAGGGCATGCCGGTAAGGAGGATCATAGGGACTTCCTGAGGATGCTCAACCCAGTCCATGTAATCCCAGCCCACGGCGACATTTACATGCTATCAGCATATGCCGAACTCGCAGAAGAAGAAGGTTACAGGTTGGGTAATGACATCCACATACTAAGGAATGGACAGGCCCAAGTTTTCAATGGAGGGATATGATTTGGATCTAATGGAGACACTTGGAGAATACTCCAAGCTCATAAACCCAAAACTAGAGGAAATATTAGCTGATATAACACCCGAGAGCCTATACAGGGCATCAATGCACCTTATAAGTGCCGGGGGCAAGAAGATCAGACCAACACTAGCCCTCCTCAGCTGCCAGGCCGTAGGCGGTGAAATAGAGGATGCGATAAACGTTGCAACAGCCATAGAACTAATACACACATTCTCACTAATACATGATGATATCATGGACAAGGACGAGATGAGAAGAGGCCAACCCGCAGTCCACGTACTCTGGGGGGAATCAATGGCAATACTCGCAGGTGACATATTATTCTCCAAGGCCTTCGAAAGCGCCTTAAAGGCTAAGGTCGATGAACTATCATACAAGCGCGTTACAAATGCACTATCAACCATCACAGACTCTTGTATAAAAATATGTGAAGGACAGGCACTGGACATGGGCTTCGAAGGAAACTTCAAAGTCAAGGAAGAAGAATACCTTGAGATGATATACAAGAAGACAGCAGCACTAATATCAGCCGCTACAAGATCGGGGGCGATAATGGGTGGGGGCACTCACGAAGAAGTCGAAGCATTAGGAGAATATGGGAAACTGATAGGATTAGCATTCCAAATCCACGACGATTACCTGGACATAGCAGGAAACGAAAAAACCCTGGGAAAACCCATAGGAAGCGACATAGCAGAGGGAAAAATGACAATACTCACAGTGAAAACCTTGGAAAAAGCCTCAAAAGAGGACAGGGAAAAACTGATAGGAATACTAGAATCTAAAAACCAGAAGGGCGTTAATGAGGCCATAGAGATCTTCAAAAAATATGAAACAATCGAATACGCCCACAGACTAGCCCAAGAATACACAAAAAGGGCCAAGGAAAAACTCAAAATACTAGAAGAATCACAGCCAAAAAAACTCCTAGAAGAACTAGCAGACTTTATAATAGAGAGAAAACATTAACCCGGGGACTATAATGGGCCTAGAAGAAATAATATACAAATATGCCCTGATAAACGCGGTCAAACACAAGGGCAAGGCAATGGAAAAAGCAGTGATAGGAGCGGTTATGAGCAACGAACCACAACTCAGAAAAAAAGCCCAAAAAGTCCTAGAGGAGACAAAGAATATAGTGGAAAAGGTCAACAAACTAACCCCCAGAGAACAAGAAGAAGAACTAAAAAGGCTAGGGATAAAAGTAGAAGAAAAAAGGGGAGCTGAAAAAAAGAAGAAGGAACTACCACCACTACCCAACATCAAAGAAAAGGTTATCCTGAGGTTCGCGCCCAACCCCAGCGGTCCACTGCATATAGGCCATGCAAGAGCAGCCATACTAAACCATGAATACGCCAAAAAATACAATGGAAAGCTAATACTCCGCATGGAAGACACAGACCCCCGCAGGGTAGACCCCCAAGCCTACAAGATGATACAAGAAGACCTAGAATGGCTAGGGATAAAATGGGACCAGCTCATAATACAAAGCGACAGAATCCCCACCTACTATGACCATGCAAAAAAACTACTACAGGAAGGTGGAGGATACATCTGCACATGTAAACCGGAAAGATTCAAAAAATTAAAGGACGAATCCAAACCATGCCCGTGCAGAAACCTCCCAAAGGAGGAAAACCTCAAACGCTGGGAGAAAATGCGGGGAATGTCAGAAGGAGAAGCGGTCCTCAGAGTGAAAACAGACCTCAAACATAGGAACCCTGCAATCAGGGACTGGGTAGGCCTCCGCATAGTAGAAGAAGCCCATCCACGCACCGGCAGAAAATATCGCATATATCCTACAATGAACTTCGCGGTAACAATAGACGACCACCTACTAGGCATAACACACGTACTCAGGGGAAAAGACCATATAACAAACACAGAAAAACAAAAATACCTCTACAATCACTTCAACTGGGAGCCCCCAACATTCATACACTACGGTCGACTACACATGGACAACATACAACTTAGCACATCCAAGACAAGGAAGGGGATACAAGAGGGAACATACAAGGGATGGGACGACCCAAGACTCGGGACAATAAGAGCCATAAAAAGGCGGGGAATACAAGCCCAGGCCATAAGAGAAGCCATGATAGAAATCGGCGCCAAGATAGCTGATTCAACCCTAAGTTGGGAGAAGATTTATGGCCTGAACAAAAACATAGTAGATGAGATTGCTGACAGATACTTCTTCGTCTCAGACCCCATACCATTCAAGATCAGAAACCTCCCAGAGGACTTGAAAGCCACGATCAAAAGGCCACTGCACCCAGACCACCCAGAGAGGGGCTATCGACAAATACCATTCAATGGCAGGGTCTACATCCAAAAAGAAGACCTAAAGGGCGCTAAACTACTGAGGCTCGTAGATGCGGTTAACGTGAAAATAAAGAACAAAGACCTAGAATATCACAGCAGTAGCCTAAAGGAGGCTAGAAGGCACAATGCAAGGATAATACACTGGGTCCCCATAGAAGGGAGCATACCAGCCAATGTGATAATGCCAAGCACAAAGATCATAGAAGGCCTAATTGAACCAGACGCCAAGAAACTCAAAACAGACCAGCTAGTACAACTTGAAAGATTCGGATTCGCAAGAGTAGACAAGACAAACAAGAAAATCATATTCTACTACACCCACAAATAAAAGGAGGATAATAATTTTGACGCTAATCAATGAAAATTACCTACACCTAGAAGAAAGTTACCTGTTCTCCAAGATCAACCAAAAAGTGGAAGACTACCAGGGAAAAAACCCAGAAGCCAACATAATAAGCATGGGTATAGGGGATGTTACAAGACCATTACCCCATGCTGTTATAGAAGCATTCCACAGGGCAGTTGATGAAATGGCCGAAAAGGAAACATTCAAGGGATACGGTCCTGAACAGGGCTACCCTTTCTTAAGGAGGGCGATAATAGAAAACGACTACAAGCCAAGAGGCGTTAAACTAAGCCTAGGGGAGGTTTTCATAAGTGATGGTGCTAAATGCGACACTGCAAACATCCAGGAAATATTCAGTAAAGACAATAAAGTCGCCATAACAGACCCGGTATATCCGGTGTATGTGGAGAGTAATGTCATGGCAGGCCGCGGAGGGCCACTAGACAAGGAAGGCCGTTACAAGAATATCACATACTTGCCATGCACCGCAGAGAACAACTTCCAACCACCCTTACCCGAGGAAAGAGTAGATCTGATCTATCTTTGCTATCCGAACAATCCCACGGGGACGAGTTTGACAAAAGACCAGCTGAGGGAATGGGTGGATTATGCCATGGACAACAAGAGTATAATATTATTTGACGGAGCATATGAAGCCTATATCCAGGAGGAGAGGATACCGCATAGTATCTATGAGATAGAGGGGGCTAGGGAGGTTGCAATAGAGTTCAGGAGCTTTTCAAAGACAGCCGGTTTCACTGGTGTAAGGTGTGCCTATACAATCGTACCCGAGGAACTGGAGGCAGAGGACACCCAGGGCAAAACCCACCAGGTAAACAGGTTATGGAACAGGCGACAGACCACAAAATTCAATGGGGTATCATATCCAGTACAGGTTGCAGCAGCTGCAACATACACAAAAAGGGGACAAAGGGAAATCCAAGAATCAATAGGATACTATATGGAAAATGCGAGGATAATCAGAGAAAACCTAAAAGAAGCTGGACTAGAATATTATGGGGGGGTTAATGCACCCTATATTTGGGTTAAAACACCGGGTATGAGTTCATGGGAGTTCTTCGACAAACTACTAGAAGAAGCCCAGGTAGTTGTGACACCAGGCACGGGATTCGGACCCCACGGGGAAGGATACATCCGAATATCAGCCTTTAACAGTCGAAAAAATACAGAAAGGGCAATGGAGAGGATAAAAGGATTAGAGTTCTGATAAGTTATTTTCTTTTTTCGATCTTCACTCTTATGGGTGGTTCCACGCCTTTTCTGCGCAATATCCAGATAACCGCCCCTACTATGATTAGGATTATAAGCCATACTGGTATAACCACAAGGGTGTCAGTAGTTTCTATGCTCTTGGCCTTTTGGAATCTCCCATACTCTATCCTCGTATCTACCTTGTATAATCCGATATCCGCCCAACCAGGAGTCCACCTTTCAACGAGGGTGTAATTGTCCTCAGGGTATACCACACCATCTATGGGTAGACTGTGCCTGGTAAGACCCTTGATCTCTATCATCCCGGTCATGTTGGCTTGGACCGTACCATCATTCCTAAGCTCATAGACAAACTCGCCAGGGATAAAACTTAAAAGTACACTTGGAACCTTATGATCTAGAAGTTTGAGGGATTCTATGATAGGCCCTGGGAGCCCCACCCTTATCGGGATTACCAGTTCAACTCCCTGGGTGACCTGCATTCCACCAGCAGCCCTCTGGGTCACGGGAAGGCCCCTTATTACAAGGGCCCCCATGGCATCTGAGTAATTTATCCGGGATGGTGCCTTTACCGTGAATCTTATCTTCCTGGATTCTCCTGGTTTAAGATTGAATGTTGTATTACCATCAATTGTTATCCAATTTGCAATACCCTTATCAGAGTATACCAGGTGTATGCTATCCATGAGGAGCCTCTTTTTTTCAACTGTGACTTTAACCTCATCATCACCTATATTCTTCACTGTAACTTCCCCAGTTACTGTTTCACCTGGTTTAAGATCGTAGCGGAATTCAGCCGGCGAAGCCCACAAGCCAGTTGCAAAAATCGGATACAATAACCCCGCAACGAAAATAAATACCAAAAGAATTAACCCAACCCTAAACCTCATAATACTCCCTCCTTTAATAAGAAAAAATAGAAAAAAGAACATTATATATTTTATGGTGCTGGTGCGTTGTGTTTCACAGCAGTATAGATTACCGTTATTATGTATTGTCCAGCTTCTGTGAATGATGGTACCGTGAGTCTCTGGAGTGTAGTCCATGTTGTTGGTGTACCTGTGCCCTGCTGGGCCTTGTTCATGTTATCATAAATCTTCGTATTGGTAGTTAAAAGTTGTTCGAAATTTCCAGTTACGTTACTCTTTATCTTGTAGTTACCATCTATGGGTATGGTATCTGTTACATTTTCGGTGGTTGGCCTGAAATCTGTATCATTTGTTTTTTGCATAGAGGTCTATCTTAACGTTCCCCGTATTTTTAATAGTATACTCTGGACTATCTCCGGTACTACCTGCACTTATGCTGCCAAAGTCTAATGGGTTGGTGACTTCTATTGATATGGCCTCTGGTACTGTTACGGTTACTGTCTGCTCTGCAGTGGCGGCGGATGATGTGTCATATGTTCCTATTGCGATAGCTACTGTTAGGGCCACTAGCAGTGCCAGTAGTCCTCCTATTTTCCCATTCAATAAGATCACCCTTGACTGGTTATTTTATAATTGTTAATTGATTTGTATTGTATTTAAGATTTTCTATTTATGTGAAAATTGGAACTTAAAAAAGGAGATCTTGTGACAATTGTCACAATAGTGGGTATAAAGCAATTAGGGAAGGTGAAGTATGTTAGGTTGCTGTATAGATTATAGTGACGGAATAGGTTCCAGGGTCACTATAAAATGGTACTGTTATATAGAAACTTATAGGGACTGTACGAGAACCCCGCAAACCGCTATAGGTTAATATGGTATAATCTGATGTTGTGAAGGATCTTTTAGGAACATTGGGTGTGCTGAACTTAAGATTCGACAAGGGGATGGTCGAACCGTCCGCATTTACTAAATCGCCACTCGCCCTCACAGAAAGACGATCATTAAAAGCCAAAAAATATATTACTGTTACGGTTGCAACCTCCGGATAGCTTCTCTCTATACCATCTGGGGGTACTGTCCCAAGATTTAAAACCGAGGGCTCTACATTAACAGACACCCACAATGATAATGGTTGTACACTTGTATTATTCGCACTCTTTGATTTATTCCCTACAGACTCATTTGTTGTCTGATTTTCTGCTGCAACTACAAAAACTCCCAAGACTAATATGAATAATGTTACGAGGGATAAGATTGTTGAGTTCATATCCAGGCACCTATTTAGATTATTATCTTCTCTCCTTTTATATGCTTTCTGGATTCTAGTGATGTTGACACCTTTGAGAGGTATTTTTTGCTAGTTTTTTTCGCTTCCTCTATCAGTTTCTTGGTTGGTCTTGGCGCCTTTAACTTGGAGGGAACATGGGCTATGATATGATATGGCAGATCCCATTCTCCAATGAATTTCGCAATTTTATCAATCTCGGAAATTTCTATAATATTTGGTATGAGTACGGTTGAGATTTCCACTTTAAATCCGAGGTCTTCCTTGTTTTCTCCAAGGTATTCTATGGCCTCGAGGGTGCTGTTGTTCGACTTGGAGGTGAGAATCTTATGTTTCTTGTCATTGAAGGCTTTAAGGCTCACATGAACCTCATTAACCTTTAATTCGTCTATTATCTTAAGGAGATGGGAGCCGTTAGTGGATAATATCGTGTAAAATTTGCCATCTAAGAGTTTTGTCAACCCTGGAAGGTCTTCTTGTAGAGTTGGCTCGCCACCCGCTATCATAATCCTCGAAAGCTCGTATTCTCCCATCATATTGTATATGATCTTATATAATTCTTTTATTGGCAAGTTTTTGTAAGCTAACGGTTTGAAGAAGCAATATTTGCACTTGAAATTACAACCATATGTTAGAAGTGTTATCTTATCACTCAAGGAGATATGGGAGATCCTCATAATTATTATATATAGGTTTTATCATCATAAAAGAATGGTCGATGTACATGTCAATCAAGGGAAGTCTTATCGAAATTGGCAGCAACGAAAACCTACTGGTTGTCACTGATATCCATGGAAATTTCACAGACTTTAAAATTTACCTTAGAATATGGGAAGAGGATCATGGCAGAGAATCGCCTATCGTCTTCACCGGAGACTTCATACACTCCATGGGATACGAGGACGGGTCAATAGAAATCCTGGAAACCCTAATTGCATATTATAGGCGTTATAAGAACTTTTACCTCCTCTTGGGTAACCATGAATGGTCACACATCACAGGAATAGACGTGTTTAAAGGTGGTATAAACCAGAGCCTAGAATTTGAAATGCTATTAAAAGAAAAATTCGGGGATAAATGGATCGAAAAATTTGAATCCTACAAAAGATTCTTCAAAGAACTCCCATTCGCCATCCGGACAAAAAATAGGGTGTTTATAAGCCATGCAGGACCGTCAAAGCACATAAAGGGCCTAGATGATATAATCAGAATAAAAGAAGACGGCTACCAAAGCCCAGCAGTCTATGAGATGCTATGGAACCGTTACGGCTCCTACCTAGAAAAGGATATAGATGAATTCCTAGACAGGGTTAAATGTAACGCCATGATAGTAGGACACACCCCAGTAGACGGCTTCCAAATCATAGGCAACCAGATCATACTATCATCAAGTTACAGTGCAGGGAGAAAAGCCTACATAAACCTAGACATAAAAAAGAGAATAGAAAGCGCCCAAGACCTTATCCCCATGATAGAATTCATACAATATTAACCCTAAGATTAAATAATTCTATTATTGGTGGGAGATGAAGAGGATGAGGCCAGATTGGAGGAAGAGCGTGAAGGGGACTATTATAGTCCATGCAGACAACCTCGAGTGAAATCTGCACCATCCACCCCCTCTAAAAAAGAAGGGCAAGCGCCCAAGCTTAAGAGAAGCAGTATAAAAATATACAGGGTGCACCACAGGTCCCCTTTGATAGTCAAAGGCTTAATCCTGGGATTCTGTTCAATAGTTACCCTTGGCCTTGCAACCATAGGATACCTGTTCTATAGAATTTCAAAGAGAAAATAATATGATGGGGCTTTAAAAGAGTAAGAGGATGGTCCTTTATGCCCTTTGGGTTTTATTCGTTTATTAGTTTTAGTCCGGTTATTGCTGCTGTGTTCGTGTCTAGGGCGCGTAGGTCGTCTGGGTTGAATTGTCTTATGTCGTCATGTCCTGCGAGTTGGGCTAGCATTTTGGTTTCTTCTGTCATGGCCTTTATGTAATTTGCGACTTTTCTTGCTGCTATGTCGACGTCTAATCTTTTTCTCAGTTCTGGGTCTTGGGTTGCAACACCAACTGGACATTTTCCTGTGTAGCACATTCTGCAGGCTCGGCATCCCATTGCTATCATTGCACCTGTTCCAATATATACTGCGTCTGCCCCCATCGCCATTGCCTTGGCAACGTCTGCACCACTTCTTATGCCGCCGGTTATTATTAGGTCTATTTCATCCTTTAGGCCCATGTCTTTGAGGCTGTTCACTGCCTGCACCAGTGCTGAGAGTGTTGGTATACCTGTATGTTCTATCACAACCTCTGGGGCCGCTCCGGTTCCGCCTTCCATACCATCCACGGCTATTATATCGGCTCCGGCTTCTGCTGCTATCCTAACATCCTCGTATACTCTTCCTGGTCCGAATTTTACTATGATGGGCACTTTCCAGTCTGTGACTTCTCTGAGTAGTTCTATGTGTTTTGCCAGGTCTTTTTTGTCTGTTGCGTCGAGAAATCTTGCAGGGCTTAGGGCGTCTGTACCTTCGGGTATGCCCCTGATTTTGGCGACTTCTGGGCTTACTTTTTCGGCTAGTAGGTGTCCTCCCATTCCTGGTTTGGCTCCTTGGCCTATCTTTACTTCTATTGCATCTCCAACGTTTAGGTATTCTGATGAGACTCCGAATCTTCCTGATGAGTATTGTACTATGAGTTTGTCTGCTAGTTCTCTTTCTTCTGGTAGCATGCCGCCTTCGCCTGTGTTGGCGCAGGATCCTACCATCGTTGAGCCTTTAGCCAGTGCCAGTTTGCTTTCTCTGCTGAGTGCTCCGAATGACATTCCTGCTATGAGTACTGGCGTTTGGAGTGTGAGGGGTTCTTCTGCGTATCTTGTCCCGAGGGTTACTTGGGTGTTACAGGGTTCTCTGTATTTGTCTACTGGTGCTATTGATGCTTGTGCGGGTACTATTAGTATGTCGTCGAAGTTTGGCAGTCTCCTTTCGGTTCCGAAACCCCTCAGGACGTATTTACCGGCTTTGGATGTGTATCTTATGTTTGCTATTGTCCTTGGGTCCCATATGCTCCCAGCGCCGCTTGGTAATAGTACTGGGCAGGCTGCTAGGCATGACCCACACATTATACATTTTTTTCTGTCTATTTCTGGGTGGTTGTCCACGACTTTTATGGCGTCTACTGGGCATACCATTTCGCAGGTTCCGCAGAATACGCAGAGTCCTTGGGTGGCTGCTGCGAGGTCTGATGATGGTGATGATGGTGTTAGTGAACTTGATGATGTTGCAGCTTTTAATTCGAATCCCTTTTGTATGTCGCTTACAACTTCTCTCACGTCGACTGCTTCTAGGCATTTTTTTTCGCATGCTGCTACGCATGCTGGTGTGTCACCTGGTTTTTCTATGCAACTTTGGTCGCATTTTATCATACCGTCTTTTGAGTATGTTATGGCGCCTATTGGACACATTAGCATGCAGAGTTTGCAGCCTATGCATGCTTCTTGTTCTATTTTAACTATCCCGTGTTCTTTTCTTATGGCGTCTCTGAAGCATCCTCTTGCACAGGCTGGGTCGACGCATTGTTGGCATACGATGGCGTGGTAGCCGTCTTCCAGTTCATTTAAAAAGATTGAAGCGTGGCCTGTGATTTTTTCGCATGCTTCTATACATTCGTTGCATCCGTCACATTTTTCGGGGTCTGTTAGGAGTATTTGAACCATTTAGATCACCTTTTTTTAGCCGTAGAATGGGCGGAGTTTTTTGTGGTGTATTTTTTTGAATTCTTCTACTTGGGCTTCTATTCCATAGTTATAGAATAATTTTGAGAGTTTTAGTGTGTCTTCTTTTTCTAGTTGGCTTACCTTGGCGTTGGTTCCTGTTTCGAAGTCTCCTGCGATGTAGATGTTGCCTCCGATTATCCAGTCTCCTGTGTCTTTTCCAGCGTCTCCTGTTACTATTATGTCACCGCTTAGCATGTATAATCCTGCGAGGTCTTTTATGTCTCCGTCTATGATTATTGTTCCTCCTTTGTTTAGTTGTCCGACGCCGTTTCCCGCGTCTCCGTGTACTACTATTGTGCCGTTGTATGTTCCGAATCCGACGCCGTCTTTGGCTGATCCTTCAACTATTATTTCGCCTGATGTCATGTTGTCTCCTATGTATCTTCCTGTGTTTCCGATGATTTTTATATGGGCTCCGTCGTTGAGCGCTCCTATGAAGTCGCCGAATTCTCCTTTTAGTATGAATTCTGCTTCTTCTCGGATTCCCACGACGAGTGAGTCGAGCTTTTTGTCGTTTTCTATTATGAATTTTTTTGTGTTGTCTTTTAGGCCTTCTTTTATCATTTTGTTGATTTTCCGGGTGGATAGGTCATCTCCTGAGATTACTAATTCCTTTTTCATGTTATCCCCTTGGGAGTTTGTTGTGTGAAGTCTAATAATTTGGTTTTTTGTGGGGTTTATTTAAACCTTCCCATCCATTAGAATCATACCATGGATGAGTCAATACTTATATTAGATTGATATGATCATATATGAGATCATTGGAGGGTGATTATATGAAGACTCTTGTTACAAATTTAAGGGGCCGATGCCTCTTTGATGTTACAATGAAAAATAAGATAGATGGCCTGATATTAGTCCAGAGTGAAAAATTTGATGATTTATCCCTTGAAAAATTCGTTAAGGGGGGTCTTATAAAAATAGAAACCGAGGACCCACTCAAGGCATGTTATAAGATATCCGAGATCATAAGAGGGGCTAAAAAGCATGGTGAAGTCTATGTAGCCTATAATGGTGACGATTTGGGGGGTCTTTTAGCATTCGCAGCCTTTAAAGAGGGTGTTGACGCTATCTTCACATGTTTCAGGGAAACATCAGTCAGATTACCCCTACCCAGGCTTGATATTTCAGATTCGAAACTCAAAATCTTGGAGGTTTTAGAGGATGAAAATTTAACAGCTGTAGAAATCGCAGAAAGGGTTGGGGTATCAAGGGCCATGGTCTATAAGCATCTGAGCGACCTTATAGAGATGGGACTTGTGAAGCAGTCCCATCTCCTGGAAAAATATTCTATTACAAAAGCGGGAAGGTTCGTTATAATATAAGTTTATTCCATTGGGTATCCTATCCTTAGTCGGTAGGATGCCCTTTCGCTGACCAGGACTGTGCCTGGTATGAAAAAATCTTTAAATTCTTCTACTTTTTTTCTCATGCAGGGTTTGAGGTCTATCTTTTTTGTATAGGATGCGCATTCGTCCTCTTCTATTATACCTTTTTTTACTAGTTCGATGTATCTCATCTTTATGGTTTCATCATCTAACACGCCCATGCTATCACCACGAATTTCAATTGATAGAAACCTATATATATCTTTTGTGTATTAAATCCATGATAACCTATAAGTATTTATACTATAAGATCCAAGATTATAAACAATGTTCAAGAAAGTTGTTGTGGGTGGGGATAAAAAAATGAAGAAAAGAGACCATGAGAAAATAAAGAGAACAATCACCGAACATTTAAAAAGAGAAGGCTACACTGTAAAATGCAATGAAAAACACATACCCAAAATCCAAGGATTCAAACCAAACATCTACGCGGTTAAAAGCTTCAAGGACATAATCATAGAAATCACTAAAGGTCAGAAAAGGTTATCACAGAACATGAGAAAATGGAGAAGATTCGGATTCAACAACAACGGCACAAGATTCTGGATAGTCACAACCCCAGACCTTGTGGAGACGATAAAACTACAACTAGAAGTCTTCAACATACCAGCAGAAATATACTACTGCAACGGGAACAAACTAAAAAAAGCAGATTAAAGCTCTTTCAACATCAAATCGATAATCCTAGCCTTCCTATCCCCACCTTCAATCCCATGGACCATGAAATCCCTGTTAACCCTCCTTTTCATCTCACCAAATATCATCTTATAGGCTTCGCACTGATGATCCACACCATCAAGCTCCATCCTACCATCAACAATATTTATGGCATTGTATGGACACCCACCAAGGCAAAAACGATAATAATCACAGGATGAACACTCCTCATCCACGAGCCTTCTCCAATCCCTAAGCCTCCTCAAAGCTTCGGACTCCTCAAGATCATCCATACTCGGCTTATCCTCCACATTACCCATAACATAATCCTTTATCTCCACAAAACGATAACAGGGGTATATATCACCATGGGGATCCACAGCAAAGGTATTACCAACACAATCTGCGAGGGTGCATACAACACCCCGCCTCATAAACATGCTCTTGGCAAAATGGTCAAGATTCTTTATCTCAATCTCGCCAAAATGGGACAAATACTCATCAAGAAGATAAACAAGGAGCTCACCATACTCCCTAGCACTTATACTCCACTCTCTAGGATCCTCACTCTTAAGAGACGGTAAGGCCGGGTGCAATTTAAGATTCAGACCATTCTCCAAAAAGAACTTGAAAACCTCCTCCTTAAAATTTATGGAATAGGAGGTGAAAGTACTAATAAAGCTCACATTCAGACCATGTCTCCTGGCAACCTCGTACCCGCGCATGGTCTTCTTAAAATATCCCTCACCTCTCTGAAAATCATTTATCTGTTCTGGCCCATCTAAACTGGAGCCGATGGGTATATTATACTTGGCGAAGAGCTTAGCCAACCTATCATCCATTAACCAAAGGTTTGTCTGTATTGCGAAGGCAGGATTCAACATGGCTAATTCCCCGCTCAGTAGGGAGAGGGCCTCCTTGTAGAACTCGTAACCTGCCAGTAGGGGTTCGCCTCCATGGAATGTGAAGGTCACTGGCTCCATCCTGAAACCCTTAAGCCAGGAGACGATCTTCTTTATAATGTCTATGCTCATTATGGTGGAGTCCCGTTCAACACCCCAACAATAACTACAATTTGATGGACAATTCATAGTAGGGATTATCATAACATGAAAAGCCAAGGAATAACCCTCCTATTCCCCTTTTTGGAATACGTACCCGCATTTTTCGCATACAATCTCCCTGAGGGTGGCGAAGGCCTTATGTTCGTCTACTATCTTCCTTTTAACTATCTTATCCTTGGAACCGCAACGTGGACATTCTTTAAACAAGTCTTCAAATTTCATTTTTTTATCCTCTCTCCAAATTTTAAACATTTGTAAATTATAAAAGTTTCCACTCCCCCATGGATTATTGTTATTCCACGTATTGTTTGACTTTCTCCCTTACTATGGATGATGCTCCAAGGCTTTTAATGCCGCTTAGCATCTCTGGGAATTTATTTTTTGGTATTAGGACGTTTACCTGTGAGAATTTCATACCCTTTACTATTGTCGGCTCTTGTGAACAATATCTTCTGGAGATTAGGAATTCTTTAACATCTTCTAGTTTTTCATTCTTTATATTGAATTTAACGTCAAAGTAATCTCGGGCTTTTATAGCCCCGAATAATTGCTGATATATCATCTTAGCCTTCTCCAACTTTTCTCCTTTGCAGGTTGGCCCGGCGTATAATCCTGCGCTGGATTCCATTATGGTGTCGATAATTTTTAGGCCGGCTTTCCTTAGGCTGGTGCCGGTCTGTGTATTATCCACTATAAGGTCGGCGCCCTTTGCAATATATACTTCGGTGGCTCCATCTGAGTTTATTATCTGGACCATTTCATTATCACCATCCCTAAGACCCCTTATCTGGACCATTGGAGTGCTTTCACCGAATATTTCCTTGTAACCGGGGTTTTTCATGAAGAATTCCCTTGTGATGTTGGGGTATTCTGTGAAGCATAATATTGGGGTTTCACGATCCCTATTGGCTAGGAAAAACTCTTGTAGGGAATTATACGGTTTTTCTTTGGGCACTGCAACTATTAGGCGTGTTTGACCGTACTCTAGGCTGCCTATCTTCTTTATCATATTATTGTTGTTTATGGATTCTTCACGCACCCAGTCGTCGCCTATTATCGCAATATCTAACATGCCCCTGTTTAATTCTACTGGGGCGCTCTGCGGTCTTGTAAGATAAGCTTTTATCTCAGGATCGTTGAGTATCCTGATCTCGTTTTCTTCTTTTCCGGGTTCATAGCCTCTGATCTCGTATCCGGCATCTACAAATACCTGGTAGGTGTTCCCGCGATTAACATTATTCAGGCTACCCTTTGGCAAACCTAGGATAATCTTCATGGTTTATCATCCCCCTCTAGTTTCTTTTAAGAATTTCTATCATCCTATGGAAATACTAATATTATATGATGTGGAGATTTTATTCAATGTCTAATTTGTGGATGAGGACTGGTCGTATTGAAACACTTGTGGATGGTATATTCGCTATTTCAATGACACTTCTCGTATTAACATTGGATGTTCCAAGAATTTCCAATTCTTTAACTGAAGCAGCATTCTAACAACAACTTGGAGTGTTATGGCCCCAGTTTTTTTGCTATTTTTTCTCCTTCTGGATACTGGGTGGCTTGTGGCGTGTTAATCATCAGCAGTTCAATTTTATCAAACGCACAAACCCTACCCTGATAACTATAAATATTTTCTCCTTGATCTTTATAGCTATGATACCATTCTCCACTGAAATGGTCTCAGAATATGGTGCCAGTTACTTCACAGCTAATATAATATTCCAGGTTAATCAACTATTGGTAGGAACCCTATCTTATATTAACTGGGATTATTCCGTTAAAAAAGGTCTGGTAGATGATGTTGATGCGAGGAGGATAAAATTTATAAGGGCCAATAGTCTCATCTTACCAACATGCTCTATCATGGCGATGAGCTTATCCCCTTATTTATATGCTTGGAGTAATCTGATATTTTTCACCATCCCGGTCTTTAAGAGATTGTTAGAAAAAAGGTATATTTTCTAGGGTGATGATTAAACTTCTGAGGGGGCATGTTTCAGAACCCAGCCTATAGATTCATAATATTCTGGGGGGGTCTCAGCCAGGGTGGTTTCATAATTCTCCACTTAACCTCCTATTGGCAGGATACTTGTTTTGTCCTCTGATGTTAGGTATCCCATCAGTTCCTTTTTTTTAGCCTTCTCCTTTTAGGAGCTTTTTTGGATGGGGCTTCTTCAAGGGTTTATCTCCCACTTTGGCGATTCCAAACTACCCTAGGATATGAAAGTGTGAACCCCCCGGTAGAAGAGGTCACTTGGGGGGTTTTCCTCTGTCATGAAATGGGGAGTCTCCCCATATCGGTGGTGTAATTTTTGTCAAAAAATTTTAGATGCTGGATGATCTCCGATAAAAATATTGGGGACAAGTTAATATTAAAAAACAATTATAATTATTGTTCATAATAGATATGATTTTAGGTGTTATAGATGTTAACGGCTGTCCAGAAAGAGATACTGCAAACGCTCATCAACCTTTACAAAAAAGCTGATGGAAAATCTATCAAGGGCGAGGAGATAGCGGCGATAATGAACAGGAACCCGGGGACTATAAGGAACCAGATGCAGGCACTGAGGAGCCTGGGCCTTGTGAAGGGGGTTCCAGGGCCCAGGGGCGGGTACAAGCCGACAATAAAAGCATTCCAATACCTTGAGATATCACCCATGGAGATGAAAGCCCAGGTCCCCATCTACAAGAACGGGGAAAAACTTGAAGACCTTTCAGTTTCAAAGATAGAATTCACAAGCATACCACACCCAGGAGAATGTGAAGCAGCCATAAAGGTAGTTGGCAGCATAAAAAATCTTGATCTGGGAGACAGGATAAGGGTGGGGCCAACCCCGGTGAACAAGCTCGTGGTGGATGGTATCATAGTGGGTAGAGATGATATGGATAACATGATATTGCTAGACACGACTGGTATCAGGAGCATACCACAGAAGACGGTGATGGAAGTGGCAACCCAGGATCTGGTGACAATAAAACCAGAAATGACACTTAAAGAAGTGGCGAGGATACTGTCAGAGAAAAACATTGAGGGCGCCCCAGTAACGGAAGACGACAAGATAGTGGGGATGCTGACACTCAGCGACATAAACAGGGCAATAGCAGAAGGCAAGGACCAATGTAAAGTCGCTGATATCATGTCAACCAGCATAGTAACAGTTGACAAGACAGTTATGATATCAGATGCGATAGAGATAATGAACAAACACAACATAGGCCGCCTAATCCTAGTAGATTCTAAAAAGAGGCCCATAGGGATCGTGACACGCACAGACATACTAGATGCGATCTCAGGACTCAAAAACAGGTAGGAAAATGACCATGAGAGTCCAACACATGACAATAAAGGGTGAAATGAAAGTCAAAGAACTAATAGATGAAATGGGCCGGGCGGGAGTCCTTGGAGCTGGGAGAGTATACAAGGCCACCAGACTGTTATCTGAAATGTTCCAAGACAATAAAATGAACATCTTCCTTAGCATGGCAGGACCCCTTGTAGCTGGTGGCATGCGAAGGATCATATCAGACCTTCTAAGGGAGGGTAGAATCCAAGCCCTTATCACAAGTGGGGCTAACTTAACCCATGACCTACTGGAGGCATTCGGTGGCGGACACTACCACAACCTCCAACCCGGCGAGGCAAAAGTGGGCCATATCAAGGACATTTACACAAAAACGGAAGACTTCGAAGTTTTCGAGGAGAGAATATCAAAGATCCTAGAATCGATAACTTCCACTAGGCAGGTTTTTTCCATAAGAGAATTTATCCATGAGATAGGAAAACACATCCAGGATGAAAATTCCATAATAAAAAATGCAACTGATAATAACATACCAATCTATGCCCCTGGGATAATCGATAGTATGATAGGACTCCAACTTTGGATGTTCACCCAGGAAAACCAGTTATGCCTTGACGCGGTAGCTGATATGCACCATCTGTCAGATCTGGTATTCGAATCCGAGAGGATAGGTGCCATAATATTAGGTGGTGGTGTGCCTAAACATTATACTCTGGCATCAACCATACTCAGAGGGGGAGTTGATGCGGCTATCCAGATAATCATGGACAGGAGCGAGGCGGGAAGCCTTAGCGGAGCCCCATTAGAAGAGGCTAGAACATGGGCAAAAGCGCAGACAGACTCTAAACTAGTGACTGTTATAGGTGATGCTACAATATTATTCCCACTGATACTGGCAGGCGCACTTTAGCCCTTACACAAAGAGAGAAGGAAATGGGTATGATAGAACCGCTTTTATATTTTTCTTCTGGTTTTCTTATGAAGCTTGCTGACGATCTTGCCGATGACACCACAACTAGGATAGCTGGGGCCATCACAGGGATCCTCTGCGGCGCCTTCGTCGGATTACTCGTCACTATAAGCTCTGACGCCCCATATATATTCTTTGGGGTATTTATAGGCACCCTATTAGCTGGTAAAATCGATAACTTAAACCACTTCCTTGCAGGGGCCCTCTTCCTCCTAGTAGCCCTCATGGGGGGGTTACCAGTCCTTGAACCGGTGACTTTGCTTGTGTGCGTCCTCGGGGCCTTCTTGGACGAGTTTGGACATGACCGGCTACAAGGTGGGGGTTATCTTTCCATGATATTTGAGTATCGTTTAATCCTTAAAATGGGAATATTAGCCCTTGTAATAGTCCCATACTTTATAGTGTGGATACATGGGATAGGATGGTGTTCCTTCATATTCTTCTTGTTATTTGAATTATCCTATGAGTTCACGGGCCGGTTTGATGAACATCTCCTAGGATCTTTATAAGTTCCTCTATTGTCTTTCTCGGATTTTTTGAAAGGTAGATCGTCCTCCCGACTATGATGGCATTTGCAAATTTTAGTGTTTCAGTGGCTTCACCACCCTGGAATCCCACACCAGGGGATATGATGAACGCCCCTTCACCTACTATGCGCCTTATCCCCATGAGACTTTCAGGTTTCGTGGCTGGGGCCACATAATTTTCCACTCCTAGTTGTACTCCGAGTCTTGCCATTTCCTCTGATACCCTGCCTATGAACTTTCCGGATCCTGGATGTGACATGTCCACGAGTAGGAATATTTCCCCCCCTTTTTTGTTGGCGGCGTCCATGCAAGCTTTTATACTGTCGGGGCCTGTGAAACCATGTACTATGATGGCATCTGCACCATGCTCAAATGTTATGTTACAGATTTTCTCGTTTGTCTCGGGTATGTCAGCAACTTTAAAGTCTGCTATGACCTTGCATTGTAATTCTTCTTTGAATTCTTGTATGCATCCCATCCCCGCGGAGAGTACAAGCGGATAACCTATCTTAACCGTGTCTATATAATCTATTACCTGGCCTGTTACCCTGAGAGCCTCTGAGGGGTCTGTTAAATCCATTGCTAAAATTATATTATTTTTTATCTTCATAATAGTAGAATATAATAGCATATCATATTTATCTTCAAGGGAAGATAATATCCTAATAGACTGGAAGATTCTCTTCTTTTTTTGACGAAGGGTTCAAAAACCCTAGATTTGGGGGGCTGTTCATAGGATACTATCCCCATGTGGAGGTGTCCTCCTATGAAGAGTCTCGGTATGATATTCAAGGAGTTGTTAAGGAGTGAAGGTATAGATAAGATTGGGAGTCTTCATAGGCTGGGAGGGGATGATCCATTCCAGGAGATGGCTATTTCAATCTTGGATGGGAAAGGGGTGATAGTAAGATTAGAAGATCCTGTGAAACCAGCCTGGAGCTTAGATGGCGAGCTTGTAGGATCCAGCCAGTTCGCTTATTCACAAGGTGACCATGAGGATATTCTGGTAGGGATAGAAGAAATCAAAGGCGAACTTTCAAAATATGAACACCCTTATTTTATAATAGACTTAATGTATTGGGACCGGCACACACCTAAGGAGAAAAGAAAGCTTGCTCTCCAATTAAACCAATCCTATGGGCTTATAAGGGATTATCTATGGGGTGAAAGACTGGTGCTCACATGGCTTAACAAGAGAGCGGAATCTTCCATGCACTTCCCACTCCAGAGGATAACAGGCTTCAGGGGCCCCACGCATAAATTTTTGGCTGAAAATGGGATTATAGAGGCGACACTCCTAGACCTATGGGCAGAGGAGGATATAAGACCTGAGGAGCTCACTTCAAGGGCTTTCATAATAGGGGGTATAGTTGATAAAACAGGTGACAAAAAAGGCGCCACCCCCAGGATAGGTGAAAAACTCCAGGAAAATGGGATAAGAGTCAAAAGGAGGAGAATATCACTGAGGGGGGATACGGTAGGAGTCCCGGATAGGATAAACCTAATCTTGGAGATTCTCCTTAAGATGATATTCGAGGGTAAGAATATGGAGGAGGCCGTCCTCGAAGTCCAACCATACAAGGATGCAAGATGGCGGCTCAGAAAAGAACTGCCAAAACATAAAATAAGAGTAGATAGGAGTGCTCTGATTGAAAAGGAGTTATTCCATGAGTATTCGAGATGGCTTAATATAAGATGGAAGGACTTCCAAAAGGTGGTGGATGATCTGAACCTAAAGGTTGTTGAAAAGGAAAAAATCAGAAAGAAAATCGCTGAAAGCATTTGATTTCCCTTTCTTCACTCTAATAATCTCATAATAGTAAACATTCCCGGGTTTTAACTTTATCAGCGGAGAACCCATGAGCCCAGAAAAGATTTATTTAGTGTGTGTTCAGTTTACCCTATCCTATAAGGGCTAAAGGAGCCAGTAGGATAATCAGGAGGGCACAAGCCCGGGGGATTATCATCTGATAAACCGAATATTTGAAACGGGCTGGGACATTCCCCACTAGTCCATGTTCTTGCCTCTCATCATTGAAGCAGGAAGCGACATCTGATGGGGGTGAAGGGTGGTTCATTAAAAAGGGTTATATACAACCTTTGGGAAACATTCTACCATTGTGGGGGGGTGGTACCCTGGAAAGTCTCATATAGGAAACCGGATTTTCCTCTCATAGACAGATTATCCCCCTAGAAGAGGACGTGGAGGTGTCTTTTCTGGTTAAAATTGTGGCGAATTTCTCCAGGGACCTTCTAAAGGTCTTGGTCTCCCCAGAGGAGACTTTTAAGGCTGTGAAGGATAAGGGTTTGGAAAACCAAGGCTTGTACCTTTACATTTTCATGTGCGCATTCCTTGGTTTTATGTTAGGTGGAGTGGTATCCGCGATAACTGGGGTGTGGATAGTTTTCCCAATAGCCTTTGCCGTGGTGGTCACGGTGATAGCATTATTAAAACTTATAGTATGGGCTATTATTTCACATGTTGTCGCAGTTTTCGTCTTTAAGGGAGAGGGGAGCCTTACAAATACCATTAAGCTCATGGGGTTTTCAGCAGCGCCATTCATCCTCGGGATATTCGCTCTAATGACACTAATATTGATTGGGACAATTTTCACATCAGCCATGCTCTTTGTCATAATGTATATTTGGGCTATTATAATCGGGTCAACGGCTGTAAGCATTGAGCACAGGATCGGTTTTGGGAGATCATTCTTATCGGTTCTTGGAGTACCGGCCCTTGTAATAATAGGGGTAATGATGCTCGTGGGGGTGTTCCAGTGAATTTTGAGAAATTTTTCAGCACCATAATTATCATGGTATTAGTAGTGGCGTTTTTAACTGGGGTGGTGGCGCCACTTTTCAGGCCACCGGAGGAGAAGACTATCAAGGATGCCTTCACTTTAAATGAGAGTCAAGTATCAGGCATAAAACGGGTGAATATAAATGTTGAATCTAATGTATCAGGGGTGGCTGTGAAGTTTGAGAATGGTACGGATTTTATTTATTCTATTGAAACTGAGAGAGGTCTTGAGGATGCTAAGCCCATAGTCAATTATACAGTTGAAGGCGACACTCTCAACGTTGATATGGGATTAGATGAGGGTTCTGTGAATATCCTATTGTCGAATAGGTATATCTACAATGTAACTACTCGGAGCAAGGTTGGTGGAATCACACTAGTCCTTGGAAACGATTCAAAGGTTGATAAGGTAAATTCAACGATTCAATATGCTGGTGGGGGGACGCTGCTAGTCGATAAAGCAACATTCAAGAACGTGTCGATGAATGTGAACACTGGAGGATTCTCTATAGCATTATTAAACCCAGAATTTAAAGGTAATGGTTCGATAGTTACGAATGTTACTATTGGTGGTGTAACGGTAGCTCAGATGGACCCATCATACCCTCTTAGGATTGTGGCAAATGTTGACATTGGAGGAGTCACATTTGAATCAACTAGTTTCAATGTTATAAGGAATACGACAAGTTACCTTGAAATGGAAACAGGATCCTACAAGTCTTCGGGGAACAGACTGGAGATAATATGTGGAGTTGGTCTTGGTGGTGTGAGTGTAGGCACTTTCCAGATACCAATAAAGCTGCGGTAATGTTTCCAGATTACTTATTTTATAGGCGGGGGGCTTATTTTTCTTCGGATAAGTTTGGGGGGAAAAATATTTATAGGGGATCTAACCCGAACTCTTATTCAAGTTTACTTTAAAAAAAATAAAAGATGGTGATATTCTTGCATATCATGGAAGGTTTTCTACCATGGCAATGGTGCATCCTCTGGTATGCCATATCAGTACCGGTTATCATATACGGTATAACAAGGATAAAAAAGGTCGCGGATGAACTCCCAGAATCAAAACCATTACTTGCAGTGAGCGGAGCATTCATATTCATATTATCCTCCCTTAAAATGCCATCAGTCACGGGAAGCTGCTCACACCCCACAGGAAACGGACTAGGCGCAATACTATTCGGACCATGGATAACCACGGTAATGGCGAGCATAGTACTCATATTCCAGGCTCTCCTATTAGCCCATGGAGGGTTAACAACATTAGGCGCTAACACATTCTCGATGGGTATAATAGGCCCAGTATTCGCATGGCTAACATACAGGGGGTCCATGAAACTAAACCTACCAACTTCAGTTGCAGTTTTCTTTGCAGCGTTCCTAGGTGATATCATGACCTATGTAACAACATCATTCCAGTTAGCCCTAGCATTCCCAACACCCACCTTGATGGCGGCAGCTTCAAAGTTTATGTTAATATTCGCATACACGCAAGTACCCCTCGGGATAGCTGAAGGATTACTCACAGTGGTGGTGTTCGAAAACATCCTAAAATTGAAACCAGACATCACAGAAAAACTAAACCTGCTAATTAGAAAACCGACAAGCACAGGGTGATTAAAATGGAGAAAAGGCATATTATAATGCTGATAATCGTCGCATTCATTTGCATTATACCGTTCCTACTCTATAATGGCCTGGGGGAAGAACAAGGCTACTTCGGGGGCGCGGATGATAAGGCAAGCCAAATAATAGAAGAAACCGGCTACAAACCATGGTTTGAACCCATATGGGAGCCCCCAAGTGGTGAAATAGAAAGTCTGCTCTTCGCAGTGCAAGCGACTATAGGAGCCCTCATCATAGGCTATGTATTCGGCTACTATAAAGGTAAACAGAAAACAGCCTAAAGAGTTGGGGGAGTATGAACATTTCAACAGACTTCTATGCCCACCATAATAATCTTAACAGGATACCCCCGGGGGTGAAGTTATCCTGGGGTATCCTAACAATGATATTATCGTTACTGTCACCTTCACCTATAATCCCGATTATAGTGGCCATCTTAATGTCATTTATAATTGTATTCATCGCCGGGGTACCATCACGTTATTATCTGAAATTTGTTAGCGTACCATTCGCCTTCGGGTTTTTAACATTAATATTAATGTCATTATTCTTCGGGGTTAAACCATCATCCATAGGATTCTCCTGGTTTAGAGTGTACCTGGATGGCCTGCACACGGGATTCCTGGCATTCTCGAGGATAATGGGAGGTTTCACCTGCCTGGCCTTCCTTTCACTTACAACACCCATTAACGAGATATTCAAACAATTAGAGAAGATAAAAGTACCCAGGATCATAATTGAGATAGCCCTCCTAATGTATCGGATGATATTCATTTTCCTCGAGGAGGCGTCCACCATGTACAATGCACAGGAGACAAGACTAGGCTATAATAGTATCAGAAATTCTATAAAGTCGTTGGGCTTGCTTGCAAGCAACCTATTCATAAGATCTTGGTTGCAGGGAGAAAAGGTATACCAGGCGATGGAGGCCAGATGTTATAATGGGGAAATTCCAACCATGAAAATCCATGAAACAGATAAAAAATGGATAATACTAGTAGTGGTCTTCGAGGTAACACTACTTTTCGGAGTATACTTTACAAGGACTATAAAAATTATATAAACTTTTTTAGACAATCCCCATAATAACACTATTATACAGTTTTTTGGTGTAGGATATGATACTTGAAGCAGTCAATGTCACATATGAGTATCCGGATGGGACAAGAGCCCTTAAAGGTGTCAACTTTAACGTGGAAAAGGGACAAGTAGTAGCCTTATTAGGTCCTAATGGCGCTGGAAAATCAACCCTATTTTTACACTTTAACGGGATACTCAAACCCAAAAGGGGACAAATAAGGGTGGAAGGCGAACCCATCCAGTATACCAAAGAGGGGCTTATGAAGGTAAGGCAGAAGGTTGGTATAGTATTCCAGAACCCTGACGATCAGCTGTTCGCCCCAACAGTAAAGGAGGATGTGGCATTCGGCCCATTTAACATCGGCTTGGAAGTGGAGGAGATCGAAAGAAGAGTAAAGGATTCCCTGAGGAAAGTTGGCATGTTAGGATTTGAAGATAAACCACCACATCATCTGAGTGGCGGGGAAAAAAAGAGGGTTGCAATAGCAGGTATACTAGCAATGAACCCACAGATAATGGTATTGGATGAGCCCACATCTGGCCTTGATCCGAGGGGCGCATCCCATATAATGAGATTACTCTACAAGCTCAACAAAGAGGGTATGACTATAATCATAGCAACACATGATGTTGATATGGCACCATTATATGCTGATAAAATATACATTATAAGTAATGGGGAGATAATTAAAGAGGGCACGCCCATGGAAGTATTCAAGGACGTTAAAACCATAAGAGAGGCTAATTTAAGGCTTCCAAGGATCGCTCACCTCATCGA
Organism: Methanothermobacter tenebrarum; assembly: GCF_023167465.1. NCBI lineage: Archaea > Methanobacteriati > Methanobacteriota > Methanobacteria > Methanobacteriales > Methanobacteriaceae > Methanothermobacter > Methanothermobacter tenebrarum. The sequence goes on along the minus strand of NZ_AP025698.1, from coordinate 987,439 downwards.
GATACTTGAAAAGGAGGATAGACTACCCTTCCATAGACCCTACCCCCTGACTATTGGGGAAGCAAGAAAAAGGCTACTAGAAAAATGGAAGTTAATAAAGGCACCATCCCCATCCAGGGTGAGAAGATGAAACGCATAGGAATATGTGACACCACCTTCGCAAGATATGATATGGCGAAGGCTGCCATCAATGAACTAAAAATGCACGCTCCAAACCTGGAGATTATAAGGAGGACCGTCCCGGGTGTCAAGGACCTCCCAGTAGCATGCAAAAAACTCATCGAAGAAGAAGGCTGCGAGATTGTGATGGCCTTTGGGATGCCCGGACCTGAAAAAATAGATAAGATATGCGCCCATGAAGCCTCAACAGGACTCATACAAGCACAGCTCATGACGAACACTCACATAATCGAGGTTTTCGTCCACGAGGATGAGGAATCCAACCCAAAGGATCTTAAAATACTCGCGGAAAATCGCGCCCGTGAACACGCCCAGAATGTTATAAAAATGTTATTCAAACCTGAAAAACTGACCAGGGAAGCCGGTATGGGGATGAGGGAAGGCAAACCAGACGTCGGCCCACTCTAACAAGAGAAACCCATGATTGTCATCGTATGATCCTCTAGGATAAAAGTGGGAGTGGCAATGGCAAAAAAGGCGAACCCAAGAGACATTACAGTTATTGTACCCGCATATAACGAGGAGGATACAATACTCCAGGTTATAGGCGAACTAAAGGATAGAGGTTATACTGTTATCGTTGTAGATGATGGCTCAACCGATTCAACACCCCATCTACTCAGAAAGTTTAAGGATGATGATAGAATCCACGTTTACAGGCATATAATAAACAGGGGACTTGGAGCAGCCCTTAAAACAGGTATAAGTGCGGCTCTCTCCAGAAGATCATCATATATTCTCACCTTTGATGCTGATGGACAACATGACCCAGATGATATAGAAAATGTTTGCAGGCCATTAATTGAGGATAGGGCAGATGTTGTTATCGGTCAAAGAAATTTCAATGAAATGCCATTCTCAAGGAACATTGGAAACCTCATCATGAACATCATAACCTTGATATTCTATGGGGTCTGGTTTCCAGATTCACAATCTGGATTAAGGGCATTCACCCGTAAAGCGGCTGAGAGGATAAAAATAAAAGATAGGGGTTATGGTGTATCATCTGAGATAATAAGTGAAGTTAAAAAGAATGGATTAAGGTTAAAGGCCGTGCCTATAAAAACTATATACACACCCCAGACCATATCAAAGGGCACAAACATTACTGTAGGTATTAAGATACTGATAAAAATGATAATCAACATACTAAAAAAGTTGTGAAAGGTGCGCGAGATTGCTATACCAGATCATAGGAGTGCTAACTGGCCTGATAGGGATAATAGTATCCTTGAAAAGGTTTAAGGAGGGTAGAACATCCCCTACAGTCTCTATTATCTGGCTAGTTGTCTGGTTTTCCCTGATCATAATCTCAATCAGTCCCAATGCAACATCATATCTCGCTAATGTTATAGGGATCGGCCGAGGATTAGACCTGATCCTCATATTAGCCATAATAGGAGCCTACTATCTCCTCTTCAGAATATATATTATGATAGAAAACATTGAAATGGAAATAACAAAACTAGTCAGGGAATTAGCACTCAGAGAAGAGGAAGAACAATGAGTATATGATGGAATACCTAGGGAACTTCATTAACCCATGCTTTAACCCCCCTTTATTTTTTTGAGTATCTTGCTTTACGAGTTGGCCTGTCAGCCCTTCAGTCTTTTCCATTGGCTTATCCTAGTGAATTACCCCATTTTATCGAATGAGGGGTTTCCAGCGTCCAAAAGCAGGTTCTTGCCTGCTCTCCCCATTCTCTTCCTATCCATGGGGTTTGAAAATTTTATGGGAGACATTTGGTTTGGAAACTTTCCTATTCACCATTGTGTGGGAACATCCCCCCTAAGGATATTGTTAGCATCTGTGGATCTTCCTTGATGGAAGGTCTTCTCCCCCTTGATGAAGTTGGAAAGGTGGGATATTCCGTAAAAAGGGATGGGAAGGTTGTGGGATAATCCAATGGGATGTTGAACTAAAGTTGAGAAGAAAGGTGGATGTTGTGGGAGGGGAGGTGCCATAATTCTTCTAGGTGTATATTTGGAGTTTATTTTTTCATGTGACTATAGACTATTCCTGTTAGTATTGTTAGGATTCCGAGGGCTAGGATGGTGATGGGGGTGCCTGTTGGTGGCATTTTGGTGGTGGGGGGAGTTGTTGTATTATTCTCTATTGCAAGTGTTGTTGGTGTTTGATTCATTAAGGGTTGTGTTTTATTTGTTTCATTGGAAACGTACACCATTGCAAGGATCCTATTATATTGGTCGAGGGACCTTTCGGGGTCGATGTCAAGGTATACTTTCTTGTTGAGGCAAACTTGTGTCACATAATCCTTTGCTTCTTGGTATCCCGGTTCTCCCTCTTCGGGTGTGTTTATTACGGCTAGGCGTACTCTTCCAACTCCTTGAACGTCTATGGTGTCCCCGTCAACTACATGTGTACAGGTGCCCTCGGCGTCAACATCACTTGTTGGTATCTTGTCTGGCCATGTATCAGGGCTTGTGCGAAATTTTGGTGGTATAAGCTCCGTTTTATCATAAAGTGTGGCATATCCCTTCTCTAGTAGAAGCTTATTGAGGTTTATCGTGTTATGTTCTATATCTGCAGCTTTTACATGATTTGACTCTAATATTATTGTTGGATATGCAAGTGTAGCTACTATGATAAGTAGTAGCATCCATTTTTTCATCATGAACACCCTAGTAGTATGGATGTTCAATACTTAACAAAAAGTAGATGGTTTTTCTTTTTTAAATTTACTATTTTCATAGTTTATTATTAAAAATTATGAAAACATTAGATTTTCTCTTTTAGCATTTTTTTGAGTATCTTGTTTACGAGTTGTCCATCTGCTTTTCCTCTGAGTTTTTTCATTGCCTGTCCCATCAGGGGTCCCATGGCACCCATTCCTCTTTCCGCTACTAATGAGCTGTTTTCCTCTATTATCTCCTTGATGATGTTCTCTACTTCTTTCCTTGTTAATAGTAGTAGGTTCAGTTTTTTAGCGGCTTCGAGGGCTTCGAGTTTTTCATCGGCTACGCAAGCTACTATATCTTTTAGGGCGTCCTTTGAAATTTTACCTTCTTCTAGTAATCTGAGCACATCTTTTAGATTTTCAAGTTTTAATTTTTCGATGTTATGTCCGTCTCTTTTAAGTTCTTGGAGTGAATAGGCAAGAAGTGATGCTATTATTTTTTTGTCAACATTTAGGGTGGCTAGTTTTTCGAAATCATCTACAAGGTTTTTCTTGACGAGTTGAGATGCGAGATCCTCACTTAGATTATATTCTCTCATTATCCTTTCCTTTTTTTCTGTTGGCAGTTCGGGGAGTTCTTCCTGCAACTTTTTGATCATTTTCTTCCCGATCTTGAATGGGGGTATGTCTGTCTCTACATACATTCTACTGGCGGTTGGGAGGGGTCTTAGATATGCGGTGTTGCCGTCGGGGAGCGCTTTTCTCGTCTCTTCGGGGATGCCTTCAATCGCCATCCTGGCTCTCATTATAACCTCTTTTAAGGCTGCTTTTGCTTTTTCTTCTTCATCGGCTATGATTATAATGGCATCTGTTTCATCAGCTCCTAGGGTCTTGAATAGTGCGTCAACTTCTTTCTTGTTTATACCATAACCTGGGAGTTCATCAGTGTGGAATAGACCTGTTACACCCCTCTTTTTCGCATAATCAGCCAATTCGGTTCCGAATCTCCGGTCAGGTTGGAGTTCGGTGCCAATAATCCCTGAAAATCCTGTTAATTTGACTGCGAGGACTTTTTCAGCCCTTTTTATTATCTTGGAGGATGTTTGTTTGAATACGTCCCCTACGTCATATATTTTATCTTCAACTTTTGCTTTTCTCTTTTTAAGTTTTTCTCGTATCTCTAATAGTTTTAGTTGTCTTTTAACTTCCCTTTTAACGATTTCTGGTATGAGGTCGAGGTCTTGGACTCCTTTGACTTCGACCCTTGCACCATCCTTTATTGATATGTTGAGGTCTTGTCTTATGGTCCCTATACCCCTTTTAACCTTGGTGCTGCGGAGTATCTGCCCTATCTGATATGCTACTTCCTTTAGTTGGATGGGGTCTTTGATTGATGGGTCTGTTGTTATCTCAACGAGGGGTATGCCAAGCCGGTCCAAGCGGAAGACTATTCCATCTTCTTTTTCTTCTATTCTCCTCGCAGCATCTTCTTCGAGGCATAGGTTTTCTATTTTGACTCTGCCATGGGGTGTTTCAACGTAACCGTCTGTGGCCACGAGTCCTGTCCGTTGGAATCCGCCGGTGTTGCTCCCGTCTATTACCTGTTTTCTCATTGTGTGGAATTCATCAACTACTTTCATGTTGAGTAGTAATGCTATTGTCACAGCAGTCTCTAGGGCTTCATTGTTTATTGGGTGGGGTGGTTCCTCATCGGCTTCCACAAGACAAGTATGATCAGAATAGGCTTGATAATAGAATTTGAGCTTCCTTTTAGCCTCTTCGAAGGCCGCCCGGTCTATTTTACCGAGTTCGCTTTGTGTGGGCCTCAACCTCCTCATTATATTATATTCTGGTTCATCATCTGTTAACTCGCACTTGCAGGGACAGAATAATTTACCTTTGCTGTCGAGTTGTTGATGTATCTCTAGGCCCATCTTTAACCCGATTTTATCCCAGTCCATACTTTTTCACCCTTGGAAGTGTCTGAGTGATGATTTGTCCTCGATCTCGCCACTAATATTCTTAAGCATTATATTCTTCACGGTCTTGGGGTCGCTGCTTTGGCCGAGGGCCCATATAAGTTTTACGTAGGCTGTCTCGGGTAGCATGTCGGCTACTGGTATCACACCAGCCCTGAGCAGTCTTCTGCCGGTGCTATAGACATTCATGTTTACTCTACCATTGATGCATTGTGATGCCATGGCGATTATGATGTCCATTTCGTTCGCACGTTCGATGGCGGGTATGAGGTCCTCTGGGCAATGTCCAAGGCCTGTGCCCTCTATTACTATCCCTTTATAGTCTTTGTCAATGTAGTATTCTAATATTTCAGGGTTTATACCGGGGTAGGTTTTTATTAGTGCTACCCTTGGTTCTATCTTGTCTCTGATTTGGAGTTCTTCTAGGCCCCTCTTTTTATAGTCTTCTCTTAGGATCTTTATTTTGTTGTCTTTGATTTCTGCTATGGGTGTGGTGTTTATGCTTTTGAAGGTGTCCCTTCTTGAGGTGTGCATTTTCCTTACTTTTGTTCCCCGGTGTAGGTGGCAGCTTTTATCATCTATGCTGGCGTGCATACAAACCATGACTTCGGCTATGTCGGATTTCGCTGCTATGACTGAACTTATAAGGTTGAGGTGTGCGTCGGAGGATGGTCTGTCGGAGCTTCGTTGCGCTCCTGTAAGGATTATTGGTACGGGGGTTTTTAGGATGAAGCTTAGTGCTGCTGCTGTATAGTGCATGGTATCTGTTCCATGGGCCACTACTATGCCATGGGCTCCATCTTCTATTTCATCTGCTATGGCATGTGCGGCTCTAACCCAATATTCTGGGCGCATGTTCTCACTTAGAATGTTAAATATTGCCTTTCCACGTATATTGGCGATGTCTAGGAGTTCTGGGTTTGCCCTTAGTAGGTCGTCTGCTGTGAATGCTGGGTGAACAGCACCTGTTTGATAATCTATGATTGATGCTACGGTGCCGCCTGTTGATATTATTGAGATGTCTGGGAGTTGGGGGTTTCTTTCAACATCGACTGGTGGGAGCTTTATCCTCGGCCTTGAACCTTCCTCTAATAATTCTATGCTGGCTCTTTCTAGTTCTACTCCGATATTGTAGCCGTTATCTAGTTTTAGTATGAGGTGTTTGTCATCGGCATCCTCTGGCCTGTCAAGTAGCATTCCCTCATAGGTTATATCATCCTTTTTCACACGGATTTTGTCACCGATTTTAACAGATTCTTTTTCGAGTACTTTTTTTGCAAAACCCCTATAGGCCATTTTATAAGCTCCCCTTTATGTTTTCTCGGGCCCATCTGGCCCCTATATCCAATAGTTTCAAGTTTATGTCTATGATTTTCTTTTTTCCACTGAATATGAATTTTATAGCCTCTTCGAATGATCTTCTGGAGATTTTGGTGAGGCCTGATTCCATGAGAACCCCTAACATGACCGTGTTAGCAGCCCTTTCTACTCCGTGGCTTTTCGCGATTTTAAGGGCTGGAACGCCGATGATATTACCCTTGCCCTTGTATTTTATGGTTGTGGAGTCATATAGGATGTAACCGTCCTCTGGGACGGTGTGGGCGAATTCTTCGAGTGAAGGTTGGTTGAATGAGATTAGTATGTCTGGTTCATCTACTACTGGCGAGCCTATCATTCTGCCTGATATTACAACTGCACAGCTTGAGGTTCCACCCCTCTGCTCGGGTCCATAAGCAGGATACCATGAAACGTGCCTTGATTCTGTGCAAGCCGCCTGTGCAAGGGCCAAGCCCATGCTAAGCACCCCCTGACCCCCGAATCCGGCTATTTTCACCTTTATTTCCTCGAATTCCGGGTCGTCCTCGGGTTCTGGGAGGGACTCGTCTACTTGGAATATCCTGTCAAGGCTTTCTTTGGAGAAATCGCTATTGTCACGTTTGATGGGTTCTACCTTATCGGTCTTGTCCCTGAAATTTTTAACAGGGAATTCCTTCTCCATTTCCTCGTTTATAAACCTCTGGGCGCCTTCAGCATCCTGGCGCAGGTTTGTTGGGCATGGAGATAAAACCTCAACGAATGCATAACCTTTACCGTCACGTTGTATCTCAAGGGCTCTTTTAACAGCCCTTTTAGCCTTCCTAATATGCTTTATATCAGCCAGGGAGACTCTCTCAATAAATACAGGCGCTTCTAGGTTGTTGAGTAATTCGCACATATGTAATGGGTAGCCTGCGAATTTTGGATCTCTACCCTCTGGGCATGTTATGGTTGGCTCGCCTATAAGTGTTGTTGGGGCCATTTGGCCTCCTGTCATACCATATACTGTGTTGTTAACGAAGAATACCGCCATTTTCTCTCCTCTGTTGGCGGCTTGTATTGTCTCGTTTAAGCCGATTGATGCGAGGTCCCCATCCCCCTGGTAGAGTATTATGATGGCGTCATCTTCTGCACGTGATATTCCTGTGCCCACGGCTGGCGCTCTTCCATGGGCCACTTGTACGTTACCACAGTCAAAATAATAATATGCGAAGACTGCGCATCCAACAGGGCTTATGAGGATTGTTCTCTCTTGTATTCCTAGTTCGTCTATGGCTTCTCCTATGAGCTTGTGTAGTATGCCGTGTCCACAGCCTGGGCAGTAGTGTGTTGCTGTGGGCGCGCTTCCACCTTTTCTCTCGAAGATGTCATGGATGCATTTTGGTTTTTTGATGATCCTCTCATCTGCCATGGGCTACCTCCCTGATCTTTTTTACAACATCTTCTAGTTGGATTAGGTTTCCACCCATCCTATTGACTAGTTCGATGTCCTTGCATCCTGTTGCCAATCTTATATCTTCTAGCATTTGGCCGTTGCTCATCTCCACTGATATGAACTTTGGGTTGTCTTCGCTTAACCTGGATAGTTCGTCCTCTGGGAATGGGGATACTGTTATTGGACGGAATAGTCCAACTTTTATACCTTCTCTTCTTGTGATGTCAATGGCTGTCCTTGATATCCTACTGCTTATACCATAAGCTACTAGGATGATCTGGGCATCATCTAACATGTAAGATTCGTATTTCGCCTCGTTTTCTTTTATTTGCTCGTATTTCTCCTGTAGGTAGAAGTTGAATTCTTCGAGCTCGTCAAAATCGAGGAATATGGATGTTACAAGGTTTTTCATGGTCTCTTTGTTGCCGCAGACCGCCCAGCTAGTGTCTGGTTCATGTTCTATGGCCTTCTCTGGGAATTTCAGGGGTTCTGCCATTTGTCCAAGAACAGCGTCCGCCAGCACAATAACCGGCGTCCTGTACTTGTCTGCGAGTTCAAATGCTTCCATTGTAAGGTCGCACATTTCCTGGACACTATTGGGGGCTAGCACGATATTTTTATAGTTTCCGTGCCCGCCACCTTTGACTAGTTGGGTGTAATCGGCTTGTTCGGGTCCTATGTTACCGAGTCCTGGGCCGGCCCTCATTACATCGACTATAACTGCTGGGAGTTCTGCGCCTGCGAGGAATGATATTCCCTCTTGTTTGAGGCTTATCCCTGGCCCTGATGATGCTGTCATTACACGGTGGCCTGCCGCGGCTGCCCCATATACCATGTTTATAGCTGCTTCTTCGGATTCTGCTTGCACGAATTTTCTGCCGACCATTGGGAAGTATTTAGCGGCTTCGTGGAGTATTTCACTGGCTGGGGTTATTGGATACCCGAAGTAGCAGTCGCATCCAGCGTACATGGCCCCTATGATAACTGCTGTGTTCCCTTTCACCATCTGTGTCGCCATTTTGTCAGTTCCTCCTCTTCTTGAGTGGGATGTGCACTTCTATGGCGTGGGGTTCTGGACAGGTGTAGTAGCAGTTTCCACAACCTTTACATCCGCTTCCTTTGTATTCTACATAGTGGTATCCTCTCTCATTAATCTTATCACTCATAAAGAGTACTTTACCTTTACAGGCGAGTATGCATCTTTCACATCCTTTACATTCCAGTGGATTGATTACTGGATATGGTTCCATTTATTGTTCTCCTGCTTTTTTCATGTCTCTTTCTCTTATCTCAACTCTCCTTATTTTGCCACTGATGGTCTTGGGTAGTTCATCAACAAATTCTATTACACGAGGATACTTGTAGGGGGCTGTAACCCTCTTTACGTGGTCTTGTATTTCTTTTTTGAGTTTTTCTGATGGTTCATATCCTCTGGCGAGTACTATTGTAGCCTTTACTACTTGTCCCCTGATAGGGTCTGGGTAGCCTGTAACTGCACATTCTAGGACGGCTGGATGGGATATGACCGCGCTTTCGACTTCGAATGGTCCTATACGGTACCCTGAACTTTTTATCATGTCGTCGGTTCTCCCGACGAACCAGAAGTATCCGTCTTCGTCCTTCCATGCTGTGTCACCTGTATGGTATTTGTTATCGTACCATACTTCCTTTGTTTTTTCTTCGTCGCGGTAGTAGCCGCCGAAGAGTCCTAATGGTTTGCCCTTTGAGGTGTCTATGACTATCTCCCCTTCTTCTCCCACATCTACTGGGTTCCCGTTATTGTCAACTAATTCTATATCATATAACGGGACTGGTTTTCCCATTGATCCTGGTTTGGGTTCCATCCATGGGAAGTTGGCGATGGATACGACGGATTCTGTCTGCCCGTAGCCTTCCATGAGTTTCAGGCCTGTTTGTTCATAGAATTTATGGAAGACCTCTGGGTTTAGGGGTTCTCCTGCCGTCACGGCATATTCTATGCTTGAAAGATCATACTTTGAAATGTCTTCTTTTATTAGGAACCTGTATACTGTGGGTGGGGCGCAGAATGTTGTTATATTATATTTTTCTAGTTTTTCTAACATGTTCATGGGGTTGAAACGGTCATAGTCATAGGCGAATACTGCGCTTCCACAGATCCATTGGCCATAGATCCCACCCCATACTGATTTGGCCCATCCTGTATCAGCTACTGTATAGTGTAGACCGTCTTCTCGGACGTTCTGCCAATACTTTGCAGTGACTATATGAGCTAGGGGATAGGTGTGATCATGTTTTATCATCTTGGGCATCCCGGTGGTCCCTGATGAGAAATATACTAGTAGTATGTCATCATCTGATGGATAATCTTCAGGTTTTTTAAAGGTTTTCGGCATCTTCTCGACTTTTTCCCTGAAGTTAGTCCAACCTGGCCTGTCCTCGTCGCCTACAATAGCCTTTATGAGGGGGATGTTACCCATCTCCTCGTGTGCCCTGTCGAAACAGTCTGGGACACCGTCTTCGGCTATGCAGACCACCATCTTTATATCCACCTTTTTTACACGGTATATTATGTCCTTTTCTTTTAGCATGTGGGTTGCTGGGATTGCGATGGCCCCTATCCTGTGGAGGCCTAGGAGGGCGAACCAGAAGTCGTATCTGCCCTTTAGGGTTAGCATTACCCTGTCGCCTTTTTTTATCCCACATTCTTTGAAGAAGTTGGCTGCCTTTTCTGAGTATTCTTTCATCTCTTTGAAGTTTATTATGCGTTCGTCTCCGTGATCGTTACACCATACTAGGGCTTCCTTTCGTGGGTGTTTTTGGGCGTACCAGTCAACTACGTCATAGGCGAAATTAAAACTTTCTGGTACTATTATTTTGAAGTTTTCCTTGAAGTCCTCATATGAGTCAAATTCTATCCTGTTGACGAATTTTCCTAGTATTGATGCCATCCTATGTCACCTCTACATTATTATGGCCAGGAATCGTGCCCTTTTACCGTGGAGGGCCTCCATTGCATGGGGGTATGATGAGTCGAAGAATATTGAGTCGCCCTCGTTGAGTATTATCTCATTATCGTGGATATAGAATCTTATACTACCTTCTAGGATGTAGTTGAATTCTTGTCCTGGGTGGCTGTTCATTTCTGGTTTATCTTCTCGGGGTTCTACGGTTACTATGAATGGTTCGGCCTTTTTGTGGATGAATTTCTCAGCGAGGCTCTCATACTTGTATTGTTTGCGCCTTTCAACTTTAACCCCTTTACCCTTTCTTGTGACGGTGAAAATATGCATTCTAGCCTCTTCTCCTGTGAGAAGAAGGCCCATGTCCACACCGAGTTTATGGGCCACCTCGAATAATATGCTGGCGGGTATGTCCTCCTCTCCTGTCTCGTATTTCTCATAGGTTTCCTTAGGGACCCCTAAATGGTCTGCCATTTCTTCTATTGTGATATTTGAAAGTTCTCTTAATTCTTTGATTCTTGCACCTATCTCTTTAGTTTTCTCTTTCATTAACAGCACCCCGATAATTAGGAAAATCAATAATAATAGATTATTCACATTATATAAAAAAGGGTATCTTCTTATAATTAGCCCCTGTAGATCACATGACATACATTATCATGGAGTCTTCACACCCAGATTTAGGAGAGCTAAACAAAAAAAGGAGAAAATAGAAGAGATCATATTTGTCCTTTGAGGAAGTAACCGGCGCCTATGAGGAGTACGATGCCTATGACACCTAGTAGTGCATAAAATGGCATTTGACTCCCTGAACCCCCTGCAGATGATGCTGAGACCTCAAAAACCCTGCCACTTCTCCTTGCAGATGGTCCTGGCCCTGCACCCTCAGCCGTGGCGGCTGCAGCACTTCCAGCTCCTGAACTGGTTTGTCCACCTGCCTGTCCTTGACCACCAGTATAACCGGGACTCACACCATGCCCCTGACTACGAGTATAACCAGGACTTGGTTGTCCTGGGGTGCCCGGCACGCCTGGTTGTCCGGGAGTCTCTGACCCGCCTGGAACAACGAGTTTCGCTCCAGTAGCCGCTGCAAAAACACCTGCAAATTTTTGAAGAGCCGCAGAATTCAATGATGAAACACTCACAAGCCACTGATTAAACACAATATTACCACAGGTGTGATGACAACAAGCCACACCATACTGGTTTGCGATTCCTATGTACCGGTCTACGAGGCTTGTCACCAGGCTACTGTCACTTGGGGTCCATATCCCGCGTCTGTTAGCTTCAAGCACCCATCCGATCATTGATTGGACTGCGAACGCCCCATAAGGTCCTGGAGCGCCAAATCTTGGCGTTAAAAGGTTCTCAGCCATTTGTGTCCATAGTTGTTCGCTTATAGAATTGCTGGTGACGGCTATTGCGAATGCATTCTTGTACCTTGAAGCATATTCCATCCAACCACTTGGGGAACCTAGGAGAGAATCCATGTACCTTGGATTAAGAAGCTGGGACCTTATTTCCAATTCAACTTCTTCTTCGATGCTTCTTGTGATGATGGTATTCTTGTTTCTTATATCTACGAGTGAAGTGTGTGGGTTTCCACCTAGTTGTCTTGAAGCGAGTAACATTCCACCAAACCAGTCGTAATAGTCGTCTGTGTCGAGCAAACGCCAGGTGCTGTCAAGATTCTGTGTCATGAGATCCATATTTTTGAGCAAGTATTGGAATGTTCCCTTATTCTGCTGTATACTGATGCCGGTGGCTGTTGACCTCCAGGCATATGAAACCCTGGAAAGATAAACATCGGCGAGTTCACTTGTCAATTGCCATTTTGAAGTGTTTGGTAGAAGATCTGAAACTCCAGTGCCTTCAAGTACAAGTCCCCTTAGACCAAATACTCTGTCGAGGGATTGGCATTCCTCATAGTGTTTTTTAACATAATTTATGGTGTCATTGGCTGAAGCTGCCAGTTCAACAGCCCTATTCATCAAGTCTATCCAACCTTGGTATCCTGTGACAGCTGTTACAAAAACGTCAATCCTTGGCCGCTGTATCTCCACACCATCGACTACTATTTTAAGCTCTGATGGACTCATAAGGACGGGTTCCGGGTTCAAGTCACCGTTAGGGTTCCAAACTGGCTTTACACCGAGTAGGTATAGGAATTCTGCTATTGCAAGTCCGTCTGTCCGTAATAGTTCCGTGCCCCACATGACCATGCCCACGAGCTCTGGGAACTTGCCATGGACTTTATAATAGTCTATGAGTAGATTGTCCACGATCTTCTTGGCGGTTTCCCACGCAGCCTTTGTAGGCATCTTCTTTGGGTTGGCGGCATAGAAGTTAACGCCTGTTGGCAACACATCACTCCATGCAGGGTCCCCTGCCAATCCAGGTTCTATGAAGCACCCATTCAGGGCATCTAGGAGATTCTGCCATTCTCTGTTAGCTTTGATCTTATTTATTGTATCATTTATGAATTGGAGGTCATTAACGTCGATATCATCTGGTATGGTGCCATTTACTATACTCCTTATCCATTCCTTTGCTGTTTCCTTGATATTTTTCACTTCATCTTCATAGGATGCGTCTGTGGACATTTCAGAATAGCTTAATGTGAGTGAAGGGTATAGTTTCCTTTTCACATTTTCGAGAAGATCTGACCTTGAAGATGCTATGGTAAAAACTTCTTCGATGAGCTCTTCTCCACTGAGAACCTTGCCGAGGGAATGGAGTCCAAGGGGTATTATATCATTTTCGATCTCATGTAATCTCAGATGGAGTTCTTCTAGAGCCTCTTCAAAGTTGCCTGAAATTTTAAAGCCCAACTTTGAAGCCTTTGTCTTTATCTCATTTTCAAGTTCAGGGAGTATTTGCATGTTACCCACTTTCAATGCGTTCTGGTACTGGTGTATGAGATCATGGATTTCAATGAGATCACCATAGAGGCCACTTTGGACCATTGCTGGTGTCATATGATCTATTATAAGCGCGTTGCTCCTGTCCTTCGCTACGAGCCCTTCACCAGGGTTGGAGACTATATAAGGGTAGATGTTTGGCAAGTTCGTGAGTTGGAATGGCCAGTCTTCCTCTGTTAATCCTATCATGCGGCCTGGGAGCCATTCGAGGGTTCCGTGGGTTCCGAGGTGTATCATGGCATTTGCTCTGAAAACCTCTTCTATCCATTTGTAGAATGCTATGTATTGGTGGTGTGGTGGTAAGTAGGAGTTATGGTAGTCTTGTGCTTCTTCCCATCCGCGGCTTGGTTGTATCCCTATGAAGATGTTCCCGAGGACTATCCCTGGGATTACTATGGTCCCATTTGTTGTCATAACCTCTCCGGGTGGTTCTCCCCATTTCTTGATAACCTCTTCCTTTAGTTCCCCTGGGAGTCCGTTGAACCATCTAAGATATGTTTCAAGGTTTATGAGTTGCCCGTTTTCCTCTAGCACGGTTTTGTGTTCTGAAATGTATTCTTCTAGTAGTGGTTTTGCCCATGTGCCCTTGTTACCGCATTCTATCAATAGTGTGTAGAGTTCTTCTGGGGATGGTATTTCTCCTGTATTGTAACCGTTTTCTTTGAGTTTGGTGAGTAGTTCATGTAAACTTTGGAAGACGTCAAGGTAGGATGCTGTGAGCCCATCCTTTCCAGGGGGGTAGTTGTATACTATAATGGCCAACCTTTTGGTGCTGTTTTCGAGTTCTCTTAGCTTCGCCCATTTATCTGCGATGTCCACTATCTTTTTAACACCTGCTTCTAGTGGGATTTCCTCGCCTTGATTGTCTGTGTATGATACTAGGATTGGTGAGAACACGCCTTCGAAGCTTGGTATTGTAACCTGCCATGTCCATTCATATTGTGCCCCGAGGGGGTTGGTGAGACTTGAATTGTCATATAGTTGCACGCCCTTGATCACTGGAATGTTCATCATTGTGAGTTCTTGGAGGGCGCCCCCATTAGGGAGGTTGGCATAATTCAGGGACCATGAGTATAGTGATATTATGGCGTTTATGTCTCTGCCAAGTGGTTTGCCAGTTACAAGTTCTCCTAGGAATGAGGTTACGGGTGGATTGGTTGCACCCTGATATAGGCAGAAGGCGGCTCTGCCATTTTTTTCGGCTTCTCTGATTATTGCATCAACTACTGGGGATGGTGAATAGCTTACCACGACAATGAATGGTCCGGTGATATTCTGCGTTTGATTGTACCATTCCCCGAATCTATTGTATAGGTTCCAGCGTTGTTCACTTGCCCAGGTTGTATAGTCTTCATCTATCCATTTTAGGCTGTCATATGGTGGTAGTAGTCCGGGGTTTATTTCTATCCAATTTTTTATCTGGTCTCGTGTGGGGATGATCCCTGCCACGCCATGATCTGGATGATATAATCCCCAGTCAGGCGCTGCCATTATTGGCCCCTCGCCATGTTCAACAGGATTGTATGATGTTTCACCGAGGAGGTAGTAGATGTATTTGATCATGTTTTCAAGGTTTTCCTTGGTTGCTGATCCGGATGCAAGGGCCCAGTAACTTGCAATGTAAGTGTTTTCAATGGTGTCTGGTGTGTCGTTTTCTGGCGCTTCTGGCGTTCCCCCGAGGAGGTGGAGTCCGGTGCCGCCCCAGGGGTCGCTGTCCGTGTCTGTGGGGTACCCGAAGGCGGCTGCTATTTTGAAGTTTCTGTTTGCAGGGCTCCTTAGTAGGTAGGGGTACCATGAGTCGCCCCAGCCTGTGCCTGGCATTGCCATGTCAAGGTATGCGAAGTTCACATATTCTAGTATCCAGTCATTAGCTGCTGATGCGGGATTCCACATGTCATGGTATATTATGCGTCTGTTGCCTAATGATGTGAGTATTTTTGCTTTCTCGGGTGCTGAGCTTATGATGGCGATATCTGGCATGAATGTATGGTTTATTGTGCAGGTTCCATTGATGGTGTAGGTGGCCTTTTTGTAGGTGAGATAGGATATCTCTAGTTGGAGGGGGTTGGTCATGGGGGTGAATCCTATGGTGTAGTAGCCGTTTTTGTCTGTTTTTGTCTCATTTATGATTGTCCCGTTGTATTTTAATTTTATGGTCGCGTTTTCGACTGGTATGGCATTATCTAGGCTGGTGTAGGTTCCGCTTGTTTCATTGTATATTTCTTTGATTTGGCCGTTAACTTCAGCGGCTGATGCTGCGTTTATCATTGCAATGGCAATGAAGATTGTGGCAGTTAGTATTATTTTTTTCATGGTTTTTTCCTCCCGTATTGGTTATATTCACCCCCACCCAATATTTAAAGTTTACTTTATATAAGTTAAAGTTAATTTGATATGATGGGGTTTTAAAACCAATAATATTATTTTGGCCATCTGCACATAACCTACCAATAAGGAAGTTCCTGGGGGGATACTCTGATGGAGATAAAAATAGTAGAGATAGAATTTGAAGAGGATATAAATTTCATCCTTGGCCAAAGCCATTTTATAAAGACCGTTGAGGACCTCTATGAGGCTATAGTGAATACAGTGCCACATGCAAAATTTGGGATCGCATTCGCCGAGGCTTCAGGAGATTGTCTCGTAAGACATGTTGGCAATGACGAAGAACTGGAAGAACTTGCAGCCGATAAAATGCTTGATATAGCGGCTGGACACTCATTCCTCATACTCCTAAGGAATGCGTTCCCAATAAATGTGCTACAACGTATAAAGGATGTTCCAGAAGTTGTTAACATCTTCTGCGCGACAGCCAACCCAGTGCAAGTCCTCCTAGTTGAAACACAACAGGGCAGGGGGATAATAGGAGTAATAGATGGTGAAAGTCCACGTAGAATAGAAGAAGAAGAGGACATAATCCAGAGAAAACAGTTCCTGAGGAAAATCGGCTACAAATTCTAGACCCCTCATAACCTGGGGGGTGTAATAACAAAATTTTTATTGGTTAACATCCCCGAGATATGAGTTTATGAAATTTTTGCAACTTGCAAGAGAGGGAAAAAATGATTGGTGGAGATACCTGTTCACCATCATATTAACAAATCCTGGGATCTCAATAGGCACGATCATAGGGATAGTGGCGGTCTACGTCCTATTTGGGTTTGCTGGCTTAATATTCGATCTCACAGGTTCGCATTTTCCAATAGGAAGATTCTTCCGAGGGTTTTTGGATATCCTCTCCTATAATATTGTAAGCGCATTCTTAATATTACTACTATTTTTTTGCATGGTCCTCATCCATGGGAGGGATTTTAGGAGTGTTTTAACTGCTCATGAGCGCCTACAATGGTATAGGATCTTTAAGGGTTTTTTTGTATGGTTTGCTATGCTCTTATTATCCTTGAGTTTCAGTTTACCGGATCCTAACATTAAGTTCACTTTTGATGCGGCGGCTTATCCATTCCTTTTTATTATAAGTCTAACTATCTTCTTTCAGGCTGGTTTTGAGGAGATCTTCTTTAGGGGATACCTACTACAAGCTTTGAACTTGTCTGTGAGGAGACCTTGGTTAGCGATTTTAATATCCTCTGTAATATTTGCCATTGGACATTGGGGAAACCAGCTAACACTTATGGGTAATCTTAACATTTTCATTGATACGTTCATCTTCGCCCTAGTGGTGGCGGTTATCACAGTATTAGAAGATGGTGTTGAAACAGCCATTGGCATCCACACCGCTAATAACATGTTCTGCGCACTCATAGTAAATGATGGGACCTCATCATTCTATGAACCTTTACCATCACTTTTCACCAACTTTTCAACCCCATCAAATCCCATGGATCAACTCTTCTATTCAACTTTAATGAATGGAATCCTACTTTTAATAATAGTCTTACCACAAGGATTAAATCTGCTAAAGAAGATAATATCAAGGATGGGGGGAGGATGATATGGAAAAGGTAGTTTTTACCGTGAACACCAAGAAACTTGAAGTCAACCAGGATATAATTAGGATGGAGGAAAGACAGAAGGGCACATTATCCATAAAATTCAAAAGCCCAGATAAAGGTGAAATAGAGGAGATAGTAGGATTCTTCGAGTCACTTGCGGACATGGAACCCTTGACAATGAACATCGCAGGCACGGGAGAAAGAAAGGCCTACTTCAGGGGCACGGGTTCACTTGATATTATAAAGGAGGATGATAAGACCATCTACACCTACGAGGCCACCATACAAGAACTTATCGGATAATCTATTCCCTGGTTAACCTTTCAAATATCTTATAGATGTACTCAGGATCCTTGAATACATGGGTGTTCTTCATCCTAGATAATCTTTTAACGTGTTCAACATCCTCTCTTCTTATTTCAAGTGTTAATATCTTCCCATTCGGTAACCTGGTCTCTGTGGTACCCTCTTCAAAATCTGTGGGCATGATATATACTGGTACACCAGCCTTTTGCGCCATTATAGCCGCGTTCGTGATGAGAGTATCAGCTATCCTAAGTGATATCTTAGCAACACTATTCGACGTGCAGGGTGCTATAAGGAGAAAATCATATTTACCTAACTGCACCTGACCTGCGAGAAATGGCGAATTAGCACTGATTTCAACCCATTTCTGGTCAAAATTTGCTTCAAGATCCTGATAGATCCCATAATACTTAACTACCTGGTCTCCCGCCTTGGAAATGAAAACTTTTATCACGGCCTTGCCATTGTAGGTGTCCTTGATATCCTTCATAACCTCGTAGGTTTCTATGATCTTGTCTCCTGCTCCTGTTATACACCAGGCAACATTCAATTTCACAGTTTTTTATCCTCCTACTATTTTTCCATCAAGTATTTCTATGATCCTTGAGGCCATTGAGGCAACCCGAGGATCATGAGTCACTAACACTATGGTGACTTTATGCTCCCTATTTAACTCTTTAAGTTTCTCTAATATCTTCTTTTCCGTCTTTGAATCGAGGGATCCTGTCGGCTCATCAGCCAGTATTATGGTCGGATCATTAGCAAGGGCCCTTGCAATAGCCACCCTCTGCCTCTCACCCCCGGAGAGCTCTGATGGTAGCCTGTCAGCTTTGTCGGCGAGTCCAAGGTACTCGAGCAACTCCATAGCCCTTTCATCCATCCTATCCTCGTATGGGCCTTCAAACATTGGTATTTCAACATTTTCAAGGACTGTGAGGTTGGGTATGAGGTTGTGCAACTGAAAGATGAACCCTATCTCCCGGGCCCTGAAACTGCTCAGATCCTTTTCTTTCATCAAATTTCGCCCGGCGACTTTTATCATCCCAGAGTCTGGCCGGTCTAGGGCTCCTATCATATTGAGTAGTGTTGATTTACCGGAACCTGAAGGGCCCATGATGGAGATGAATTCTCCCTCTTCTACTTGGAGGTTTATACCATCAAGTGCGACTATTTTACCATCATCGAAGGTCTTTTTAAGGTTTTTTATATCGATTATCATTTTTTCTCACGTTTATTCGTATCTTAGGGCTTCTGTGGCTTCTAGTCTTGTAGCCCTATATGCTGGGTAGAATCCTCCAAGGAGTCCTACGAAGATTGCGACGATAAATGCTTTGAGGAAAATATTTAGACTGTAAACTGGTTTTATGAATCCTCCCATGTTGAGGTGTGTGAGTATTTGTATGGCTGTCACGCCCATTACAGATCCTATTATAGCCGCGATTAATGTTAGGATCAGGGATTCACCTAGTATCATTGTGAGGATCCTCTTGTTCTTCCATCCAACAGCCTTTAGAACCCCTATCTCCCTTGTACGTTCGAACACGGACATTATCATCGTGTTAACCACACCAATACTCCCTATGATCACTGCTAGGAGTGATATGGCCCAGCTTGCAGCGTCAACTGTCTTAAGGCCCTGGTCTACGCTTTGCAGGTCTTCGAGTGATGCTATGGTTGTGAGGTTTTCACCATATTTCTCTTCTATTTGGTCTCTGATTTTTTCGATGTTTGCATTTTTTTCTGCTTTAACATAGATCATGGTCACTTTATCTTCCTTGTCTTCTATCTCTTGTAGTTTTTTGAGTGATATGAACGCCCCACCATCCTCTTGTATGTTCCCTGATTCGAATATGCCCACTATCCTGTAGTTTTCCCCTTTTATGCTGATTTTATCCCCCACTGTCTTGTTCAGTTTCTCTGATGCTACTTTTCCTATTATGATTTCATCTTCTTCTTTGATGCTTCTTCCCACTGCTATTTTCACTTGGCTTAGGGTTATCTTTGATGGGTCTATCCCTATAACCACGAAATATGGAGTATCCTCCACGGGTTGTACTGATGTTAAGACGCCCACAGCCTCTTTAACCCCATTCACATCCCTTATCTTGTTGATGTAGTCTTCGTCTATTGTGCTTAGAAACATGTCTGATACGTTTGATTCCACGATTGTGAAATCAGCCCCACCAGCCTTGAGTGTTTCCTGTGTAGACTCTTTAAGCCCCTCTGTTATTATACCAAGGGCGACGATAGTCGCGATCCCAATAGCTATCCCGATGATGGCAAGGATACTTCTTATCTTGTTCCTGAATGGATTCTTCAATATCAGGTGGATGAATTTCATAGTATTTCCTCTTTGAATGTTCTCAGGGATTTTGAAAGTGCTGTTGACTCGGCCATGCTCGCCCCTATAAGGATTGCTAGTAGTATTTCATCATCGGATGCTCCAAGGCGCTTTGCAACTTTGATGTGGGTTTTGAGGCAATGTTCTGAGCCAAGGGCTGCCGCGGCCCCCACCCCTATAAGTTCCTTTGTAACTAGTGGGAGCGTGTCATTAGATAGTATATTTTCCATTTTATCGTAGTACACTTTTAGGATTTGGGGTTCATATTCTAGGATCTTGAATATTTCTGGTATGAAGCCAAAAAATTCTTCGATTTTTTCTAGGATTTCATCCAATTTCATGCCCCCCTCGTGGTAGAGTAAAATATATATGGTGAATGGTTAATATGGGATGTGGGTCATAATTATTGGTTGGTGGAGTATTATGGATTATGGTAGTTGGATTGTTATTGGGGCTGTGTGTCTTATTGGTGAGATGGTTACAAGTGGATTTTTTCTTTTATGGTTTGGTGTTGGCGCGTTTGTGGCGGCAGCGCTCAGTTATTTGGGTTTTAATTTCACGATCCAGTTTATAGCATTCCTTTTGGTTTCGGTGGTTTTGATTGGAATATCGAGGCCATTTGCTTCTCGGATTTCGGGGGAACCAGAGAGGAGGGCTGTGACAGATAGGCTGATAGGACAAACAGCGATTGTAATAGAAGATGGCCTTGTTAAGTTTGATGGTGAAATATGGCGCGCTAAATCCCATGATAAGATTAAAAAGGGTGATAAGGTCATTATAAAAGCTGTAGATGGTGTTAAACTCATCGTAGAGAAAAAAAGGGGATAGTTTGAGGTGATCCACAATGGATATTCTAAGCATAATAATAGTATTAGTGCTCCTAGTACTCGCATATAAGAGCATAAAAATCTTAAGACCCTATGAAAAGGGCGTGGTTGAAAGACTCGGTAAATATCAGAGGACAGTTGAAAGCGGACTCGTCATGATAATACCCTTTATTGAAACCATAAAAAAGGTTGACATGCGGGAGCAGGTAGTTGACGTACCACCCCAGGAAGTCATAACAAAGGACAACACTGTTGTGGTGGTTGACTGCGTAATATTCTACGAGGTTGTCGACCCATTCAATGCAGTATACAATGTAGTTGACTTTTACCAGGCAGTTACAAAACTCGCCCAGACAAACCTTAGAAACATAATAGGCGACCTGGAATTAGATGAAACATTGACATCAAGGGAAATGATAAACGCCCAACTAAGGAAAGTATTGGACGAGGCAACTGACAGATGGGGTACAAGGGTTGTCCGCGTGGAAATACAACGCATAGAACCGCCCAAGGATATCGTAGAGGCCATGTCAAAGCAGATGAAAGCAGAAAGGATGAAAAGAGCAGCCATACTAGAAGCAGAAGGATACAAACAATCAGAGATCAAAAAAGCCGAAGGAGACAAACAAGCAGCCATACTAGAAGCAGAGGGTAAAGCAGAGGCCATAAAAAAGGTTGCGGATGCGGAAAAATACAAGGAAGTGGCCCTGGCAGAAGGACAGGCAAAGGCCATACTCACAATATTCAAATCCATGCACGAGGGAAACCCAACCAATGACATAATAGCCCTAAAATACCTAGAAGCACTTGAAAAGATCGCGGATGGACAAGCAACTAAGATACTCCTACCAGTCGAAACAGCAGGGATCCTAGGCTCGATAGCCGGGATATCAGAATTGTTCAAAGAAAGAACCGAGAAAACCCCCACCCCAGAGGAAAAAGAATAAATAATACAAAAAACAACATATTATAGTTGAGGTGGCAAGAAAAATGAAAGAAGATATATTCTATGGTAAAGGAGTAACCTATGCTAAAAGGGATTACCCGGAAATCTACAAGGCCCTAGTCGAATTAAACGAAGCAGTATACACAGGGAAAGTCTTAGATTATAAGACGCAGAAACTGATAGCCTTGGGTATAACCGCCGCGAAATCGGATGACAGGGCAGTGAAAAAACAGATAGAAAGTGCCATAAAAGAATTTGGAGTTACAAGGGATGAAATAGTAGACGTGTTAAGGGTGGTGCTACTAACATCAGGAAACCCACCATTCACAAAGGCGATGAAAATACTCTATGAGGTCCTCGAAGAATAATCATCCAGTAGGCGATAAGTATTTATAAGAGCAGCTTATAAAATCCACCCTATTACTTTTTATTTTAACAACTAATATGGATTATTCTATTAGAGTATTCACCCCCCCAAGGATTTCACCACATTGGATGTGGCCCGGGGGGCTGAACAAAAGAGAGAGAATTGGGAAGGTGGAAGGTCAATGTACAAGTATATTAGGAAAGCATGGAAAACCCCAAAGGAATCATATGTAAGAGAGCTCATGTGGGAGAGAGCCCCCATATGGAGGAGACAGAAGGCGATCCACAGGATAGAAAAGCCAACCAGACTCGACCGTGCAAGATCCTTAGGTTACAAGGCAAAAAAGGGATTCGTACTCGTGAGGACGCGGGTAAGACGCGGGAGCATGAGAAAAAGCCGATTCAAGGGCGGTAGGCGACCTAAAAGGATGGGTGTTAGGAAGATAACCACCAAAAAAAGCCTCAAGAGGATAGCCGAAGAAAGGGTAGCCCGTAAATACCCGAATCTGGAGGTTCTAAATTCATACTGGGTATGGGAAGACGGGAAATACAAATACTATGAGGTAATATTGGTCGACCCACACCACCCCAACATAAAAAACGATCCCATGATAAACTGGATCCGCAATCAGAAGGGAAGAGTATTCAGAGGCCTTACAAGCGAGGGTAAAAAGAACCGAGGCCTCAGAAACAAGGGAAAGGGTGCTGAAAAGGTAAGATGATACATAACATATCCTATAGGGTAATGGTCCATGGGACAGAAGACGAAGAAAAGGTCATCAAAGCACTGAAGAACATACTACCCACAGCATCTCCAAGGAGGGAAGAACTAGAAGGACACCATGGAAACCCGCTCACCCTCCTCAAAGGGAAGATCGCGGACAAAGGTACAATAAAAAAGTTCACAGAGAGGATAATCCCACTCTTAGGAGATTTGGACATTGAAAGGCATGTTGATGAGGCAGGCAACCTGTTCCTAAGATTGGATAAACAAAGGGCATACAATGGGGAATGGGAACTGGTAGAACATGGAGATTCAATCCATTTAAAACTTAAAATAGAAGCTTATCCAGCCCGTCGAGAAGTGGCGATAAAAAACATCAAGAAACTAATCACATGAAATTTTATGACCTGCACATCCAAGGTAAGAGCTTCCAAGAAGACCAGAAAATACTCAAAGAAGCCAAGAGACTAGGTTATAGTGGAGCCGCCATCACATACCCTGACGGATCCTACAAAGAAGCGAGAGAGACGTTCAAAGGATTAGAAGAGGAGTTCCAAGATTTTGAGATTATAAAGGCTGTTAGTATAAGCTCAGAAACCCAAAAACAGTTAAGAAAGAAGGTGGACAAGTTCAGGAAAAGAGCAGATATCATCATAGTAGAAGGGGGAGACCCAAAGATCAACAGAGCAGCCTGCGAAAACATCAGAGTCGACATCCTCACAAGACCCTACCAGAACAGGAGAGACCCTGGGATAAACCACGTACATGCGAGGATCGCGGCAGAAAACAATGTAGCCATCGAATTAAACACCAGTGACATTATAAGATCATATTTGAAAGTGCGCACCAGACTGTTCGAATATTACAGGGATATAATCAAACTCCACAGGAAATTCCACTTCCCAATTGTGATAACCAGCAACGCCACATCAACTTATGACCTTAGAACACCAAGGGACATAATAGCCCTTTTTAAATGCATTAACATGCAAGAAGACGAGATCATAGACGCCCTATCAACAATTCCAAGGTCAATCATAGAATTCAACAGGCAAAGGGATTCTATGATAGTCCTCGGAGCGAAAATAGTCAATGGGGGGGTCTAATGAAATTGAAGATGCTCCCTCCGAGTCTAAGGGAACCCCACAGATACCTTGCAGTTGAAATCATAAGCGAAGAACCACTAGAAAAAAATGATATAGTCTCCATAATATGGACCACATGCCTCAGATTACATGGAGAATGCGAAACAAGCAAATTCAAACCATGGCTTATAAGAGCCTGGGAGCCCATAAAAGATGGTGAAAATTATAAACAGAAATGTATAATACGATGTAAGCGTGGAGAAGAAGAGAAGGTGAGGGCTGCACTATCCTCCATATCCCAATATGATAATAGGAGGGTTGCTCTTCACACCATCGGAATCTCAGGTACAATACGCTCAGCAACACAAAAGTTTATTAAACCTAAATAAGAAAAAAATGATACAAAAAAAATTTCACTTTTACTATGTTCATGAAAAAATGTATGAGAGGTTATATAAATGCAACCACTTCAAAGCGCAGGATATGATCGGGCCATAACAGTTTTCAGCCCCGATGGTAGACTATTCCAAGTGGAATATGCGAGAGAGGCTGTTAAGAGAGGCACGACGTCATTGGGTGTTAAATCAAAGGATGGTATAGTGTTAGCGGTTGATAAAAGACCCACAAGTAAACTGGTAGAACCGAAGTCCATAGAGAAGATATTCCAAATCGACGAGCACATAGGCGCGGCTACCTCAGGTTTAGTGGCTGATGCAAGAGCCATAATAGAAAAGGCCAGACTAGAGGCTCAAATAAATAGGATAACATATAATGAGCCCATAAGAGTGGAGAGCCTGGCTAAAAAGATATGTGATATGAAGCAACTCTACACACAACATGGTGGTGTAAGACCCTTCGGAACAGCCCTGATCATAGGAGGAGTCAATGGAAAAGGATGCAGACTATTCGAAACAGACCCAAGCGGAGCCCTAATAGAATACAAGGCAACCGCGATAGGCGCTGGAAGACCCATCGCAATGGAAGAATTCGAGAAGAAATACCGTGACGACCTAACATTAGAGGAGGCCATCAACCTAGCATTGGATGCGATATACGAGGCCACAGAGGGTAAAACCACACCAGAGAGTGTTGAAATTGCAATAATCCATGCAAAGGATAAAAAGTATAGGAAACTACCAGATGATGAGATAAGAGACCATGTTGAAGAACTCCTAATAAGGAAGGAAAAGGAGGAAGAGGAGTAAATTAGGATGGTAAGCCTCGAAGATGCTGTTATAGCCCGCTTGGAGTCCCACGGTGAAAGATTCGAGATACTCGTGGACCCTGACCTAGCCGCTGAATTCAGAAAGGACGAATCAGGGGCTGATATAGAGGATATACTAGCAGTCCAGGAAGTTTTCAAGGACGCCAGGAAGGGTGATAAGGCATCCGAGGAGACCATGCGCAAACTATTCCAAACTGACGATCCACTTGAAGTCGCCAAGATAATACTCAAAAAGGGGAGCATACAACTCACAGCCGAACAACGAAGACAGATGATAAAAGAAAAGTACAAGAAGATCGTTAACAAGATAGCCAGGGAGGCTATAAACCCACAGACAGGCCTACCACACCCACCCAAGAGGATAGAAAAGGCCATGAAAGAGGCTAAAGTTCATGTTGACCCCTTCAAGACGGTGGATGAGCAAGTTAACATCGTCTTAAAGGCTATTCGCACCAAGATACCGATAAAATTTGAGAAGGTTAAAGTGGCCATTAAGATCCCCGGCGAAACCGCCGGCCCAGTTTATGGTATTATCTCAAATTTTGGTAAAATAATCGAAGAGGAATGGCAGAAGGACGGCTCATGGATAGCTATCGTGGAAATACCTGGGGGACTCCAGGACAGTTTCTACCAGAAAATGAGTGAAATGACAGGCGGCCAAGTCGAAACAAAACTCCTCAAATAAGTCTTCTTTTTCCCTCCTATACAAGCTGGAATGGAGGCATGACTATTTGATACTAGTAAAGGATAAAGACATAGTAGTGCCAGGTGAAGTGCTGGCAGAGAACGACTATTATCCTGGCAGAGGAACATTCAAGGAGAATAATAAGATATGTTCATCCCATGTGGGCCTGGTATCCATAAGGAACAAACAGATAAGCGTCATACCCCTAGTAAGTAAATATATTCCAAAGAGGGGAGATGTTGTAATAGGTGAAATAACAGATATAAGATTCTCAATGTGGGGATTAGACATAAACTCCCCATATTCAGGTTTCCTACCAGCCTCAGAAGTTTTTGGAAAAGAGAAAAGGGGCCTTGAGAACATATTCAATATTGGCGATGTTCTCCTCTTAAAGGTGGTTGATGTTGACGAGGTTAAAAAGGTTAAACTAGGCTTGAAGGGAAGAGGACTTGGAAAATTCAAGGGAGGAGTCCTCGTCTATATAACACCTAGCAAGGTCCCCCGTCTAATCGGTAAAAGAGGGTCCATGATAAACATGATAAAGGAGAAAACACGCTGCGATATCGTAGTGGGACAAAACGGGGTCGTATGGGTGAAAGGAGACCCTGAAATGGAGAAAGTGGCCCGTAAGGTCATATTAATGATTGACAGGGAAGCCCACACTTCCGGGCTCACTGATAGGGTAAGAGACACCCTCATAGAACTTATAAAAAATGAGAAGGTTAAGGGGTGATTATTATCATCACACCAGATGAATTCAAAAGGGTCTCAGAGGCCGCGAGAGAAGATGGAAGGGCACCAGACGAGATCCGACCATTAAAAATCGAAGCAGGAATACTTGAGAGAGCTGACGGATCATCATACCTGGAATTGGGTGGTAACAAGATACTGGTAGCAGTATACGGTCCCAGGGAGGCTCAGATAAAAAGATTACAAAGACCAGACAGGGCGGTTATAAGATGCAGATACAACATGGCACCATTCTCAGTAGAGGAAAGAAAAAGACCAGGACCAGACAGAAGATCAGTTGAGATATCCAAGATAACAGCAGAAGCCCTAAGACCAGCCCTAATCCTGGAAAAATTCCCAAGATCAGTTATAGACGTTTTCATAGAAGTGCTGGAAGCAGAGGGGGGTACAAGATGCGCGGGTATAACAGCAGCATCAGTAGCCCTCGCAGACGCTGGGATGCCAATGAAGGACATGGTGGTCGCCTGTGCAGCGGGTAAAGTGAACGGTAGAATAGTCCTGGACCTATCAGAGGAAGAGGATAAGCGTGGAGAAGCAGACATACCAGTCGCCATCCTACCACGCAACAAGGAAATAACACTACTACAAAGCGACGGCAACCTCACACAGGAAGAATTCGAAGAAGCACTGGACCTGGCCATAAAAGGATGCCTAAAAATAAACAAGATACAAAAAGAAGCCCTAAAAAGGAAATATGGTGAATAAAATGGACATAGTACCCGAGATCATCCGCGAGAATATAATCAACCTCATAAACAAAAAAGAAAGAGCTGATGGGAGAGCATTAGACGAATTCAGGGAAATATTCATAGAAACGGGAGTGATAAGAAAAGCGGAAGGTTCGGCGAGAGTAAAACTCGGCAACACCCAGTTAATCGTAGGCATAAAACCCCAAATCGGAGAACCATTCCCAGACACCCCAGGAACGGGTATCATCATAACAAATTCTGAGCTACTGCCAATGGCATCACCAACATTCGAACCAGGACCACCAGACGAAAGATCAATCGAACTCTCAAGGGTCGTGGACCGTTGCATAAGAGAAAGCAACATGCTCAACCTGGAAAAACTATGCCTAGTAGAAGGCAGCAGCGTATGGCTACTATTCATAGACCTGCACATCATAGACTATGACGGAAACCTATTCGACGCAGCAGTACTAGCAACAGTAGCAGCCCTAAGAGACACGAAACTCCCCACAGCAAAAATAGAAGAAGAGGAGATAATATTAGACTATGATAACCCACAACCACTACCCCTCGAGGACACGACGCTAATGTGCACATTCGCAAAAATAGGAGACCAGATGATACTCGACCCATCACTAGATGAGGAGGAAATACTCACAGCAAGACTATCAATAGGAATGCGATCAGACGGGACAATCTGCGCCATGCAAAAAGGGGGAGAAGGACCCCTAACCAAAGAGGACATCCTAAAAGCCATAAACATTACAAAGGAGAAAATACCCCAACTCATAGAAGAACTAGACAAAAACATACCACAAACAAGGTGATCCAAGATGGCAAGAACCAAAAAAGTAGGTATCACAGGAAGATTCGGACCACGCTACGGTAGAAAAGCCAAAAGAGTTGTGAAGAAAATAGAAGAACAAATGAAAAAGAAACACAACTGCCCCTACTGCGACAGGCCCGGAGTCAAAAGAATAAGCACAGGCATATGGAAATGTAGAAAATGCGGGGCAACATTCACAGGAGGAGCATACTTACCCTCCACGCCATGGGCAAAACCGCAACACGCCACATAAAAAGGATAACAGGAGGCCAATAAACTTGTACAGATGCGCAAAATGCGGAGCCCAAATCGACCTGAAAAAATATATGGAAAACAAATGCTCAAAATGCCGTTACAGGATACTATTCAAAGAAGTGCCACCAGTTAAAAGGACAATAAAAGCAAGATAAATGTTACTGACAACCTCCAGGAAACCCTCACAGCGGACAAGATCATTCTGCCAAAAACTCAAGAAGGCCATGGGATGCCCCTATATAAACAGGGGGAAAATGAACATCCGAGAAATCCTAGAAAAGGCGAGAGAATACGATGAATCCACAATTGCTATCGTCTTCGAAAAACATGGAAACCCCAGCAGAATAACATTCTACAATACAATGGGACAACAGATAGGATACATAACAATAAGCACCGCAATCCCCAAAAGCCTTGAAACAAGACCAACAAAGAAAATAAAAGGCAGAATAGGGGATATAAGACTATTAAAGGATTTGATACCATTTGAGGAGGGTGCTGGGGGTGATTTCTGGCTTTTGAAGCCCGCCCATGGCAAATATACTATGATATTAGAATTATACCATGGAAAAAAACCAACAGGATTTAAAATATTCATAAAGAAAATCCATCTAGAGGATGAAAAGTGAAACTCCAACAAATCCAAGGAGAATTCCAGATACAACTAGAAGATGAGAAAACCGCCCATATAATATGGGAGGCTATAAAACCAGAAATAGAAAATTCACCATCAACCAGGTCAAAAATGAAAATAAAACTAGAAGATAAGACGATACTCTTAAAGATAGAATCAAGGGATTCAACAGCATTTAGAGCTGCTATGAACTCAACCCTTAGATGGATAAAACTTGCATATGATATAATAAAACTCGAAAAAGGTGATAGGTTATGGAACTTCCAAAAAACATCCAACACCAACTAGCCCAATTCCAACAATTACAGCAACAAGCACAGGCAATATCACTACAAAAACAGACAGTAGAAAGACAAATCCAGGAAACCCAAAGAGCACTAGAAGAACTTTCAAAGGCTGAAGAAGACGCCGACGTGTACAAGTCAGCCGGCAACCTCCTTATAAAGGCAAAAAAGGATGAAATAGAAGAAGAATTATCAGACAAACTTGAAACCCTAAAATTGCGGGAAAAAACCATACAAAGACAAGAAGAGAGGGTTATGAAAAAATTGCAGGAAATGCAAGTCAACCTACAAGAGGCCATGAAAAGCGCCGGCCTCAAACCTGGAACAGGAGGGGCAACCTAAAGGATTATGGGCTTGAAAAAAGGGTCTGATAAAGCTCTTATCAATAGAAAAACTTCATCACCTTTTTTTTTGGATCTTATCCACAGGAATTGGAAGAGGTGGACTTTTTCACCTCCTTCAAGTTTGTGGATTACCCCCATGATGGGGGGGCTTCCTGCTTCAACGACGAGACTTGCCCAGCTAAAGCAGGGATGCTGAGTAGAGGTTTTATCTCCAGGGGGTGAATTCGGGTTGTCCCAAACCCTACCCATCCCACAGGGTTATGGATGAATCCCATTAACATTGGGACTAATACATAAAATAATACTTTCTAGTAGTAATGTATTTATATGAAGAGATACTATAGTAGGGTGAGGACTCCCTCCCCTACTAGGGCCAATACAATCTGAGGGGACACTCCAAAAAAATGGTGGTATAACAATCCCTTTCGCTCGATGATATCCCCCCAATAGTCCCCTCACTCCCTCCCCCAAACTAATTAATAAAACTAAAATAGAAAATCTTAAATATAATATCAGATAAGCCACTATTTGTAATATGAACTGATAAAATATTATGATAAAATTGAGAAAATTGCCATTTTTTCCCTCCTAACATGTACCACCCCCCCTCCAATGTGTGGGGCGTCGCCCCCCCACACATTATAAAAGGGGAGGACAAGATATAATAATCTTGGATGAAGACCAGTCCATTCTACAAGAATATCAACGAGAAGATCCAATGCACACTCTGTGAAAGAAGATGCAAACTCTCAAATGGAGAACAAGGAATTTGCAGGGTAAGATTTAACAAAAACGGCAAATTATACACACTAACCTATGGAAGGCTAAGTGCAATGGAAAGCAGGCCAATAGAAATAAAACCATTCTACCATTACTGGCCAGGGTCAACTTCCCTTACAATAGCAACTTATTCTTGCAATTTTTCATGTCCATGGTGCCAAAATTATCAACTTTCAAGGAACCTGCCACTAGGAGTCCCATACACGCCCCCAGAGGCTGTTATAGAAAGGACCCTAAAGAATCTTGATAATGGTTTGTGCCTTAGCTTCCAGGAACCGACACTATTAACGGAGTATGCCATTGACCTTTTCAAACTTGGAAGGGAATATGGACTCTATGGATGTTATGTCTCCAATGGTTATATGACAAAGGAGGCGTTATATGCTTTGATAGAGGCTGGCCTCACAGGATTAAACATAGACATAAAGGGTGGGGAGGCCACCTATAAAAGATACTGTGACGGGATAGACGTATACAAGATTTGGAGAAACATTAAAATAGCCTTGGATAGTGGGGTTCATGTTGAGGTTGTTAATCTTGTCGTCACTGGGGTGAATGAAGACGATGTGGATTGGATAATAGAAAATCATTTGAAGTTTGCGGGTGAAGACACGCCGTTACACTTTACAAGGTATTATCCGAGATATAAGTTCACAAACCCGGCAACTAGTATAGAAATACTTGAAAAGTTTGTGGAGAAGGCTAAAAGGGAGGGTGTGAAGTATGTTTATATTGGTAATGTGCCGGGTCATAAATATGAGAATACTTATTGTCCAGGGTGTGGGAGGCTTTTAATAAGACGGTTTTCTTATAGGATCCTTGATTATGGGATTGAGGATAGTAAATGTCCATGGTGCAAGGAAAAAATTAGAATATATGGTAGTTACATCCCCAAAGATTCTATTTGATCCCCCTACCTTCTATTTTTTTGGGTTTAGTTGTCCTGGGCGTCCCTTATTTTGATATCGGGTTTTTTTTGAGAATGTGTTGGGGGTTCCCCACAAACTATTTAATACCCCCCTTTTATTTTCACCAAATATTAGTAATATCCACACTTTATTTAATACGCTATTTTTATATCATCCCAAAACTAGTAATACTATTTTGGTAAGGTATATATAAAACCTCTATAGACATTAAAACGTGAAAAAATGAAGGGGGTGAAAAAACTGAAAAATGAACAAATATTATTCATAGCCCTCATGGTAGTGCTAACAGTCACACTCACGGGATCTGCTTATGCGGACAATTACGTGGGTGGCAAACCCCTAGAAACCGTCCAAGAAGGCAACGTAACCGGAGACGTTGCAGTAGACTCCTACTACGGCTTCAATGCAACCGACCCCAAAAATGTCACATACACATTCAACTATACAATACCAGACCAGGCCACCATCAAAAACGCGACACTATACGTACTAGTCTATTCAGGACACATGCAGGAACCAAGACAAACATACATCAACGTAACCTACAACGGACAACTACTAGACAACCAATCACTATACACCAGATACAACTACCCCACCGAAGGCGGGAATAATAACACAGCTATCCTAGGCCCCGGACATGAAAACGACCCTTATCTGATGGTTAATGATCATACGATGCGCGTGACAAGCGACTACCTCCTATGGTATGATGTGACGAACCAGACACAAAAGGGGGATAACTGGGCTAACGTGTGCACCACAGGATCCTACGACGGCCGCATAAAACTCATAACCCTAGTAGTAGCCTACAACCTACCAGACAGCACAACAGGGACAAGATACTGGGTCAACTTTGGACACGACGTAAGCAGCTACAATGACGAAGATTACACTGGAGAGACAAACTTCACAGGAACCGTACCAGGCACAGTCAAAGATGCAACCCTGATGATAGTCCATGCAGCAAGCGTTGATGGAATCTACACCTACAATGGCAATAATCTGCCAAATGGCACATACGAAAGACGGGGAAGCTACAGTGGATATGAAATATGGAACATCACAGGATACTACAATGTTAACCAGACAAACACTTTCACATATCATAAAAGTCCAGGCACAGGACTATCAGGCTACTACAAAATCATCCTAGCAATCCAGAAAGTAACCTACACACCAAACATAGATTTAAGGTTCCAAATAGCAAGTCTCCAAGGTGGAGCAGCATTTGTATTAGAGAACAATACAATACAATGCACAATCAGAAACAATGGCACGGGAACATCACCACCAGCAACACTAGCCCTTTATGCCAATGACGTGTTAGTTGCAACTGCAACCATACCATCCATAGGACCCAATGGCCAAGTAAATTGTAATATAACGGATCCTACGATTAGACCCGCCACTCCAGAGACGCTCTATGGTAACAATAATCAGAACTTGACTTACAGGGTTGTCATAGACCCATACAATGAAATCCCAGAGACTAATGAGGCGAACAATGAACGAACAATAAACGCCCTAATATTATACAATGGATACAAAGGGAAAAGGTGGGCCTATAATGGCTCAGACATTAACACAGTGGAGGTCTATGATGGTCAGTATGGCATGGCATATTATGCGCAGCCGGCCACAACCTATGCAAGTGGAACAAGTGGATGGTCAAATTACACGGTAATCTTTAATGGCACGCAACCAAGCATACCAGACGGTGCCATTCCAGTTAAAGCATACTTGTATGCACCATATAACTGGGATAACAAGGGCACACTACCATGGGAGGGTGCCGCGACAACATACCTCACAATACAATTTAACGACGCCATATTCCAACCAGGAAACTACACAAGATGGTACTGGGACCAGTCAAACTTCGGAGGCTACGCTAATTACAAATATGGTCTGTTAGTCTATGATGTCACAGAATATTACAAACCAAACCAGGAGAATGTGGTGAACGTAACATTATCAGTCCCGGCATCAATGCAGACCCACACACTCAGCATGTACCCGTTCACACTCCTAGTAATCTACAATGACACGGGATCAAGGAGACAAATATTCCTAGCAGAAGAATACGACATCCTACTGTTAGGTTCAACATATGGGACAAGTCCTGATGAAACAATAGCATACATCAACTTCAACGGCACCATCGACACCAACAAGGTTAAGAATGCCACCTATTATGCCTGGGCAACCCACGCGGGTCCAAACGAGGGAAACGTATACTTTAATGACCAACTACTAGCATCAGGGGTATGGCAAGGGAACTCCCAGACATCATATCCAGAGGTTTTCAATGTTACGGGAAGACTCCGACCAGAAAACAACACAGCAGCTATACAAGGAACAGATTCCGGTGGCATGGGGGCAATCCTCCAGATACTACTGGTAGAATATGAAATGGAGATAAAGGCTAATTTCACGGCCAGTCCAACGATTGGAGTTGTACCATTAACTGTTCAATTCCAGGACTTGTCAACTGGGGCCACTGAATGGCTTTGGGATTTTGGTGACGGAACTAACAGTACCGAGCAGAACCCAACCCACATTTACACACAACCCGGGGAGTATACTGTAACTCTCACGGTGAAGGGTCCTGGAGGAGAGGACACACTAACAAGCTACATAACAGTTGCAAGGGTCCTGAACCTGCAAACTAATAGGACATTTGATAGGATCCAGGATGCTATAAATGACAATGAAACACAGAATGGTCACATTATACTCGTAGGCGAGGGCAACTACACAGAAAACATAGGCCTGACGAAATCTTTAACATTAAAAGCCAATGGGGTCGTTAACCTCATTGCAAGCAATACAGGCAGTAACGTTATCAAAGTAAATGCGAATGACACATGCGTCGAGGGCTTCATTATACAAGGAGCCACAGGTTCTGGCGCTGCAGGGATACTAGTCGATGGATATGACCGCTGCACATTAATCAACAACACTGTTATCAACAACTATTATGGAATTAGACTCGTGAATTCAGAGGCTTGCATGCTCCGTAACAATAGTATCATAAATAATACGCGCAACCTGGGGGTATTCACTAAATTTGTTCATGACATTGACACAAGCAACAGCGTCAATGGGAAACCAATATACTACCTGATGAACGTCCAGGATATGACCTTCACAGGTGATGTGGGATTCATTGGACTAGTGAACGCTACGAACATCACAATAAAGGATATTAGCATCTCAAATTCACAGCAGGGGATACTACTGGTCAATACAACCAACTCGATTATTGAAAACGTAACTCTAACCCAGAACAGGTTCGGAGTAGACATCTTCAATTCTAGCATGATAACGATCAAGGATAGCACGATAACAGATATTGACAGTGTAGCTATCATCTTCCGACAGCCAACCACTGAGAATACGATAGAAAATAATACTATAGGAAACTGCGGCCATTCTGGCATATACTGCAATGATGGGATAACCAATAGTATAATAAGATACAATAACGTGCAAGCCAGTCTTTATGGTATAATAGCATATGGGGATGGTAACAACACAATAGCGTACAATAACATCACAAGTGGCGGGCTACAAATAGGTAGCAACAACATCGTAACAGATAATATAATAAACCCGGGCTCAGCCAGGTCAGTTATATATATCGGGGGTAGCAACAATCTCATAGCCAATAACACAGTCTATGTTGCAGATAAAAGCGGTATCCGCACCGAAACTGGAGGAAACAATACAATAATAAACAACACCCTGATAGGGACAAACAAACAGGGATATGGAATCGTGCCACTAAACAGTGACACAGTACAAAACAACATAGTAACAGACTGCAATTATGGAATATGGCCATACAATGCCAGGAACTGTACAATAACATGGAACAACGTCACAGGATGCAACTATGGAATCTACATAGTAGGTGGAGGTAATCATACAATCCATGACAACATCATCAGAGAAAACACGAAAGGTATTCGATTGACAGGCTCTGGTATAGGGGCCAGTACAGGGAACCTCCTATACAATAACTACTTCATCAATAATACAAACCAGACCGAAGGAGATCCAAGTAATAACAATTGGAACACGACAGAGGCTGGTAATTACTGGTCAGATTACACAGGAGACGACAACAACGGGGATGGTATAGGAGACATACCATACCAGCAGGACCAGAAACCATTAATTGTTGACCTCATGATCGAAAATGTCACAATAACAACTAACACTATACAAGTGAGGGTTAAGAATAATGGAAAGGCAGACCTCACACGTATAAGCCCCAATGCAAGCTTCCCAGTCAAAATATTCTATGATACCCAGGAATCCACGCACCTGATAGGACCATTAGCACCTGGAGGATCACAAACAATAACACAGGAAATCACCATCACACTGGGAAGCCACCAGCTTAACATAACCATCCTATACAATGATACAACACACCACCTTGGAGATACAAGTATAAGAGATGCTAACATCACCAACAATATCCAAAACATGACCCTAACATTCCTACGAGACCTTAAAATCACTAACATTACATATAATCCAGGTAATGCGGCCGGGCACCGTGAATTATTCGCCAACGAACCCAACATGATCAACATAACCATAAGTAACGAAGGAAACCTAGACGCAGGCCAATTCAAAGTGAAACTTACAATAGGCGATTACACCAGGACAAAGACCATAACGGGCTTACCTGCAAACTCAACTACCAATGTGACATTCGATGATTTCACACCAACAATAGCAGAACCCGTGAACATCACAGTCATAGTGGATAGCGACAATGAAGTTGAAGAAAGCGATGAAACCAACAACAGTCACGAGACAACAGCTACGGTCTACTACAACGGATACAAGGGTAAAAGGTACACCAATGGTAGTGACATCATCACAGTGCTAGAATTCGAAGGAAACATAAACCTGATTTACTCCCATGGCAATGCCACCTACCAGAGTAGTGGATGGACAACCTATACCGTCACTTGGACACCTACAGACCTACCTGTGCCGGAAAATGCCAACATAAAAGCAGCATTCCTCTACCAGCCATACACTTGGAATAACGGTACAATCGACTTCAACGCAACATTTAATGGGGAAACAATAAATCCAATCGCACACTACAATGACACAAAAGGATACGGAACAAGTAATTATCCTTCCGGGCTCGTTGTCTACAATATAACCGACAAATTCCAGAAAAACCAGGATAACACACTAGTCCTTACAAGGGGACCCAGTAATCTAGCACTTTATGGCTCCTACATCATCATAATCTACGAGGATAGCAACGAAACCTACAAGAGGATATGGATCAACCAGGAAGCAGACATGCTATACAGTCGCCCAGATTATGGTGTAAATGATACAGAAGCAACAGCATACGCTGTATTCAATAATGTCCAGAAAACCAGCAATGCCATGATAATAGCAGTACTAGCATCAGCCAACGAAGCTAACAAGAGCAAATTTTACGTTAACAACCAGGAATACCCTGGATTCTGGACAGCCTACAATGCCACAACACAGATGGGCTTCAGCATATACAACGTAACAGAAGCACTAACCAACGGCACAAACATACTAGCCTTCCAGAGCTATAACAACGGAAGCAACGGAGACAACATGGTAGCATACCAGGCAATACTAATCACAGAATACAAGGCTGCTAATATAACAGTGAGTAACCTTACAGTGTCCCCAACAAGTGGAGTCGCACCACTTAACATAACAGTCACTGCTAACCTCACTAATACTGGTGAGGTTCCAGGGGACTACACTGCAAACTTGAAGGTCAACGATACTGTGGTTGAGACTAGGACAGTAACGGTCCAGGCAGGAGAAACAGTACCGGTAACATTCACAAGGACACTACAAGCCGGAGTATACAATGTAACGATAGACGATCTACCACCAGTGACTGTAAATGTCCTGAAACCCGCTAATATAACAGTGAGTAACCTTACAGTGTCCCCAACAAGTGGAGTGGCACCACTTAACATAACAGTCACTGCTAACCTCACTAATACTGGTGAGGTTCCAGGGGACTACACTGCAAACTTGAAGGTCAACGATACTGTGGTTGAGACTAGGACAGTAACGGTCCAGGCAGGAGAAACAGTACCGGTAACATTCACAAGGACACTACAAGCCGGAGTATACAATGTAACGATAGACGATCTACCACCAGTGACTGTAAATGTCCTGAAACCCGCTAATATAACAGTGAGTAACCTTACAGTGTCCCCAACAAGTGGAGTGGCACCACTTAACATAACAGTCACTGCTAACCTCACTAATACTGGTGAGGTTCCAGGGGACTACACTGCAAACTTGAAGGTCAACGATACTGTGGTTGAGACTAG
The DNA here is from genome assembly GCF_023167465.1 of Methanothermobacter tenebrarum. Lineage (NCBI taxonomy): Archaea > Methanobacteriati > Methanobacteriota > Methanobacteria > Methanobacteriales > Methanobacteriaceae > Methanothermobacter > Methanothermobacter tenebrarum. The sequence continues at coordinate 949,700 of NZ_AP025698.1, read as the reverse complement.
GACAGTAACGGTCCAGGCAGGAGAAACAGTACCGGTAACATTCACAAGGACACTACAAGCCGGAGTATACAATGTAACGATAGACAATCTTGAACCAGTGACTGTAACTGTATCAAGTGCTGGTGTTAGGATAGTTGATCTTGCAGTGGCTGCTAATACCATAAAATCATATTATGAGCGTTATGGTAGGCTGCCAAGTTCTGTGACAATCGCAGGACAGAAGTATACTATGGCACAGTTACTCTACTTGCTTACAAGTGCCACGGTCAATATAAATGCTGGTAATTTGGCTCCAATCAATCCTAGGAGTGTTGCACCTCCACCATCACCCGGTGGAAGTTATAGGCATGGCAGGCTTTACAAGTCAGAGTATCTGCGAGTTGCTGGGAATATCATGACGTTCATTGGAAGGTATGGTCGAGCACCCAATTATGCTAGTACAAGTCTTGGCAGGATACCATTCCAGCGCCTGGTCTACATGTACTCCAAGATCATAGCATTCTACGGAACAAACAACAGACTACCCAATTACGTCAGAATCGTATCAAGTGCTGGTGTTAGGATAGTTGATCTTGCAGTGGCTGCTAATACCATAAAATCATATTATGAGCGTTATGGTAGGCTGCCAAGTTCTGTGACAATCGCAGGACAGAAGTATACTATGGCACAGTTACTCTACTTGCTTACAAGTGCCACGGTCAATATAAATGCTGGTAATTTGGCTCCAATCAATCCTAGGAGTGTTGCACCTCCACCATCACCCGGTGGAAGTTATAGGCATGGCAGGCTTTACAAGTCAGAGTATCTGCGAGTTGCTGGGAATATCATGACGTTCATTGGAAGGTATGGTCGAGCACCCAATTATGCTAGTACAAGTCTTGGCAGGATACCATTCCAGCGCCTGGTCTACATGTACTCCAAGATCATAGCATTCTACGGAACAAACAACAGACTACCCAATTACGTCAGAATCTAATTTCCCAAATTTTTTATTTTATTTTGGGCTCCTATGATGGAATATGAAAAAGGAAATTTGATGGGGGAGGAGATATGGAAAAATTTCAGAAACTGTTGGGTGTCATCATCCTAACAGTGGCCATATTCGCATTAATTTCTTCATCCTATGCTGATCCATACTGTGGAGGCTTAAAACTTAACACAACCAAGAATGGAACCGTAAGTGGGGGACTCTATGTTGACACCTATCTTGGCACTAACGGATCGGCAGACTATAGCATAAATAATCTTGGTAATTCTAGTGTAGTATATACTTTCAGGGATCTGCCCAATAATGCGAGTGTTTCATGGGCGCAACTTTACGTACTCGTATACCAGGGTCATATGCAGAATAATTATCCTCTTAATGTGAACGTCACATATAATGGTCATCTGCTAGAGAGCACACACCTATCTTCATGGTACACTTATCCCCTCTTAGATGAAGAAGCTCCTCAGTATCTTCAATATAATGATCATATTGTGAGGGTTACAAGTGACTATCTACTATGGTATGATGTGACTAACATTACCGGGACTAGAAACTGGGCTAATGTAACAACCTTTAATTGCACCACAGATGGTCGTATAAAACTCATAACCCTAGTAGTAGCCTATGATATCCCGGGGAGCACTGATACTATCGCTTACTGGGTTAACATGGGCCAGGATGTGGACAATTATTACTACCAGCAGAGTACTGGGGAAAATTATATTGGGGAGACTATCTTCAGGTCGAGTATTGCAGCTGAAAAAATAGAGAATGCCATGGTCACTGTGGTCCATGGGAGTAGTCAAGACGCTCAATACACATTTAATGGGAGGAGACTGTCAGGTTTTCAGTTAACAGGTACTTATAGTGGGTTGAACAGATGGAATGTAACTGGACAATTCAATCCCAACGGAGATAATATCCTAACTTATGACGGTACTGGATCTTACTATAAGGTAATCCTAGCGTTACTTGAAGTTAAGTATAAGCCACCGGCCATTACAAAACCAGACCTTTGGATACAATCGCAGGTTCAAGGGACATTCTATAAAGGCTTAACATATACTATCAGCGCCCTTGTTGGGAATGTGGGTAATCAGGATGCGAGTCAGGTTAGGGTTGATTTCCTTGATAATGGTGTGAAAGTTGATAGTTGTGTTATTCCTGTGCTTGCTAGTGGGCAGACAACTACTATAAGTTTTAATTGGACTCCGACGACGGTAGGCGCCCACACACTACAACTCATCATAGACCCAGAAAACAGAATACAAGAAATCAACGAGACAAACAATAACATAACATTGTCCTTAACGGTTAATCAGCCATTTCCTGACCTCATATGTAAAGGTGTTGATTTAGTTGCTGATTTTATAGTTAATGAGACATACACGTTTACTGCGCGGATATCAAATATCGGCCCAGTAAATGCGAGTCAGGTTAGGGTTGATTTCCTTGATAATGGTGTGAAAGTTGATAGTTGTGTTATTCCTGTGCTTGCTAGTGGGCAGACAACTACTATAAGTTTTAATTGGACTCCGACGACGGTAGGCGCCCACACACTACAACTCATCATAGACCCAGAAAACAGAATACAAGAAATCAACGAGACAAACAACAATTTCACCAGATCCTGTACAGTTAAAAAGAGCGGTAATATCCTAGTTTTCATTATAAGCGATGAGGGGCAAGCTATAGTCATCAACCAGGCGGCTCATGATAGCAACGTTCTTGGATATGCTCCTATAAGGGAAAAGGTTCAGATACAAATCAGAAGCTGTGAACAATTATCTCGAATGTCAGACGACGAACTACTGCAACTCCTATCAGCCTGTGACATATTCATCGGGGAATATCTTAGTGACAGCGCATCTCAGCGCCTACAAAGGCTGCTCTCCACACACCCGCATATAACCAACAAGACAAGTGGCATATTTCTAATACTAGAACCTGCAATAGTCTATAATCCAGCGTATACAAGCCTGATGAAATATTTAAACATTAAAGGAGAATACATCCTCTCTAACATCCCAGATGAGCTCTTGATCGACTATTATCATAACACGAAAAAGGGCACCAACTTCGAGAAGGTATTAAATTACACCTCATCCTCTAATGTTACCAGCATATTCCCATCAGAGTATAATATGGCAGTAGTCTACAAGGACATCAATAATAAGAACGCATTTGTCAACCAGATCGTCTGGGCCCTCAACCTGATAGGAGTACCGGACACTGGCTACTGGAAGCCGCCAACATGGGCGGTCAGCGGCGAAAAACCCTACGGGATATATCGACATGGATGGTACGAAAACCTTGCAGAATACGCTAATAAGTATTTCAAGGCAAACGCCACGGGTTGCATAGGACTCCTCGAGAGCAAATTGTACGTGGACAGCCAGAAGCTACAACCATATTATGCGCTCATCGATGCACTAGAGGCCAGGGGATTTAACGTAATACCGGTAGTGGCATATGGGGCCACTCCAGAACAATTGAAGGTCATGGTGGAGTCATTCACGGACGCCCCCGATGTTGAAAGCTTCTTCGAAAACCTATCAAAGTATAAGGTATATGTTGATGCTATAATAAGTATGCCAGCTTATGGTCTGGGCGGTGACTACTTCTCAGGCACTACACGATTCTTTGAGCTTATAAATGTCCCAGTATTCAAGGCCTTGCACTCTGATTATTTATTCGCAGAACAATGGGAGCTCAGCACACTAGGATTAAGGCAGCTTACAGGCGATAGATGGTGGCACATAGCAGTTCCTGAAGCTCAGGGGATCATAGATCCGACGATTGTGGCCACCAATTCGGAGCCCGTCACAGACCCGGACACTGGATTATCCTATAGCCTCTATAAGATAATACCGGCGAATATTGAGCACCTTGCAGACACAATAAAGGGCTGGGTTAACCTGAAAAGGCTGCCAAATAATGAAAAGAAAGTGGCATTAATCTACTATAATTATCCGCCAGGGAAGGACAATATCGGCTCAAGTTACCTTGATGTTATAACGAGCATCTATAACCTCCTCAACATCCTAAAAGAAAAGGGGTACACTGTAGAGGGCATACCCGCTAATACGACAATACTCCATAATATGATATTAGGAAAGGCTATCAATGTAGCCCCATGGGCCCCTGGAGAACTTGAAAAACTCGTAGAGAACGGTGCAATACTTTACCCAGTGGACAAGTACATGGAATGGTTCTCCAAACTTGACGAGCTTACAAGGATCCAGGTCATTGAGGGACCTGTAGGATATATTGGAGAGTTATGCAAAAGGGCAATAGAATTAGATTATACAACAGGTATGGAAGACCGTATAGACTCATGGTACAATGGGATAGTATCATTGTTGCCAGAAAACAAGACAAGTATGGCTATACCCCTACTGGATAAGATAGTGGCCTCGCTCAAGAACTATATCCTATCAGGTGATCTAAGATACTATAATGAGTTTTTAGAATATAAGAGGCAGTTTTTTGCACTTAACATTAGTGGCTTGTCTGGTTGGGGTCAACCACCCGGCGATATAATGACGGTAGAAAAGAATGGTACAAAGTATTTCGTAATCCCTGGGATATGGTTTGGTAACATTTTCATTTGCCCAGAGCCTCAGCGTGGATGGGAAGGGGATGTTAACAAGCTCTATCATAGTATGGTGGTTGCCCCGCCACACCAGTACCTTGCAGTTTACGCCTATTTACAAGAGAATACTGATGCGATGGTCCATCTTGGAAGACACGCCACCTATGAGTGGCTCCCCGGCAAAGAGGTTCTGTTAGCATCCTATGACTTCCCAGAGGTTGTTACAGGCGCCACTCCCCAAATCTATTATTATATAGTCGATGGACTCGCAGAGGGTATCCAGGCTAAGAGGAGAGGATCAGCAGTGATAATAGACCACTTAACACCACCATTAACATTCACGGGATTATATGGTGGGTATGCCAGATTAGCAGCTCTTGTAGGCCAATATGATGGTGCTGATGAATCAACAAAGGCGGAGATAATCACTAATATAAGGAAAACAATAGAGGAGAATAATCTCACACAACTCATAGAAATGACAATGGGGGTGTCACTCAACAAATTGGATGGGGATAAGCTGGTTGAGACAATAGAGGATTACTTGGGACAAATCCAGGATACATTGTATCCTTATGGTTTACATGCTATTGGCAAGAATTGGACAGAAGATGAGGTGGCGATGCTTGTCTCCTCAATACTTTCAGTGCCATTCCAAGTTTCTGCCACAGAAGAGACAACATTATATGATGAAGTAGCCCTCTTGTTCTATAGAAAATCTTATGAGAACCTTACCAGCATACAAAAGGGGCAAGTGCAGGAAAAGTGTATTGAGATTGTGAAAAGTGTTATCACAAATGGCTTGAATGCTACACTCGATAATCTAACTAGCACACCAACAGCCGGACTGAAAAGGGCGTTAGAGTTAGCCCAGGAGTATGCGACGAGGGTGTATGAGAGTATAGATGCTGAAATAGAAGCTCTATTAGATGCTCTAAATTGTGGTTATATCCCACCAGGGGCTGGTAACGATCCAGTGAGCAACCCTGACGCCCTGCCAACTGGTAGGAATTTCTTCCAGGATCAAGCAGCGGAGATACCCACGAGGAGCTCATTTGAATATGGTAAAACCCTCGCATTATTAACATTGCAAAACCTCAATGATACTGTGGAGAAAATAGCTGTTGGGATATTCTGCACAGAAACAGCACGCGATGACGCCGCGCTAGTATCAATGGTACTAGTATTGCTTGGAATGGAACCTGACTGGTCAGATTCTCCAAGTGCTGGTGTAGGAGGCGCTAAACTCAAGGAGATGCCGAAATATGTAGAACTTAAAGACCTAATACGTCCAGAGGGTTGGGAGAAAAAAAGGATCGACGTGGTAGTTATAACAACAGGCCTATTCAGGGATCTTTACAGCAGACAAGCCGGACTACTAGATAAGGCGTTCAGAATAGCCCTGGCAAGATCCTACTATACGATCCTGGATAATCAGACGCTCAAACAAAAATACGGAGACAAGATAGAAAAGGCACTGGATTATGTACTGGGGCCAGTTGGATTCTATGGTATCGGTGACGAGCCATTAGATTACAATTATGTGGCTAAACATTGGGTTGAAGACTTTGAATATTACATGTCACTTAACATGACACCAGAGCTCGCTGGAGAGTATGCAATCTCAAGAATATTCGCTCCCCCAGAGAACGATTACGGGGCAGGAATATCCAAGAGCATACAGTTAAGTTGGACATGGGAGGACAGAATGCAACTTGCAGACTTCTACCTTAACAGAATGGGCAACATATACTCAAGTAATTATTGGGGTGCATCCAATCCCCTAGTCTTCAAGAGGGCGCTCACAGGTGTCGGAGCAGTATACACGAGCAGAAACACCAACCTCTACGGCGTACTGGACAATGACGACTTCTTTGATTACTGGGGTGGACTTTCACTCGCCATAGAAAGAGTGAACGGTCGCGCACCAGCAATGTATGTTCTAAGTTATGGGAACAGGGCCACCCCACGGGCTTTGACGATTGAAAATTTCATAAGTCAAGAGGCTGCAAGCCGTTATTTCAACCCTGAATGGATCAAGGGTATGATGCAAAGCGACCCCACTGGCAGATACATCAGCAGGAAATTTATATCTAACCTTGTGGGATGGACGATTACACGCTCCACATACACTAGTCCAGTAGGTTCCTCACAGGAGTTTTACAATTCATTATGGCAGACAACCTACAATGTATACCTCAAAGACAGTTATGGTATTGGAACTACGGCCTGGCTTTCAACTGGTAACAGAGCATATGCTATGATAAGTGCTACTGGTACCATGCTAAACCTCATCTATTTGGGTTACTGGAAAGTTGATGAGAATACTCTTAGGAGTATAAGTAATATGTGGGCTTCGACGATTTCAGAGTATGGTGTTTCTTGTTGTGACTGTAGCTGCGGTAATATTGCTATGATACAGTGGGCTATGGGTTATGTGAATCCTAACCTTTTAAGTCAGGTTAAAGCGAAAATTTATGGTGCTACACAAAACAGTGCCTTTGCACCTACAGGATCCCCAGGTATTCCCGGACAACCAGGTGTGCCGGGCACCCCAGGACAACCAAGTCCTGGGACGGCATCACAGCCTGGTGTGAGTCCCGGTTATACTGGTGGTCAAGGACGGGCAGGTGGACAAACCGGTTCAGGAGCTGGAAGTGCCCAAGGAGTTGCCGCGGCTGGGGGTGCAGGTCCAAGGTCATCTGGTAGAGCCTATGAAGTGAGTAAAGTTGGTGGAATGTCTGGTGCAAGCGCTGGTTTGCCAGTATATGCGATCGTGGGTGTATTAGTCCTCGTGGTTCTTGTTGGTGTGGGATATTTCTTTGGTGGCCGTGGTAGGGTCTAAGTTTTTATCCTATTTTTTCTTTCCTTTTTTTTTTGGTAGAGTTGGTAGAGTGTTGTGAGTGTTGCTGGTATTGCGTGTTCTGTGGCGAATGTTATGTATGGTGTGAGGTCTATTATGTAGTCTGCGAATTTGAATAGTCCTCTGGGTATTCCTTCTCTTGATCCTATGAGTATGATTATTTCTTTTGATTTTCTCAGGTCTTTTTTCAGGTTTTCTTTTATCGTGTTTATTGGCTTCCTGGTGGGGTCTGTCATTATTATTGTCCTTTTTTTCCTTTTTTTGTCTCTTGTTGCCTGGTAGAGGTCCCATAGGCTTATTGGGACTTCTTTTGTGGGCCATGGGTATGCTTTCTTTTGTATCATATATCTTGATTTTTGCCCTTTTTTCACGCCTTTTATGAATTCTGCCAATTCTTCGGCGTTCATTTTCTCTTTTGGGGCTATTATGAGTTCTTTGACTTCGTAGGCTTGGGCTGCTCTTCCTATTTTTTCTCCGAATTTTTTGGCTATTTGTGGTTTGCCCCAGTATGGCATTTGTATTATTGTTGTTTTGTGGAATAGTTTTCTCGCGTTTTCTTTTTCTGGTGTGTATTTTTTCCATTTTTTGCCTTTTTTGATGGATATGTAAGTGTTTTCTCCGATTATTTCGACTTTTATTATCTTGTCTGGGAGGTTGAGGTTTACTGTGGCGTTTGTTAGTTGTAGTATTTTTTCTCCGAGTTTCTTGTTTATTTGGAGGCTTGTGAAGTTATGTTTTCCTCTTCTTTTTGTTTTAATTGCGAATGTTTCACCCTCTTTTATATGCTCTGCTATCTTCTCCGCCTTTTCTAGGATTTTCTCTATTCTGGATTTTGTTTTGTAGTGTATTGGGATTGTTCTTTCTATTTCTGGGATGCTTCTGAGTTTTTCCACAGCCTTGTCATCTGATGTTTTTAGGATGATTAGACCCGAGTAGCCTTCTGGTGTTATCCAAATGTCCGCGTCTTCGAGTTTTTCCTGCAGGTAGGATGCTGCGATTCCTTCTAGGCCCTTTTGCGTTTTTATAATGAATTCTTTAATATTCGCACCTCCATGATCTCCTTTGTTTCGCACAAAAAAATGGTTATTACTATGGGGTCTTGATCAACCAATATAGTAATAATACAATTTATATATTAAATATTATATAATCAGAAAAGGGTGAAGAAATTGGATCTTGCAAACATCCTATGGGAAGCAGGAATATTATCAGTCATATTATTATTCGGCGCCAAAATAGGACTAGCAATGGGACTGGCGGGACTTTCCAAGAAAAAGGCGGCGGCCATAGCAATAGCCTATGCAGCCGGGATACTAGGACTCTCAGCCTTGGCAAACCCCTACATGGAAACATTACACCAATATTTCACAGAATATGCGTCCATAATGACAATAGTAATGGCAACTATTCTAATAGTGGCTGGAGCCTACACTATCAAAGAATGGAAACAACATCAAAAGAACACAGCCACAACCACTTGCTTGGCGATGATAGCTCCATGCCCATGCTGTTTCGGAGCCGTAACCCTCAGCATAATATTAATAGCACCATTGATAGGTGCCACAGCCCTTACAATAGGAAAATACGCCGCGATACTACTGGGAATATTCATAGGAATATTCTACTTCACGTCAAAGATCATAGCAAGGGCATCCAAAAGACCATATCCGATACTATTGGGTAATTTCATGTTATTCGCGGGCTTATACTTCCTAGCATCAGCCATAGTCTTGCCCAACATAAACACTGTACTATCCTCGAAAATGAGCCCTATCACAATCCCAAACCCCCAAACGCTAGCATATGCCATAATAGGCGCCATACTCCTTATAGGATTTGGAATGTTCATAAACAGGAAAAATAGCACACTAATAGATTAAATTGAGGTGATATACCATGGTCGCAGTACCAGGCAGTGAAATATTAAGCGCAGCCCTCCACGTAGTCTCCCAAAGCCTGCTCATACCAGTCATAGTTGGACTGCTACTATTCATGGGCTATGCTATAATATCACTGGGCGGTCTGCTCTCAGAATACTCCAACAGGATAAAAATAGAAGTAAATGAAATAAAAAATGCCATATTCTCAATGTCAAACCCGGGCAACCCAGAAAAGATAACAGAGATAATAGAACCCCTAAAGATCCCTGAAAGCCAAAAAAGGATCCTCACAGAAATCGCGAAAACAACGAACTTGAGCCCAAATACGAGAGAAGCCCTTGCAAGGAAACTAATAGAAGCAGAAGAACTAAAAATCGCCAAAAGCCTAGAAAAAACTGATATAATAACAAGACTCGGACCCACACTAGGACTGATGGGAACACTCATACCCATGGGCCCGGGACTAGCAGCCCTCGGAGCAGGAGACATACAAACACTAGCACAGGCGATAATCGTGGCCTTTGACACCACAGTCGTGGGCCTCGCAGCAGGGGGAATATCATATGTCATATCCAAGATAAGAAGAAGATGGTATGAAGAATACCTCTCCAATCTTGAAGCATTAGCAGAGACAATACTAGAGGTGATGAAGGATGCTACGCCGACGACGGCGGAGGCTGCTTGGAGGCCAAAATGAGGAGGACCCCATGGCAGGATCGGCCAACATAGTAGATGCAATGCTAGTACTTTCAGTGGGCTTCCTAATCTTCCTAGTAATCTCATGGAACATGCAAACTGTTGTATTCTCTAGCATGTCACCGGAAGAACGCCAAGCGGCCATGCAAGCCATTAAACAGGTAGTTGAAATACAACAGGGGAAAGAACTTAACACCACCCCCGAGGTTGTCTCGGGATCCGGCTCGGGCATGGTACAATTAGGCACAGTCTACCAGGACCCCCAGACAGGTAAACTCATCATGGTACAAGGAGCCTAAGATGATGGAAGTCATACCAGTCTTGGACTTGATGGGCTCATTAGCAGTCACAGGAAAATCCGGGAAAAGAGAAGAATACAAGCCACTAGAGAGCATATTCGCAACATCCCCAAATCCCGTGGAGATAGCATTATCCCTAAAAAGGGCCGGGGCAAGGAGAATATACATAGCCGATCTTGACGCCATCACAGGCCAGGGCTCCAACATCCAACTTATCCAGGAGATAAACCACCTAATACCTGTAATGGTAGACTTCGGAGTCCGTGACTTTAAAGGTTTTGAATTTGGTTTAAAGATAGCATGGCAGGTGATAGTCGCCACAGAAACCCTAAAGGACATCAACGAATTAGAAAAAATTTTTGAGGTTTTCCCAAGGTCAAGGATAGTGGTGAGTGTCGATACAAAAAATGGCCAATTATATTCTAAAAACCTTAACATGACACTAGAAGAATTCAGGGATGTGCTCATCCAATTAGACCCGGGAGAACTCATACTACTAGACCTATCAAGGGTCGGCACCCAACAAGGCATCAACAGGGGACTCATAAAAAAATTTGAAAAATTTGACATAATCCCAGGTGGGGGTATACGAGTCCAGGATATAAGGACACTATTGTCTATGGGTATAAGAAAGGTGCTTGCTGGCACAGCACTCCACCAGGGAAAAATCCCATTATACATAAGGTGAACCAACAGTGGGATACCTGCTAATAGGCCCAGTAACCCAGGACAAAAACATCATAGAAGGTAATGAGATCTTGAAGGTAGGGGGGCCAGTATACTACCAATCAAAGGTCTTCTCAAAACTTGGAATAGAACACGCAGCTATCATAACCCTTTCAAGGGAGGATAAAAAACTCTTGGATGAGTTCCCCCAAGAGACTATGATAATACCCCTCTGGGGAGATAATACGCTAGAATTTGAAAACAGATACTTCAACCATGGAAAGAGGATGCAAAGATCAAATTTCGCAAAAAATCCGATCACAGCAAAGGACATAAAACCCATGATCAAATATGAATGGGATGGTATAATCCTAGACCCTCTGGTGCCAACTGATATACCAATCCAGACACTCGAATTTATAGCGAACCAACAGGATAATATCTATCTGGGCCTGCAAGGTTATCTGAGAAGGGGAAAGGATGGTAGAGTATACCTCAGGCCACCAGAGAATATTAAGGGAATACTTGGAATGGTTGATAAAGTGTTCCTTGACGAAGAAGAGGCCGGGATCTTCAAACCCGACCTTGTAGAAGCTGCAATGTTTTTAGGATCCATGGGACCATCAGAGACCATAATCACTTGTGGCGAGAGAGGCTCCATAATATACTCTAATGGGAGAATATGGAGGATAAAAGCCGTCCCTGCAAGTAGGATCCTTGACCCAACAGGCCTAGGCGACGTATACATGGCAGCCTACATTCATATGAGGGAGAAAAGACCCCCAGGGGAGGCTGGGGAGTTCGCCTCATGGGTGGCCACGGAAAAAATAGAAGGCAAACTCCTAGACTCCTAATACGGCGCGGAGTATGATAAAGGGTAGGAGTCCCGCCCCGAAGAATAGGATTACCCCTACTAGTACTTGTTTTTTGTTCTCATCCATCATACCATCACAGATAAGGATTATGCTCAGAAATCCGAGGATAGCTGGTATAACATGAGAATAGAATATCGAACCCGTAAGTGTTTCCGCAACCAAAATAATCACTCCTATTCCCGGTATTATGGGGGATGATTCTATATATAGGTTTCCCTCACCCTCTATGATATACTATTCTATGGTGGGGAATAATATTATATGCCTTCAAGGTCAACCTATTATCACAGAGAATGTTCCTAAAATGGGAGGGTCAGATTTTATGTTACATGGTACTGAAGTTCTCAAGAAAGGTTTTGCAAAGATGACCAAGGGCGGCGTTATAATGGATGTGGTGGATAGTGAACAGGCAATTATAGCAGAGGAGGCTGGGGCGGTCGCGGTAATGGCCCTTGAGAAGGTTCCCGCTGATATAAGATCCTCTGGTGGGGTTGCCAGGATGGCTGACCCAAACAAGATAGAGGAGATAATGGATGCGGTGACCATCCCAGTTATGGCAAAGGTTAGAATAGGCCATTTTGTGGAGGCCCAGATACTTGAGGCCCTTGGAGTTGACATGATAGACGAAAGCGAAGTTTTAACCCCAGCAGATGAACGCTTCCACATTGATAAAAAGAAGTTCAAGATACCCTTTGTTTGCGGTGCGAGGAACCTTGGGGAGGCTCTGCGGAGAATAGACGAGGGGGCTGCTATGATCAGGACAAAGGGCGAAGCAGGCACTGGTAACATTGTGGAGGCCGTCCGTCACATGAGGATAATAATGGGACAGATAAGGGAGGTTAAAAACAAGGAGGAAGAAGAACTCTGGGAATTCGCGAGGAAAATAGAAGCCCCACTCAAGCTAGTAAGAGAGACGGCTAAACTTGGAAGATTACCAGTTGTGAATTTTGCAGCTGGTGGTGTTGCAACACCCGCAGATGCGGCTCTCATGATGCAACTGGGCGCTGATGGCGTGTTTGTAGGATCCGGGATATTCAAATCAGAGAATCCAGAAGCCTATGCAAAGGCTATAGTAGAGGCAACAGCACACTACGATGAACCAGATATCCTATTGGAGGTTTCAAGGGGACTGGGAGCGGCTATGCCAGGCATAGAAATAAGTGAACTTTCAGATTCTGAAAGATTACAGGAAAGGGGATGGTGAACCCCCCTTTCATTTTAAAAAAGTATAATCCCCCATGGGGGGTTATTTAAACGGCTTTTTCTCCTCTTTCTCCTGTTCTTATCCTTATCACGTCATCTACTGGTAATATGAAGATTTTACCATCACCGATATCACCTGTTTGGGCGCTTTTCACTATGGTGTCCACGACTTCTTCGACTTTATCATCGTTTATTATTATGTCAAGGCGTGTTTTAGGTAATAGGTCGATATGGTATTCTTTTCCACGATAGCTTTCTCTTATGCCAAGTTGTCTGCCACGCCCTTTTACTTCGGTCACGGTCATACCATAACATCCTACCTCAACAAGGTTATTTTTAACTTTTTCAAGTTTTTCGGGTCTTATTATCGCGGTTATAGCTTTCAATTTGCTTCCCCCTTTATAATCTGTATCCTGTCTCTTCATGTAGGTTTGTGTCAAGTCCTTCTATTTCTTCTTTTTCTGATACTCGTAATCCAATCGTCACATCCAATAGTTTACCTATGATTAATGTCACTATGAATGAATAGGCCATTACAACTACCACTGCTAGTACTTGCACGAGTAATTGTCCAGGGTTGCCATAGAATAGGCCTTTTCCAAGTTCATTTACGAATGGGGCTGCGAATAGGCCTGTTGCTATTGAACCCCAGAGGCCTGAGACTCCATGTATACCGAACACGTCCAGTGCATCATCATATCCAAGCTTTGGCTTTAGGTTGGATATTGCAAGGTATGAGAATATGCTTGTGATTAGGCCTATTATCATGGCTGCTGGTATTGTCACGTAACCTGCTGCTGGTGTTATGGCCACTAGACCTGCTATTGCACCGGATATTGCGCCTAGTAGTGTGGGTTTGCCTGTTTTAATGCAATCTAGGATTATCCATGATATCATAGCTGCTGCTGTTGCCGTGTTCGTTGCGAGGAATGCTGATGCTGCGAGGCCGTTGGCTGCTAGGGCTGAGCCAGCGTTAAAGCCGAACCAGCCGAACCATAGGAGTGATGCGCCTATCACTGAGTATCCAAGATGGTGTGGTAGGAGTCTTGTGTCTTTTCTTTTACCGAGTAGGTATACTAGGGCTAGTGCTGCTATACCAGAGTTTATGTGTACTACTGTGCCACCTGCGAAGTCGAGTGCGCCAAGTTGGCCGAGGAAGCCCCCACCCCATATCCAATGTGCCACTGGTACATATACTAAACTTACCCAGAGTATGACGAATGCTGTCCATGCTGAGAATTTCATCCTTTCTACTACTGCACCTGATATTAGGGCTATGGTGATGGCTGCGAAGGTTAATTGGAATCCTATGTAGATTAGGGCTGGTATGGTTGGTGCAAGTGTTGCGGGGGTGTTAATGTTGATATTGTTCATGAGGATGTTTGTTGGGTTGCCTATTATGCCGTGTATGTCTCCGCCGAATGCTAGCGGGTAGCCGTAGAGTACCCAGATTATGCTTGTTATTGCGAATGCTATGATGGACATGAACATTGTGTTTAGTACGTTTTCTTTTTTTGTTAGTCCGCCATAGAATAGGGCTACTCCTGGTACTGTCATGAGTAGTACTAGGCCTGTTGATATTAGTATCCAGGCTGTGTCGCCGGGGTTTATGGGTGTGTTCATATTTTTTCCCTCCAAAACTTATCGGAAACCGGAAGCCTTCTTCCGACAATATTGTTTTAGAAAACACACCATATATAAACCTTACGGACCATGCCAAAAAAATAAAATCTAAAGTGTCCCATACCTTCTTACATGATCCCAAGCCCGCCTATACTCAACCGGACCCTCACCATCATATATTGACATATCCATTCGATCAAATAATTTCCTATCCTCACCCACAGGACAAACTTTGATACAAATGCCACAAGGCGATTTATGTTTACTCCAAAGCTCCGCACTCCTCATAGCACAAAGTTTTTTATCTATAGGCGGCGGAAACTCACCCTTCACTTGTATGGCGCCCACAGGACAACTCCTCACACACCTAAGACACCTTGTACATAAATCATCAACCTTTAAAGGGTCAGGATCTATAGAAGCACCCGTGAATATTGAAGTGAACCTAACCCTCGGCCCATACTCCGGAGTCAAAAGAAGATTACTCAAGCCAAAAGAGCCTAAACCCGCAAGATAAGCAGCATGCTTATGGGAGAAAAAAGCAAAGGGCTTCTCAAGCAACACTTCCACCGTAGCATACCCATCCCTCGGCAGATAAATAGAAGGATAACCCTCCTCATTTAAAAAAACCGAAAGTTCATAAGCCCGCAGATCCAAAAGAGAATTCACAGTCTTATATAACTCATGATAATAGATAGATGGTGCGGTCTCCAATATAGGCAACTGGATGGGGAACCCTATCACAATAACAGTAGCAACCTCTGGGTATATCGACCGGGGATAGAACTCCTCAGGCATCCACCTAGAAAACTTGTGAGGAAGCTCCCTTGGAGGATCCTCCCACCTTTCAACTGGCGCGAAACCCACAAAGCCAATCCCAAACTCCTCACATTTTTTCAAAAATCCCCTCTTCAAAGACCGAGAACCCATAAAAAATAATCTTATAATCATTCACATATAACCCCTTCCATCTAAATCCAAAACCCCATGGGATCTCCACTCGGCCATTATCTTTATTTTATAGATTAAAAAAAGAAGATATTGGGGGTTTGATAAATTTGAACCCGGGAAAACTTGGGAGAATATTCATCATATTAATGATAGCGCTAATAGCCTACGGATCAGCATCAGCCATAGTATTATTTGCGGAAGTTCCAAGGATAGAAGCGCCGCAAATCATAAAAACACCAGAAGAGAAAATGAACATCATAGGAGATCCCACATTCCAACCAGTATGGTTGCAAAAACGTGCAATCCCCGTAACAAACAATACGACGATAATACAAAATGAGACCAACCAGACCAAGGAGACCAACCGATCAAGACAATAAAAAAAATCCCACATCGAATATTTTTTTGGGGTCCTCCCCTTAACAATGGGGGATGCACCTAAATTTATGAGGTAAGGGGAGACTAATAATATGATGTTTTTCATAAACCCATTCTCACAAGAGGCAAAAGAGCTTGTAAGGGATAGTGGAGATCTTGACAAGATCATAGAAGAGGATGCAAGGCTCATTAGTATCATAGAATATACCCGTGGTCAGAGACTTGATGATGATTCTAGGATACCGGGAAGCCTCTGGGAACTTTCGCTTAAAAGGATTGAATGGTACTTGGAAAAGAGGGGCCGTCGAAGGTATCAGCCAGGATATTATAGGTTCCTTTTCAACCCCGAAATAGCAGAATTTGATGTTATAGCATTCCATATACTCGCACAGGCCATAGGGGCGAAATTCAACCCAAATTCCAGGGAAAGCCGCATATTCATAGAATTAGAGGCCGAGATCGTGAAAGAAAGACTCTCGAGGATGGAAAATCGGGAAAGGGAGAGAGTAATATCCGGGATACTAGGGGAAATGTTAGATAGTGAAACACCACACTGGACCAAACTAGAAAAACTTCTAGAAAATAAGAGGATAAAATTAACCGAGCTAATCCTCAAAGATGGTAAAGTCATCCTAGACAAGTCAGCTACTGGGAGAACCCAACAAATAGTCAAATCCATAAGGGAAAATATCATACCAGCACTTATAATGCAAGAAACCCAAGAATACATTTATAAAATCCATGAGATGGCCGCGAAGATAGAACCACACCCCATACTAGCCGAATTAGCCGAGAAAATCAGGGAGAGGATAAGTCGAGAATTCTTCATCCCAAGGAAAACCAGCCCGGGAACGTTAAAAGCCTCCAAACTAGACTTTGACGCCTTCCCACCATGTATAAAGAATACCATAAAGGGCGTCCAAGCCGGTAACAGGAACGACGCCATAGTATTATTACTAACCGGGTTTTTATCCTATGCAAGATTATACCCTGCCGTCTTCAAGGAGAGGAAACCCCACAAGGTTTCAGACTTCGACCCAACCCTTAGTATAACCTTAAATGAAATACTGCCAATAATATATGAGGCTGCTGATAATTGCAGACCACCACTATTCCAGGACGACCCCCAGGAAAAACTTAACATCACAGCAAAACTAGGCTTCGGATTACATGAAACACCAAGCCTAGAAAATGAGGGGGAGACTAAATGGTACACGCCAATGAGCTGTGAAAAGATAAAAATACACCTACCAATATTATGTAAACCCGACAGTTTATGCGAAAAAATACAAAACCCCCTCACATACTACAACAAGAGAAGATGGCAAAAAAGAAAAGAAGAGGGTGATAGGGATATTCCAAGAGGCAACACCCGAAGATAGAAAAAAATATTATACAAGGGAATGGAGAATAGAAAAGATACCAGATTTTATAAGGGAAAATATCCACCTTAGAGAATTCGGATTCGACCATACAGGCCAGGGCCCCAGTGACAGGTACAGGTTCTTCCGTGACGAAAAACTCTTCACAAAATTCCTAAGGTATAGGGCTCCATATGCCGCCTACTCTTCCGTAGCATTATATGATAGGCCATGGAAACGTGAAGGTTGGATATCATCGGAACTGGTCTTTGATGTTGACGCCAAGGACATCCCAGTAAGGCCATGTAAATGTGATAACATATGCGAAAAATGTCTTGACCAGGCTAAGGAGATAGTGGCCATGATCACAGACACCCTAAGGGACGATCTCGGCCTACAAGAAATCCATATTATATACTCTGGTAGGGGCTATCATATACGTGTACTAGATCCTGTTGTACTTAAGTTAGATTCTGAGGTTCGAAGCCAGATACTAAGATATGTTATAGGTGGAGACGTCCCGGACTTGTCATACACGGGCTTGGATGGTAGTATACATGGTCTGGATCATTTCATGGTCCCGTTGGGTTATCCTAGTGTCTTCACGGAGAGGAGCCGTTATATTATCTTGCACTTGAGTGGAGATGAAAAAATCGAGGGTATAACACGTCAGACGATGAATAAAATCCTGGAATATAGGGATCTTATAAAATCCGATAAGTGGGGTGAATTTAAGGGTATCGTAGGACCTGAATGGGTGTATGATAAGCTCGTAAGGGGTGTTGCGAAATTGAATCTTCAACTGGTAGATGCTAGGGTGACAGTTGACCTTAAGAGGATATTGAGGCTTCCCAGTTCATTACATTCTAAAGTTAGTATGATCTGCACCTATGTGAGGGATCTTGAAAGTTTCGACCCCCTAGTGGATGCTGTGCCGGATTTTGTTAAGGAAAGAGTCTAGGATCTCCACAGGTGCTTCCCGGGATCTAGGAAAGCATCTAGGAATCTTAGGACTTCTTGTGAAGGTTCGCCCTTGAGGTATTCATTTATGTCAAGGATCCTGTAACCTTTCTTAAGCTCCTCTTTCACGTGTTTCCCAACTCCCAGGTATTCCACTCCCCTGAGGAGGCTTTTGAGGCATGTTTCTGGTTTAGTTGTTTTTCTTTTCCTCTCTACGAAAAGGCGGTCGCCTTCTACCCAGATCCTGTTACCATACTTTTTATGGAATCTCTTTGTGTGTTTTCTTGACCAGATCCTAGGCCCCATATGTCTTCTGTAGGCTGGTAGCTTCCATGTTTCAAATTCAAATATAATCAGGCTATTTTTTTCCTCGTCAGTCCAGTAGGAGCTCCTGTTCACCTTGAATCCTTCCATTGAAAGGTGTGATACTAGAGTGTCCATGGTTTTTTTCAGTTGGGGGTATAGGGTGTCTGCTGGCACATTGGGGGGGTTAAATTCTAGGATGATGCATTTACTCTTTCTTTCCTTGAATTTGGTTTGGATTTTCTCCTTATCATGTGAGTATTCCACTTCTTGGAAATAGTCTTCTTTTGGGTTTTCTAGGAAATTGCGCGCCACTATTATGAATTCTGAAAGTTTTTGTTGTGTGAGTGCTGCTGCAACATTCCTGTTCTTGTCTATGGGGTCTATGACGATTAGGGGATCGTTAAAGTATTTGCCGGTGCCGTGGTCTTCGATGTCTATTATTTGGCCTTTTCTCCATTTCAGTGCAGCGGCTTCCAACACTCTTTCGAAGTTCCTGTATACTATTATGAGTAGTTCGCAGAGGTAACCTGCGAATCCCCCTACTTTGAATTCTGATCCGTATGCTCCCAGGGCCTTCATAAACCTTTTGAGTAATAATACTTCTTTTATCTGTTCTTTTTTTAGGTTTTTTTTGATGTATCTTGTGTGTAGTATTGTCCGGTCTACTGCTGATTTGAGTTGTGAGGCGTCCTTTATATCGTAGCATGGTACAAGATCGACTTCGTATCCTTTTATGTGCCCGGTGACGTATGGGTGTGCGGCGTATCTTTCCTCTGCTTTACCATTCATGGCTTTTATGCATTCATAGCCGAGTTGTAGGCCATCTTTTTTGAGTTTTTCCTCTGATGTTTCGAGGGGGAATTTTATGAATATGTCGATGTCTGCTTCCCCTTTGAGCCAGGTGCCCTTGGCGACTGATCCTACGAGGGTGGCCTTGGCTTTTATATTCTTTTTTTCTGCTATCTGGTTTATTGTTTTGATTAGTTTGTTGGTGAATCTTTTAATAGCTTCTTTTTCTTGTCTTGTTGGTGTTATCTTTGAGAGTATTTTCTGGTAGTCCATTTTATCATAGTTTGAATGTTTTAATGGTGGTGTATGTGGGTCCTTCTGGTTTGAGTTCGCTTTTTTTTAGTTTTAATTCTTTTATTTGCATTTCCCCTATTTGGACGTTTTCAAGTTCTTCTATCTTTTCCAGTAGCCTGTCTTTGTTTTTTCCCCCTTTGACTCTGGCTATGGTAAGGTGTGGTATGTAGCTTTTTTCTTTCTTGAATCCTAGTCTTTTGAATTCTTCGTCGAGTGTTTTTTGGATTTCTGAGAATTCTTCGGGGTTCTTGGCTCCTAGCCATATTACCCTCATATAATTTTTATTTGGGAAGACCCCCACGCCTTCTATTTTAAGCTTAAATGGCTTGTATGATCCTATTTTTTTCTTTATTGTCCTTGAAAGTTTTTCTATCATATTATTGTTTATTTGGCCGAAGAATTTTAGGGTGAAATGTAGGTTTTCTGGTTCTACAAACTTTAGCTGGGCGTCAGCCTCTTCTAGGATCCTTTGGACTTCTATTATCTTGTCCTTGAGTGGGTTGTCCACGTCAATTGCAAGGAAACTTCTTATTTTCCCCATAATTTTGACCTCATAGTATGTTTTTTATCCTTTCCAGGCTCTTGTGGGGTGTTTCGATAGTGTTGAGTAGGTAGACTTCTATTTCTTGGAATATTTCCTTGAAAAATTTTAGTCTGAGCTTATATTTCCTCTCATCCCTTATAAGTTGGTGGGGGTTGCAGAAGTCATTCTCTTTCATATAATTGAGGGCTTCTCTGCTTGTAAGCCTATTGAATGGTTCATCCTCAGCATCTCTCTTAAGGAGTACTATGGCCTCGAGGTTGGATGATTCTCTGATCCTACCATTGAATAACCTGTTAACATCAGCTATCCCCCTCTTTTTCTTGTCCAAGCTCACCTCAGCTATAAGATCCTTGTATTCCCCCCAGGAATCTGCTATATCATCACGTATATAAGAATTTTTCTCTGAGGAGTATACCATTATACCATTCTCGAATATGCGGGTGAAAAACCAGTCATCAGAAACATAACTATACCTATGATCTAACAAGAGACCATAGGTGAGTGTTGTCTTCCCGGTTCCAGGGGGTCCTATGATCGCCAGGGCCTGCCCGCGACAGTCAACAGCAGAACCATGGACAGAGTATCTTCTATGCTCTGAATGGTAGTCTTCGAAGAAGTCTGCGATGGTGGCGAGTGCTATGCTCTTAACCCAACCATAATAGTCGCAGTTGAGGATTATGCTAGTCTTAGAGAGGGGCTCATAGAATACCTTGAAGGGTCCCCCATCTTCTACTGTGAATACTTTAGCGTGGGGTCTTATATCCTCGTTCATGAACTTGAAATTGTCCTCCCACTCTTCCTTGAAACTTTTATTATCTGTTAAAAGTTTGACACAGGCACCATGAATGTTAGCTTTCCTCTCGAAGTATACCTTCTCTGCAAGCTCCTCAAGCTTATTATCCTTTTCCTGGGGGCTTATAATCTCCACCTTATACGTAGATTACCCCACCCTACTTTTCGATTATAGCCTCTTTTATGGCCATTCCAAAGTGTCTTGCAGCTTCTTCAACATATACTAGTATCTTATCACCCTCTTTTAACTCTGAGACCGACACTGGCTCGCCTTTCTCGGTGACTAGGCGTATGGTCTCGGCGTTCTGTAGTAATGTTCTCAGTTTCATGCCCTCATATTCCGCCTCTACAAGGAGTAGGGGCCTCTTTTCGATTTTAACCCTGCCAACTATGGCCGGTCTTGTCTTCCCATCCTTGTCAACAACTAAAACCTCATCTCCTGCTTCAAGCTCTGAAAGGTATTTGGTTTTATGGCCTGGTGTCATCACATACGCATGTACTGGGCCGGCGTTAACCCTGAATGGTCTTGATTCTACGTATTCGCTTTCTAGGGATTCGCTGTGGACTAGGAATAGTCCCTGGGAGTAGGAGCCTATGAGCATTCCCTCTCCAATGTCCATTATTGAACAGGTGTCTACGCAGACTCTGTCACCTGATCCTACCGGTTCTAGCCTTGTTATAGTGGCTGATTTGAGTTCATAGTAGCCCATCTTTATATCTTCGATTAATTTCGCGATCTTTTTTATCTGTGATGGGTCCTCTGGTTCTATGAGAACCCCATCGGTTCCATGTTCCAGTGTCTCCAGGGCTGTTTTAGCTTCTTTTTCATCCGCTACCGCGGCTACTAGTTTAACGTCTTCACCTTGGAGGTCTGCTATTATATTTTCAAGGGGTATTATCTTCCAGTCTTTTCCTACTAGGATGAGGTAGTCCACTGTCTTGCCAAGGAGCCTTGCAAGCTCCTCATACCTTTTACCCTTTATCTCCACGTAGGCTGCTATGGGTTTTCCCTGCCTTTTAAGGCTCTTTGCGGCCATGATATCCTTTGAATCTTCTAGGTTGCTGGGTAGTGGGAATGTGCCGTCTCCTTCACCGTTAACCCCTACTAGTATGATGTCGGCGTCTTCGTCATCGGCTATGACTTTTATGTTTCCAAGTTTGTGTATCCTTTCAATGTCTTCCCGGTCTAGCACATGGTCTATGCCCGATTCGAGAGCGGTGGTTATGAAGGTTTTTTTCTCTTCCCATTCGGTTTCTGGCGTTTTTATCCAAGCAAATTTCATCTTCCATGCCCCTACTGGAGACTTTATCCGGAGGGGCTTTTCACCTCCAAATGATTTTAAAGCTATGTTTGGGTACTTGCCGTTGAAGGCGTTCTAAATTTTCAGTGTCAGGAGCATAGGGTTGTGATTGTGGGATTCTAAAATGAAAGCCTTCCCTCGTAGGGTCTCCTGGTGGCCTCCATCCCTCCTGTTGTGATTGTGGGATTCTAAAATGAAAACTGTGTGGTGGTGTCCCCACTGGCATACTTTGTTATCCTAATATTTAAGGGTCGCTTGTAGGCCCCCCCTAAATGGGTTGTTTACATATTATAGCATTTTGAGTGCTTCATCGACTTCTATTTCATCGTGTACTATGGCTGCTATGGCCTTTGTCATGTTTTTTGGGGATTCTGCCTGGAATATGTTCCTTCCAATGGCTACTCCGGCCCCGCCAGCTTCCACTGAATCTTTAACCATCTGTAGTAGTTCTTCTTCTGTTTCGACTTTGGGTCCTCCTGCTATGACTACTGGTACTGGGCATCCTTCAACAACTTCTTTGAATGTGTCAGGGTCTCCTGTGTAGTTGGTTTTTATGATATCTGCTCCGAGTTCTGCCCCTGCTCTTGCTGCGAGTTTAACGACTTCTGGGTCGTGTTCGTCTTTGATTTTTTTGCCTCTTGGGTACATCATTGCTATGAGTGGCATCCCCCACTCGTCACAGGTTTCCGCTACTGTTCCAAGTTTTAATAACATTTCAGGTTCTCTTTCGGATCCTACGTTGACGTGTACTGATACCGCGTCTGCTCCAAGTTTCAGGGCCTTTTCTACGGAGGTTACGAGGACTTTATGGTTTGGGTCTGGTCCTAGGCTTGTGCTGGCTGAAAGGTGGACTATCAGGCCTATGTCTCTCCCGTATCCTCTATGTCCTGTTACAACTATCCCTTTATGTATTAGGACTGCGTTGGCTCCGCCTGTGGCTACCTGGTCTATTATCTGTGTCATGTCCAGTAGGCCGGGGACTGGGCCTATTGAGACCCCGTGGTCCATTGGTACTATGACTGTTCTGCCTGTTTCACGGTTTATTATTCTTTCCATTCTAATTATTTTACCTATCATATTATTTACCTCCCCGATCTTACCTTTATAATTTTTCAGACCAGAGCTTGAGTTCTTTTAATCTTGGAGGCACACCACCTTGGCTACTTGATTCGAGCCAACCTTGGGTTGATGCTAGGTCCTCATCCATCTTTGAAGAGTTTGCAAAATCTAGCAGTCCCCTGTTCCTTATGATGGATGCTCTTGGTTTTAGTGTTGAGGACCATATGAAGTATACTTTGAATGTTGTGTCTGGGTGATAGCCACCCCCAAGGTCCACTACTAGGACGTCACATGATTTTATTTCCTTGTGGACTTTCTCGAGGGTTTCATGGCGTCTAACATCCCCCATGATGAACTTGAGGTGTGGGTATTCCATTTCAAGCTTCTTCATGGCCTCATATGCTTGAGGGCTCTTGTCAACGGCTATAATCCTCCCCCTTGGGTTTTTTCTTGCGATTATCTTCGTTGAACCGCCTACATGTGATCCTAGTTCTACTACGGTATCGTCTTCCCTTATAAGATCCTTGAGGGTTTTCCTATAAATTCTAATGTCATATACTATCTTTATCATTTTAGGGGGACCCCCCACAGAATGGGGAAAATCCAAGGTTTGGATTGATCCTTTATATACTATAAGTGTGGGTTGATTAACAATATATAATTTTTTTAACATCTCCCCAGAGGAAGAACTTCACATATAACAGGAGGGTTTTTCTAATCCATTATTGATATTCACCATTTTTGCAGCGTCCAATTTACCCTTTGGTTATTTAAGGAACTTGACGCCTTTTGAGTCTATTTTGGCTATGATGGGATCTGGTAAGCTTGTGTCAGGATACTCTGAGAGGGCGAATATTGTGTCCCCAAGCATTGCCATTGAAGCCCCTATAACCTCGTCTTTGACTATTTCAAGGCTTTCTTTCACATTTGAGGTTAAAAGTTTAGTCTTCTCTGCGAATTCATGGGAGAGTCGCATAAAATTTTCTGGCCGGGGATCCGCGATCAGTCTTGGCAGCATCCCAGAACCTATAAGGTTTATCATCCTTTTTTTCTTGGGATCTTTGAGTATCGTGGTTGTGTCAAGTTCGCCGAAGGCTTTGCATATCACATATAATGGTTCATGGATTATCTTATCGGTTAAACCATAACCTGGAGCACCCTCCTTCAACCTTAAGACTATACCACCAACCGATTCTCCTATAACATCCCCTAATCCTGTTTTAAGCTCCACCTCTGCTTGGTGGGCTATTGAAGCGGCTTCATTGAAGGTTATGGGGAGTTCTAATATCCTAGCTATGCCAAGGGCTGTTCCAAGTGCGCAGGCGGCTGATGCGCCGAACCCGCAACCCATGGGAACATCAAGACTATAATGGATCCTAAGCCCCTCTATGGTCTCTGATTTCTCCCTGAGCAATTCTATTATCTTAAATGTTATATTGGAGGGATCATAGTTACCATCAACCTTTACTTGGATTTTATCAGCTCTTGATGATCTGACAGTGGTTATAACGCCCTTGTCTATTGCAACCCCAGCACCCCTCGACCCTGTATAAAGGGGATTCTTATGCTCCACTATCTGAAAAAAGCCTGTTATATGTGATGGGACAAAAATCATAGTCTTCATATTCTCTCCCCGTGCAAGGCCGTGAGCTGATAAATTATAAATAGTCTTATACTATAAAAGTGGTTAGTATCGGCACCCCACATATTCTCTGGGGATAAGCTTTTGGGGGGCTAAATATGAAGAGGATAGATTTGCACACTCATAGTCTGCTGAGTGATGGTGAACTTCTACCATCAGAGATTGCAAGGCGCGCTTGCGTACTGGGACACGAGGCTGTGGCCATAACAGATCATATAGACGCATCTAACATAAACACTATAGAGTATCTTATAGATGCGGTTTCTGATGTGAATGAGAACTGGGATATTAAAGTGGTCCCAGGGGCCGAGATTACACACGCACCCATAGAAATAATAGACAAGCTCGCATCAAAGGCTAGACGTTTGGGGGCCGAGATCATAGTAGTCCACGGTGAGACACTAGTCGAACCCGTTATAGAAGGAACTAACCAGGCGGCAGTGGAATCCCCCGAGGTTGACATATTAGCCCATCCAGGCCTTATAGGCTATGAAGAGGCTGAAATGGCGAAGGATAATGGTATAACCTTAGAGATAACTTCGAGGAGTGGACATTGTCTTTCTAATGGTCATGTTGCGACCGTCGCAGTGGAGGTGGGGGCTTCACTTGTGATAAACACTGACACCCACCACCCAGGGGACCTCATAGACTATCATATGGCATACAAGATAGGTCTTGGCGCTGGAATCCCAAAAAAGGAACTTAAAAAAATCCTAGAGGATAACCCTAGGAGGATACTCGAAAGGAATGGGATAAAAATCTAAACCATTTTAGTTACAGAAAGTAATAAATACTAAAAATCATCATATAAATTATATCAAAGATAAATACCCACGAGGAGGTATAACCCGAAATGAGAAGAATAGGCACTTGGAAACTGAAAATTAGAATGTTCCTAGCAACAATATTCCTATTCGCCATAATCTATGCCATACTCATGCTGATAGGACACGTTATGGGATTTGGAGGCCCACTATTCTACATGTTACTAGGCCTTGGCATTATACTATTACAATATCTTATATCACCGAGCATAGTTGAGGCCACAATGCGCGTAAAGTATGTTTCACCCGAGGAAGCCCCAAGATTGCATGCTATGGTGGAAGAACTCGCGATAAAAGCCGGCATACCCAAGCCAAGGGTTGGAATAGCGGATATAGGGATACCAAATGCCTTCGCCTTCGGGAGAACGAAATCTGATGGGCGAGTCTGCGTAACAAGTGGAATATTACGGTTGTTAGATGAAGAGGAGCTTAAGGCCGTGCTAGGCCATGAGATATCCCATATAAGGCACAATGACATGATAGTCATGACCTTCATAAGCGCAATACCCTTGATATGCTATTACATTTACATAAGTTCAATATTCAGCAGAGACAGGGACATGGGCTTAATAGGATTGCTGGCCCTTGCAGCCTACCTTATCGGACAACTGGTAGTCCTATTCATTTCAAGGGTCCGTGAATATTATGCAGACTATGGTAGTGTTGAGATAGGAGGCCAACCACACAAACTGGCAAGTGCACTCTACAAGCTCGTGTATGGGTCAGCAGCCTCAAAGGAGGATGAAATAAGGGAAGTTGAAGGTTTGAAGGCCTTTTTTGTGAATGATGTTTCTCGTGCAACCTCTGAGATAGAGGATCTGCGCCAGGTGGATCTTGACATGAATGGGACCATAAGTGAAGGGGAACTACAACAGATAAAATACAGGGATGTGAAGATAGGTGCTGCTGCGAGGATAATGGAATTGCTTTCAACACACCCAAACATGTTAAAGAGGATAAAGAGGCTCTCAGAGCTCACATAACCTCTTTTACAACTCCTATGATATCTGAACGGTGGACCCATGTGTTCAATGGTACCCTGATTACCATGGTAGTCCCTGTATAGACTTTTTCAACATTTTTATTGTCGCTTATGAGATATACCTTGTCCCCTTCTATTTTCCCCACCCTTTTCACGATCAGACCATATTCTGGATGTTTCGCCACAACAATATCCCCTACTTTGAAGTTTTTCGTCTTTAGGACTATTAGTCGCTGACCATCCTTTAAGGTTGGATACATTGAGTTTCCCTTGACTATGGCGGGCATGGGGAGTTGGTCAACACCGAACTGTGATTTTAACTGGACGTTAACATTATTGTAACCATACTTTGAGGCTATATTTTTCACATCAGCTTTTATGGAATCAACTGTGCTTTCAGGATCATCTATGACCGTTTGTATGTAATCTGCAATCTCTTCTTCCATGCCAGGTGGTGTTGGGTTAAAAAATAGTGTGGAACTTTTAACGGTGACGCTAGTACCATCGGTTTCTATGATTATGTCAAGTGTTTTGTTCTCGTGGATGTATAAGCCTGTTGCAATGGCCACAACCAGCAATAATAGTATTAGAATGTATGATTTTCTCATACTATTTTCTCCTTGGGTTTTAGTTCTTTGAGTATTAGGCGGGTTTTCTCGATCTCTAATTGGCCTGGTGCTGAGGGTTTTCCACCTGTTGCGTATGTTATGGGTGACCCGAATAATGGTGTGATGATCCTGGTATATTTTCCGAGTTCACCCATTGATATTGCGATCAGATCATCCTCTTTGGATGATAGTTCTAGTATGGTTAGTGTGTCTTTTATGGTGTTGGGCATCACAGCTACCTTGGCTATGTGCCCTATCCTTTTTTCCTCTTTCACTATCCTTGATAATCTTTCTAGGGTGGGGGTTTCATGGAAATTGTGATAGGATATGATCTTTTTTACTGGAAGTTCTATGATTTTTTTGAGTTCTTCTTTTTTTGTCCGTAATTCTATGTCAACATATTCTGCTTCTTCTGCAGCCGCGGCTAGTAGTTCTATCCTCTCTTTCTCCGAGCCTTTAAATAATCCTCCTTCTTCTGATGACCTGTTGGTGGCTATGAAGGGTGATTGGATGTTACCTGCAAGTTCCTTGATCTTGGCCTTTGATGGGTTTTTTATGGCGTCTATTCGAATTTCTAGTATGTCCGCGCCCCTTTGTGTATATTCTGTGGCTATTTTAGGTATTTCTTTTATGTTTTTTTCCATTATTGGTGCGCATATAAGGGTCAATGTTAATCCTCCGGAAGGATAATATTATATTTTAATCTAAAATTATCCTTAGCAATAACATTATTGTATTTGGTGATCTTGTTGAAGATAGTTTCTATCGGAGCTGACATATCAGGGAATGATACAAGCTGTAGCATGGAATTGATAAGGAAACTAGAGGCTGACATCCCAATATTGGTGGATTTGGGAGCCTACAAGGCGGCTTTAACGAATATAACAGGGGATGATGTTGTTATAAGCGCCTTTGTAGAGGATGGGATAACCGCGAAGATAAACAGGGCCATAGTCCACATCCTAAGGGAAAATTCAGAGGATATGGGGGACCTTAAGGGGATATCAGGCACCCCGGAGGGTGCCGGTGAAGGCATATCCTATGCAGAGGCTAAAATAAGACAGGACAGATACCCGGATGCCATCATACTATCCTTCGACACATACGGTGGCGAAGAATTCGTATCAGATGTTGCCAATTCAACCATCAAAGCCGCCAGGGGCATGGATGGTGTTACAGACGTCAGCGAAGAGATAAAACCAAGAACCAGGAAAATACCAGGGGTAGGCTACGTGTCAGAGAAGACAGACGACCCGGTTGTAGCAGCCACAATAGAAGACATGGAAAGCATAGGCGTCGTCGCAGGGGCCATGCTAGGCGCTGCACTAGGCAACAAGAACGTCTACCTCGTAAGAAGAGGGGCACCATCACACATAATACCTGGAAGCGTCATAGTATCAGCAACAGCCTTCCTAAACGGTAACATAATAGACCTGGCCGCACCCTTCGAAGAAAGAACAAGAATACTAAAAGTATAAAAAAAGATCCCTTTGGGAGGGGTTAATATGATAATATTAGATGAGAATACAAGATGCCTCGTACAGGGCATAACCGGAAAACAAGGATCCTTCCACACCCGCCAAATGCTAGATTATGGTACAAAGATCGTGGCAGGTGTAACACCAGGCAAAGGAGGCCAAGAACTCCTAGGAGTTAAAATATACAATTCGATAGAGGAAGCCAAGGAAGAAACAGATGTAAACGCATCAATAATATTCGTACCAGCACCATTCGCAAAGGACGCGGCATATGAGGCCATAAAACACCTAGACCTCGTAGTCATAATAACAGAGCACATACCAGTCCATGACTCAATGCAGATCATGGAATACGCCAAGAGAATGAAAACAACAATCATAGGCCCTAATACGCCAGGTATAATCACACCTGGTATAGGAAAATTAGGTATAATGCCAGGGCACATATTCCGAGAAGGGGACATTGGGATAGTCTCAAGGAGCGGGACACTAACCTATGAATTCGCCCACCAGATCACAAACGCTGGCATGGGACAGAGTACATGTATAGGTATAGGGGGCGACCCGATAATAGGACTAACATTTGCCGATGTCCTTAAAAAGTTTGAAGAGGACAAGGATACCAGGGCAATACTCATGATAGGGGAAATCGGAGGGGACGCCGAGGAAAGAGCAGCAGAATATATAAAAGAACACATATCAAAGCCTGTCATGGCATTCATAGCAGGTAGAACAGCACCCCCTGGGAAAAGGATGGGACATGCTGGAGCGATCATAGAGAGAGGTGCCGGGACAGCTGAAAGCAAAATAAGAGCCCTTGAAAAGGCGGACGTCCAAGTAGCTGAAAAACCATCGGACGTCCCAGAAATGCTAAAAAAACTATAAGGGATCATATGATACAAGAAGAGATAATACAAGGACTGAAAGAGGGAAAAATAAAACTTCACGAAATCGAAAAATATACGAGCATAGAAGAAGCAGTAGAGATAAGAAGACTATTCATAGAAAGAATAACAGGAAAAAAACTAGAACACATCTCCAAATATTCCATAGACATGGAAGAAGCCCAGAAAAAGAACATAGAAAACCCCATCGGCGCAATACAAATACCACTAGGGGTTGCAGGGCCCATAAAAATCAGAGGAGAACATGCAAAGGGCAAATTTTACATTCCACTTGCAACATCAGAAGGAGCCCTAGTAGCATCAGTAAACAGGGGATGCTCAGCCATAACAGAAGCTGGGGGCGCCACAGTAAGGATAACAGGGGACAAGATGACGAGAGCACCCGTACTCAGAACAGAGTCAATAGAAGAAGCATTAAAAGTCAGAGAATGGATCAGGGAAAATTTCAAAAAGTTAAAAGAGGCTGCTGAGTCAACAACACGCCACGGTAAACTGATAGAAATAGACCCAATACTCATAGTAGGCCCATACCTTTACCCAAGATTCGTTTTCACAACAGGAGACAGCATGGGAATGAACATGGTAACAATAGCCACAGAAAAAGCCATGAAACTCCTAACAAGAGAAACAGGAGCCCACCTAATCGCCCTAAGTGGAAACGCTTGTGTAGATAAAAAACCGGCAGCCTTAAACCTCATAGAAGGCAGAGGGAAAAGCTTAACAGCTGAGGTGAAAATCCCGGCCAAGATAGTGGAAAGAACACTTAAAACAACACCAAAGGCCATACAAGAAGTCAACCTCGCGAAAAACTTCGCAGGATCCGCCATATCCGGGAGCATGGGATTCAACGCACATTATGCGAATATAATAGGGGCCATATTCCTAGCCACGGGACAGGACGAAGCGCACATCACCGAAGGAAGCCTGGGCATCACAATAGCCGAAGAAATCAACGGGGACCTATACTTTTCAGTCACACTACCAGACGTTCCATTGGCTACAGTGGGCGGTGGCACAAGACTCGAAACGGCATCAGAATGCCTTGAGATAATGGGCGTTAAGGGATCGGGGAAGGTTCAAAAGTTCGCTGAGATAGTTGCAGGCGCCGTCTTAGCAGGTGAACTGTCACTTATGGGCGCCCTAGCAGCGGGACATCTTGCAAGGGCGCATATAAGATTGGGTAGAGGATCCTAAGATGGGCTTGAAGGAATTCATCCACGAATATCTTAGCATGAGCCGATACATTGCACTGGGGACCCTTGATGGCATACTAGCGGTTATGGGTGTTACACTAACCGCCAGTGGCGTTGCAGGTATAGGTGGAGTTGAAATAGAAAATTATCTTATCGGCCTTACGGGATTAAGTGGGGGTATAGCCGTTGCATTGTCAAACGCCTTTGGTTCATTTATCGGTGAAAGGGCTGAGGAAACCCGTACAATGAGAGAACTTGAAAAGAAGATGATAATGGAAAAGGGCAGCCTCAACGACACGATAATACACCAACAAGCTAAAAGAAGAATATACATGAGCATGTTCACCCATGGATTCTCAAGTTTCCTCGGCACATTCGTACCCACAATACCATTTTTCCTGATAAAGGATAGGATAACCGCCACAATACTCACAATACTACTATCCATGATGGCATTGGTCATACTCGGGGTCTACCTTGGGATAATATCAAGGGAGAACATTTTCAAAACTAGTATAGAGATCGTGGCCATAGGTCTTTTAATAACCTTCATAAGCATATTCCTTGGCGGGTCACACTAGGCTATAGACTCTTTCTATGTTCTCTTCATGGATTTTATAAGCATCTTCTAGGCTCATAAGACCTTTCTGGATAAACTCTCTTGTACGCCTTGGAACAGTCTTAGGACCCAATACTGCGCCGGGTCTGCTAAGATCATCCAGGTAGTCTGTTTCCATGAGGAAATTGCCACCCTTTTCCAAGCCTTTTTTTATAACATCACGTGATGCTATCAGGGATGGTGTGAGCCCATAATTCTCACTTTCACTGACGTAGGGGCCTGAGAAATGTTTTATAACCTTGTACTTTTTCATACTTGCCTTTTCAGCCATCTTGGAGAATTCCTGGAATTGTCTGGGGGTTGAACTTTCTGTGTGGAGTTGCACTGGACAATCAGCTTCCTTTGCAAGTTCTAGGGCATAGGATAGTATCCTGTTGTGGGCTTCCCATTCACTTTTCTCTACTGGATAGTGTGGTCTTCCGATCTCGCCGATACCTATAGCCTCACCCTCTAATACCAGCCACTGAGCATACTCAAGTCCCTCTTTAACGAGCTTTTCGGCCTCATTGATGGATTCGCCAGATTCTATGAGCCTTGAAAGTTCTGCAGGGTGCACCCCGACTATGGGATATGCTTCCACTTTAGTCTGGGAGTTTATCATCCTAGCATATTCTATAACGAGGTCCATGGCCTCTTTAAACTGTGATGGTTTTTGGATGGTCCAGGTGGGCTTGTTGGGTATTATCATCCTCCTGCCACCTGCCCGGTGGAACTTTTCAGCCACTTTCACTGGCCCTTCACCATTTATGTGATCTACGTGGATGTGGTTGTCTGTTATTTTGATGTCCATCTCTGATCAGCTCCACATTCTAGGCGGATTCTCCTAGGCTTTTTTATCCCCATCTTTTCTAGTACCATGCTGACGTCTACTTTGGTCTTGTAGCATCCGTCTTTGAGGAGGGGCACGCCCTGGGGTGTGAATTTGGATAATTTCATCATGGCCATGTTCAGATCCTGATAGCAGGCGACTCCTAGGACTGACTTGAATTTGTTCTCTTTAATTATCCTTTTGAGGAATGTGGAACCTGGTATTATGAATACTCGGTAGCCTATTTCTTCTGCTTTCTTTTTTAGTATGCCGATTACGCACTTTTTGCAATTTTTGCATTGTAGACCTGAAGGTTCTAGTGGCGCTTCACACTTTGGGTGCCTTAGGCAGTGTGGGAGTATCAGGAGCTTATCCTCTGCTTTTATATTATCAAATTTCTCCCTGTTAATCTTGTTCCTAACTTCAACCCCTATCTGATCCACTATGCTCTCATCAAGTCCTAGGATGCCCGCCAACTGCTTAAAGGGTCCATAGAATAGGTTTACTGTTACAAGGAGTAGTCTGGGGAATATTAGACGATCACTCCTTAGAAGCATCCTCCCAAGGAATAGGCTCACCAATAACAGTAATAGAATGCCTACTATCAGTAGGGAGATGAGTTGCCCAAATAATTGATAAAAGTCTATCATCATAACATGGCTAGATTGTGAGAACCCAGTATATAATAATTTTTGTAGAGGAGGGTATAGGATATCCCAATGGTTATCTCCCAGATCAAGATTCAAAACCTTGATTATCGGAAGTGATAGGCTGGAAACGATAAGATTTTGTAGGTGTGCTCTATGCGCAGGCTAAAGGGGGATCCTCTTTAGAGATTTACCTTTTCTATTTTCATATTCTCGGTTTTTCCTTGGAGTATTATACCATCCTTTGCGGCTTTTATCATTGTACCTGATAATTCTGGGGTAGAGCAGAGTAGTTCCTGTTCTGGGTGGGTTCCAGGGGTTATGTTGCAGTCTAGTTTTATGGTTTCACCAGCTGATACCACCATCTTAAGGCGTTTTGATGTCGGGTGACCCTCTTCTAGGACGATGAGGGGAGCCCCAATTTCTCTTAGGAGGTGTATCATGCATTTTATGGCCTTTTCTATCCTTGGGCCTGTTTCGAATGCTGAGACGGCTATGAGGTCATCCTCATCTAATGATAGTACTATCTCCCCTTCTGGCGTGCCCATGTATATGCTTCGTGGTTCTGCGGATTTGGCCACGCCAATGACACCATTGTATCCTCTGATGAACAGTATCTCGTCTTTTTTTATTCTGAGCATTCTACGTTCTCTGACTGACATGATGGACATTTGACTTTTTTCCCAACGCCCTTGAACTCGTTACCACAATCAAGACACTTACATTTTCGGCTTGTGACCTTTTTAAGGTCGATATCTACCATGGGCCCTCCTACACTACACATAAAATCACCCTATTCTGAGCATTCTACATTATCTGATTGGCATGATGGGCATATGATCCTTTTCCCAACGCCCTTGAACTCGTTACCACAATCAAGACACTTACAGCGTCTGGTCTTAAGTTTCCTCATTTTTATATCAGCCATCGGCCCCCCTACAGTACACAATTTAACTCACCTCACCATATATTTATAATGTTCATTTTATTAATTATTTCTATTCCTAAAAAATGAGCCTGGAGTATGATCCGGGGGAAATAACTTATTTTATAAAGAGGATAATAATAGTATAGTAGGATATCTTTTTCCTTGTGGTGAGTATAGTGAAGAATTTGATTTTCCCATTCACGGCAATAGTAGGACAAGAAAAGGTGAAAAAGGCCCTAATCTTAAATGCGATAAACCCCTCAATTGGTGGGGTTCTGATAAGGGGCGATAAGGGTACTGGTAAGACAACAGCAGTCAGGGCACTGGCAGACTTGCTACCATCAATAAAGACGGTTAAAGGATGCCCATTCAACTGCAACCCTGAAGACAAGGACTCCCTCTGCCAACTCTGCAAATCAAAGGATAACATAGAAGTTGAAGAGAAAAAGATGAGGGTCGTTGAACTACCATTAGGTTCAACAGAGGACAGGGTCGTCGGATCATTAGACATAAAAAAGGCCCTCAAGGAGGGTATAAAAGCCTTGGAACCCGGGATACTTGCGGAGGCTAACCGTAACATACTCTATGTTGATGAGATAAACCTCCTAGACGACCACCTCGTAGATGTTCTATTGGACGCTGCAGCCTATGGTGTCAATTATGTTGAAAGAGAGGGTATTTCAATATCACACCCATCCCGGTTCATCCTGGTAGGTACTATGAACCCGGCAGAGGGGGAGCTAAGGCCACAACTAGCAGACCGTATAGGCTTGCACATTAACGTGGAGACTATCCAGGACATCAAGGAGAGAGTGAAAATCATGGCCCGCAGAGAAAGATTCGAGGAAGACCCAGAAACCTTCAGAAGAGAATTCCAAAAAGAGCAAGAAAAACTATTAAAGAGGATACTCAACGCAAGGAAACTACTACCCAAGGTTAAAATAGATGATAAACTATTGGAACTTATCGCTAGGATATGCGTCAACGTGGGAGTGGACGGTCACAGGGCAGACATAGCCATCCTTAAAACGTCAAAGACAATAGCAGCATACAATGGCAGGACAAGGGTCCTCCCAGAGGATCTTGAAGAGGCTGTCGAACTAGTCCTAGGGGAAAGAATACCTGAAAGATCATACGCCCGCCAGGATGTGAAAAGGCAAATACAACGGGCAAAGAGTGAAATGGGACAAGAGGAACTTGGAGAGTCTGAAGGGGAGACTGTGGGGGGTGAGAACCCCCCGCCGGATGAGCAATATGGTGGTGAAAGCAGACAACCCAGCCTAGGCTCCGCAGACCTGAAGATGACACCCAACCCCAGTGAAAGGACAATACAAGAAGAAGAGGTTGACATAGACTTTAAAAAGATCCTGAAATTTAAGGGCAAAAAGAAAAGGAGACTCTACGGTAGCAGAGTGGAATCAAAGACAGAAAAGGGAAAATACGTGAAAAGCAAAATGCTAAAAGGAAAATCAAAGGACATAGCCATAGACGCGACACTAAGAGCAGCAGCCCTCAAATCAGAAGATCATATAAGGGTAGAACCAGAAGATCTCCGCGAAAAGATCAGAAAACATGGTGCAAGGGCCAGCATAGCACTCGTAGTAGATATAAGCGGGTCCATGTTCACGGACCAGAAAGCAGCCAAGATAAAGAACATACTAAACAAGATTATAAAGGACGCGCAACGCCACAAGGACAAACTAAGCGTCATAGGATTCAAAGGAAGGAAAGCAGAGGTAATAATACCCACAACCAAGAGAGCCCAATCATTCCAACAAAAGGTGGACAACATTAGAGTAGGTGGCACAACACCAATGGCCCATGGCATAAAAAAGGGACTCGAAATACTTAAAGAAGAGAAGAAAAGGGAAGAATACGTGCCAGTGATGCTAATTTTAAGTGATGGCATGCCCAACGTTGGCATGGGGGGCAGGCCAATCCAGGATGTCATGGAACTCGGGAAAGAACTGAACAAGAATGAGATACACACAGTAGTGATAAACTTCGAAAGAAAGTTCCAGCAAGGCCGCAACATAAACATGGAACTTGCAATGCTATCAGGTGGAAGATACTACGATCTGGACCAACTGGAAGATCCGTCACTTGCAATACCCAAGATAATGGACTACGAAAGGGAACAATTCTGATTATGAGGATCGTCGTATATCATGCAGAAGAATGTGACAGGAAGAAATGCACAAGCTTAAAACTGGCTAGGATGGGAAAACTCAGGATAGTAACAAGCCCCAAGCGCATACCAAGGGGTAGTATAGTACTCAACCCATTCGCCGAGAGAGCGTTATCCCCAGCAGACAAGGAAAGGATCCTTAAATGGGGTGTCACAGCCCTAGACTGTTCATGGAAAGAGGTTAAGAAGTCTTCACCAATCTTCGCAGTGAAAAGGTATCATAGGGCGCTACCATACCTAGTAGCTGCCAATCCAACAAATTATGGCAAACCTTTTATATTATCAACTGCAGAGGCACTAGCAGCAACTTTTTATATAATCGGATTAAAAGATATAGCAGTCAATATAATGTCCTCGTTTAAATGGGGTCCGCACTTCCTAGACCTCAACAGGGAACTATTAGAGGCATACTCAAAGGCTAAAAATAGTCGAGAAGTTGTTAAAATCCAAGAAGAATTCATAGGGAGATGATACTCATGGCAAAATTCGAAATAGCAGAGGAGAGACTATTCAACGTTAAAATATGCTTCAAATGTAATGCGAGAAACCCGCCAAATGCGAAAAGGTGCAGGAAATGCGGCTATAAAGGTTTAAGATTCAAGGCAAAAGATCCAAGAGGCTAAAACCCCCCACTTCTTTGTGTCTAAGATGAAGGTTGAAGATTACTTCAATAACATTCTCAAGGAGAGGAAAATACACCTCACCCTCATAGACCCTGAAGAACAAACATCACAAGAAGCCCTTAAAATAGCAACCGCAGCAATCCAAGGGGGATCAGATGGGATAATGCTCGGAGGGTCAACAACCAATAGCATAGAATTAGAAACAACGGCAAAGACCCTCAAGGAGAACCTAGACGTTCCCATAATATTATTCCCCGGTAACATTTCAGGTATCACAAGCTATGCTGATGCCATATTCTTCATGACTTTACTGAATTCTACAAACCCCTATTGGATAATAGGGGCCCAGGCACTAGCCGCCCCAACCATAAAGAAGATGAAAATAGAACCATTACCCATGGGATACCTTGTAATAGAACCAGGAGGCACCGTGGGATGGGTTGGGGACGCTAAACTGATCCCAAGGGACAAACCGGACATAGCAGCAGCCTATGCAATGGCAGCAGAACTACTAGGAATGCGGATATTCTACCTAGAAGCAGGATCAGGAGCGGGCAAACCAGTACCAGCAGAGATGATAAAACGCGTTAAAAAATCCACAAACCTAACACTCATAGTAGGCGGGGGTATAAGAACAGGAGAAGACGCCGAGAAAGCAGCGAAAGCCGGCGCAGACATAATAGTAACAGGTACAATAGTAGAAAACACTACAAACATCCAAGAGAAAATATCAGAGATAGTAAAAGCCATAAGAAAACCCTAAAAACTATTATTATCCTCTTTGGTGTATGGATGAAAAATGCACTAGTCGCCAGGATCCTAAATAGGGTGGCTGACTTCCTCGAGTTAAAAGAAGAAACATTCAGAGCCAAAGCCTACAGAAGAGCAGCCCACACCATCCAACTCCTACCAACAGACATAGAAGAATACGCCAAAAAAAGAAAACTAACAGAACTGCCAGGGATAGGTAAAAACATAGCCGAGAAAATAGAGGAAATATTAGAAACGGGGCAACTGTCCTACCTAGAAGAACTAGAAAAGGAATACCCCATAGACATGGACAGCCTACTTGCAATAGAAGGGATAGGCCCCAGGACGATAAAAATACTCTATGAAAAACTCAAAATCAAAAACCTCCAAGACCTAGAATACCACGCCCAGAAGGGTAACCTCCAGAAAATAAAAGGAATCGGAGAAAAAAAGGAAAAAAGGATACTCCAGAGCATCAAATTCGTCCGCTCAACCCTGGGAAGGAGACTCCTAGCCTATGCGGCGCCCATAGCAGAATATATAAAATCCAGGATCGAGGAGCATCCAAAAACAGAAAAAGTAAAAATAGCAGGGTCCATAAGAAGGGGTAAAGAGACAATCGGGGACATCGACATACTCACAACAACCAAAAACCCAAAGGAGATCATAGACTATTTCACATCCCTGGAAATAGCCGATGAGATAATAGCAAAGGGTCCTAAAAAGGCCATCATACGCCTAGAAGATGGGCTAGAATGCGAACTACGCATCTTCAAAGAAGATGAATTCGGAGCAGCCCTCCTATATTTCACAGGGTCGATGGAATTTAATGTTGAACTGAGGAGACTGGCACGCTCAAAATCGATGAAACTAAACGAATACGGATTATACAAGAACAGCAAGAGGATAGCCTCAAAAACGGAAAAGGAAATCTTCAAAGCCCTCGGGTTAGAATATATCCAACCAGAACTCCGGGAAAACAATGGAGAAATAGAAGCCGCCCTCCAAGGAAAACTCCCAACACTGGTGAGAGAAGACCAGATCAAGGGAGACCTCCACATCCACAGCATATGGAGCGACGGCACAGAAACCATAGAGACCCTGGCCAAGGCCGCTGAAAGCCTAGGATACGAGTATATAGCCATCACAGATCACAGCAGCTCACTCAAAATCGTCGGTGGCCTGGACGAGGAAAAACTCCAGAGACAAATAGAGGAAATAGACAAGCTAAACTCTAAAGTACATGTCTTCAAGGGTATAGAGGTCAACATAAGATTAGACGGCCAACTAGACATCCCAGATGACATACTATCCAGGTTAGACATTGTAATAGCGAGCATACATTCACCTGGAAGAGAGGATATGACAGAACGTATACTATCAGCAATACAAAACAAACACGTCCATATAATAGGACACCCTACCGGGAGAAAACTATTCAGAAGAGAAGAATATCCCCTCAACCTTGATCGTATATTCGAAGAGGCGGCTGATAATGGTAAAATCTTTGAAATGAATGCTAATCCAATCCGCTTAGACCTCAAGGACATCTACATAAAAAAGGCCATAGAATACGGGTGCAAACTCGCAATAAATAGTGACGCCCACCGGCTCCCGGACCTCCACAACATAAAATGGGGTGTTAAAACAGCCAGGAGAGGATGGGCAACATCAGAGGATATAATAAATACCATGAACCTGAAGCAAATAAAAAAAATTTTAAAAAATAATTCTAGTGGGGTTAGAGCGTCTTAATTTTAATATTCAGCTTTACATTCTTAAATTGCACCCCTTGCCGAATTTACATGGTGTGTGCTTGACTATCCCCGTGTATGTTGTGTTGTTACTGACTATCAAGTATTTAATGATCATGTTCTTGTCCAAGATTATAGGGGAAGTATAGATTGCGCTTTTATTTGTTGGTTGTTTACCATTCACAGTATAATACACAGTTAGATTTTCAGGGAAAATTAACGAAGCTACTGTACCATTGAATGATATCAGTGGGAATACTGTCTGATTCTTCTTTTTGGTTATCTCATGGTTGATTATCCCATACTTGGTCGTATTATCCTTTATCATGTACTTTATCTGCATGGTCTTATTAAGGGTTATAGGCGCTGTATATGGTGTGCTCTTTTCTGTGGGCATGGGAGCATTCACGGTATAAAATACTGAAGCCGCTGCCCCAATACCCATCCCAGCAAATACCATAACGAGTGCTAATAGAATGCTCAGCTTCTTCAAGGTTAACCATCTCCATCATCACCCATACTTTTATATACTATATAAATCTTGTTCCAAGAGATTCTCATGGTGGCATCGAGGAAGCTCCGGGATTATTTCAATTTTTTCATAAGATTGAACAATGATCTTAGGAATCTTGCGAGGAATCTTTTCTCTCTTCTTGCCAGTATACTCTCTTGTAGTTGTCTTGCTATTCTCCTCACATAAATGTCGGGTTGATGGGTTGCATACTTCAAATATAATGGGATTCCAATAAAAGTTAGAAGCAGGCCCCAGAGGATGGAGTCAAATGGACAGTTGACCATAAGATAAAGGCATGCAAGAAATCCTAGGATGGCCTTAATAGGTGTTCTTTCTTTTTTGAGTAGGGGTAATGAGATGCAGGTTAGAATGTAACAGAAGAGTAGGGTGAACACAGATACGCTAATAAGTTGTGTGGCTGTTCCTAAAAGCGCCGCCACTAGGGCTGTTAGGTTTTGGAAAACCAAACTTACATGGGGCGTCCTATACCTTTGATGTACTTTGGCAAAGACCCCTGGAAGAAGACCATCAGAGGCCATAGCATATAATATCCTCGCAGTAGAGAGTATACCAGCTTCTTCCGAGCCTGATATTGAGAATAGGGCGCCTAGGGTCATGAGCAGGGCCCCTGAGGATCCTAGTAGCATGTAACCTGCGAGTGCCAGTGGCGCCTGGCTACTTGCAAGGAGATTCCAGGGGACAACACCTAATATGACAAAATTTGTTATAAGATAAAAGAACATTATAAATATCATCCCAAGGATTATAGCCTTTGGTATCGTCCTCTCAGGGTCTACAACCTCATCAGATGGTACTGTTACAAGTTCAAAACCCACATACGCCCAGAAGACTAATACAACAACACTACCCAGCCCCTTTAAGCCATAGGGTGCGAAGGGCGTATAATTGGCTATGAGTATATCAGGTTTCATTAGAAAATAAACCAGACCTGCAAGGGCAAAGATAAAAAGCGGAGCCAGCTTCAAAACAGTTAAAGCATCATTAACCTTACCAGCCACCTTCACACTCCTATAATTTACCAGGGTTAAGGAGACTATGAAAACAACCTTAACAAGAGCCTGGAGAATAGGATCCAAGGCGATGAAATGAAGCAAATATGAAACAAATGCAACTGGAAAAACCGCTATAGCCACCCAGGATGACACCCAAAGGGACCAGCCCACAAGAAACCCTACAAAGTCCCCGAAAACATGCCGGGCATATGCATAGGGTCCGCCTACACGGGCTAACACTGATGAAGACTCGGCGAATACAAGTGCAATTATAATCGCCATAATCCCAGCTATAAACCAGGATAATATAGATGCGGGTCCAAGGGTCCCCGCGCCAACAGCAGCCACTATATAAATATCAGCGCCGACAATAGTCCCGATTACAAGGTTCACAACATCAAATAATGTAAGAGCCCTTCGAAGCCTCATAGGATAACATTTCTAGCAAGCTAATATTTAAGAAATTGCACACTCCACTGATAACCGAAAATTCAAGTTACCCATATATACAGTGAAAATTAGAAAAATAAACTGGGTGAATATTATGGTATCCACCGAGGAAATGAGAAGAAGATTAGAAGAAAAAAGGAGAAAGGGCGCGGTTGAACCCTCAACCCCCACAGAGGAAGGGGTAGGAGCACCAGCCAAATATTGCCCAAACTGTAATAAAGAATATGGGCCTGAAGCCAATTTCTGCGAAGAATGCGGCACCAAACTCGAGGAAAAACCCCTAGAAGAGGAGAAGCCAGTGGCTCCCGGCAAATACGAGGATATTATTGTTGTAAGTTCAAATCATGTCCCGGGATATCGTGCCGTTGAAACCATAGGCCTCGTTTACGGTCTTACAGTTAGGAGCAGAGGACTGGGAGGCCAGGTTGGGGCCGGTTTAAGATCTATTGCTGGGGGGGAGATCAAAGAGTATGTTACCATGATGGAACATGCACGTCAAGAGGCTATTGATCGTATGATAGAACATGCGAGGGAACTTGGAGCCAATGCTATTATAAGCGCACGCTTTGATTCTGATTCCATCTCCAATGTCATGCAAGAAATCTTAGCCTATGGTACGGCTGTTATAATAGAAAAGGAATAAGACCCCACGTATTAGCTGGGGGGTTATAATATTGGGGGCCTTGGAAAAGGTAATTAAAACCCTTGAAAGAGAGGTTAGAGAGAATATAGGGGAGTTGGGGGATTATGAAGTCTATAATTCTCATGGAGATTATTTCAAACCCCTTAAGGATGATGTTGAACCCCGTTTAATGGCGTTCGTCGACGGCGGGAATAACACTATATTGGAGGCTCCAAGATTCTCCCTACAAGTAAATAGAGTGTATTTCAATCTTTTCAGGGGTAAGAAACGTCAAAGACCCTCCAGGGTACCTGAAAAGATAGAGTTTTTCTCTTATCTTAGTGTCCATGATTCAGAGGATGGACAAGTAGGTAAAGTGAAGATATTCCCACTCCTAGAAGAGCATAGAAAGTATCTGCCAGTGGAGGAGGATCTTACAGTAACGCTCCCAGGACCCCCAGATTTCTACCAGCGAAGTAGAATGTTCTCAGTGGCTCGAAGGTTCGCGGAGTGGAGCTTCAGCACCCATATAATAGAAGAAGAACTCGATGAGGGTGACATACTCGTGAAGGATGGTTCACTGGATACATCATTCGAAGGAGAGCGTAAATACCTCCACAGAATATTAGAAACTGCTGATAGGATGGGGGTTAACCTCGCAGGCCTTTCAAAAACGTGCACATTACCCACACCAGCCGGGGATTCCCTAATAGCCTCCATTGGGAGATTGGCGAAGGATATCAATTATAAAAGATGGTATTATCCTACAAAGCCCACTAAAAAGGTGAAGGAATATAATATAAAGATAATGATTGTTAAATTACATGAACTCTCAGATTACATTTTCAGATTAGACCTTCTCAATCAAGATGACGAACTCGAGATAATATCCGCCATTGGGGAGAATACAGTTGATGCTACATTCCCAGGCTACCCGTATGGTCTCATAGACGCCGACCTTAACGCGAGGGTACGTATGGATGAGGTGAACATATACAAGACAAGTATATTATCAGGGTTATCAGGGGACACACTGGAAGAGTTGAAATATCATATAAGGGCGCTTGACGCCCATGAAAGACTGAACATGATAGCCATGATCAAGGATAAAAAGCCTAGATAGGGGGGAATCCAAGATCGACATTATAGGACAGATCATAGGAGGAGAAACTTCAAAGGTTTTTATAAGGGAAAGGAGCGGTTCAAGGATAGAACTTGGAGACCTGCTAGTTGCAGAAGAGGACGATAATAACTATAGCATCCTACAAGTAAAGGATCTGATCTACAATTCACAAGTCCCACAGATCATGAGAGAACTCGCCTCGGGGATCCAACTCGAAAAAAGCGGCTCCCAGCTAGAATTCCTAGACGAGGAACTTAGAAATTATATAATCGCAGAAGCCAAAACCATACTCCAAATACAAGATGGTAGACCACAACTACCCAAGACACTACCAAGATTCTTCAATCAGGTAAGACGTATAAGAGATGATGATCTCAAATTTTTAAAAAAGGAAACAGAAGACCCCCTCTACTTGGGTAATGTGAGAAGCGGCTCAAAGGAACTTAAAACAAGGATACACGTTAATGCCAGAGAAGCTATACCACACCATATCCTTATACCAGCCACCACAGGTAGGGGCAAGAGCAACCTAGTAAAGGTGATGCTCTGGGAACTCATGGACATAGAAAACATAGGCATGCTAGTCCTCGACCCACACGACGAATACTATGGGAGAAACGAACTAGGACTGAAGGACCATCCCAACCAAGAAAAACTTAAATATTACACCCCCGACGCTTCAAAAGTTGAAGGCATGGCATACTCCCTTAACATAAACCTTAAATCCATAAGACCAGAACATTTCGATGGCATAGTCGAGTTTACAAGCGCCCAAGAGGATGCGATAAAACTTT
The DNA here is from genome assembly GCF_023167465.1 of Methanothermobacter tenebrarum. Lineage (NCBI taxonomy): Archaea > Methanobacteriati > Methanobacteriota > Methanobacteria > Methanobacteriales > Methanobacteriaceae > Methanothermobacter > Methanothermobacter tenebrarum. Next base: position 905,812 of record NZ_AP025698.1, on the reverse strand, counting down.
ACCATAACAAATTCGGAGAAGATTGGATACAGAAGATTATAACAGGGGAAAGAGTTGATGACCAGGAAGGAGATAAGGAAAAGGTGCGTCCCAGCACACTCAGCGTCCTGCAGAGGAAATTCGATAATATACTAGGCATCTACGAGGAGAATGGCCGATTAAAGTCTCGTGGGGGTGTTTTCACGACAGATGCTGGGGATTCAACCATCAAAGAGGTTATACAATCCCTAGAAGCTGGTGAAATCGTTATAATAGACACTTCAAGGCTTATGGGCGAAGCAGAACTACTAGTAGGTAGCATAATCGTCGGGGCAATATTCAACAAATACCAAAAATACAAAGCAGACGGCACCCTAGAAGAGAAGCCCATAATCGGTATAGTTATAGAGGAAGCCCCAAGGGTCCTTGGAAAAGAGGTTATAGAAAAACAAGGCCACAACATTTACAGTACAGTTGCAAGGGAAGGTCGGAAATTCAACATAGGACTCGTTGCCATAACACAACTTGTAAGCCTGATCCCCAGGACTATACTCGCGAATATGAACACGAAGATAATCCTAGGAAATGAAATGTCACAAGAGCGGGCTGAGATAATAGCAAGCGCTTCACAGGATCTTTCAGATGATAATCGGACAATAGCAAGCCTTGACCGGGGGGAGGCTATAGTGACGAGTATATTCACGAAATTCGCAGTACCCATTAAAATACCACTCTTCGAAGAACATGCCCAGGAAAAAGTAAATAAAGGGGAGGATAAACCCCCACTCTTATCCTACGAAGAACTGGTAAGGTGAAATACGTGTACAAGTTCGCCCATTTAGCAGACTGCCACCTTGGAGCCCACAGATACACAGAACTTAAAAGACTAGAAGTTGAAAGTTTCAAGGGGGCCATCAAGAGATCTTGCAAGAGGGGTGTTGATTTTATCATAATATCAGGGGATCTGTTCCATTCTAACATACCCAATATGGAAGTTGTCAAGGAAGTTGCTAAAATACTTAAGGGCTTGAAGGAGGAGGAAATACCGGTATATACATGTTATGGGAGTCATGATTACAGTCCAACTAGGACATCAATGATCGACGTGCTTGAAAGTGCAGGCTTATTAAAAAGGGTTGACAGAATCCGCCCGGAAGAAAATAGGTATGTCCTTGATTTTACTTCGGATCCGGTGACTGGGGCTAAGCTTACGGGTATATCAGCCCGTAAAATGAACATGGAAATAGAACAGTTCAAATATCTTGACAGGGCCTCCATAGAATCCGAGGAAGGGTTTAAGATATTCCTTTTTCATAGTGCCATAACAGAATTTAAACCGGCATATCTATCGGAGATGGAATCTATCCCATTGAGCCTCTTCCCCCGGGGTTTTGACTATTATGGAGGAGGCCATCTACATGAAAAGATAGAAAAGCATGTGGAAGATCATGGTTGGATAGTCTATCCTGGGCCATTGTTTGGATCATATGCAACTGATCTTGAAGCGAATGCTAAGGGTAAAAAGCGGGGGTTCTATATTGTGGAATTTGATGATACTGTCCAGGATGTGAGTTTCCTGCCATTGGATCTTGTTGAATATGCCTATTTTGAATATAATGTTACGGGTAAAAGCTCCCAGGAGGCTATGGATGATATAATCTCCGATCTTCAATTTTCTGATGTGGATGATAAGATTGTTATGGTGAAGATCAGGGGGGAGCTTTCATCGGGTAAAACGGCCGATATAGACCCCATAAGGATAAGGGATTTGCTCGTGGATAGGGGTGCTTTACATGTTAATATAAACCGTCATGGTCTCAGGCGCCGTGAGAGGAGGCGGATAAGGGTTAGGATGGAGGATGTTCCACAGGTTGAAAAGAGCCTTTTCAGGGAGAACAGGGAGAATTTGGATGTTCTCAGGGAATGTGATGTTGATGTTGCCATGGAACTTTTAGCTGTTTTGAGGCGGGCTAGGAAACCAAATGAGCGGAAGGTTGATTACGAGGATGGGATGTTCAAGGATGCTTTGAGGGTATTGTCAATTGAGAAATTTTTGGGTGATCTTTTATGATCCTTAAATCCTTGGAACTTAAGAATATTCGAAGTTACCGGGAGGCGAGGATCAGCTTTTCTGATGGTGTCACACTTTTTAAGGGGGATATAGGCTCTGGTAAGACAACATTACTCTTAGCGGTTGAATTCGCCCTTTTCGGCCTGGGGGGTCAGCGGGGGGCTGGTTTGCTCCGTCTGGGTTCAAATAGTGGTTATGTTTCCCTCACATTCCAGGTGGATGGTAAAACCTATACTAGTTATAGGAGTCTTAGGAGGAGTGATGGGAGTATAAGCCAGGATAGGTGTTATATTGAGACAGAGAATGGTAGGATGAACCTGCCCCCGACGGAGATGAAGGATACGATACTCAGGATATTGAAGTATAATGAGCCTTTGAATCCGCGTGCAAAGAGTCGCATTTACAGGTATGCTGTTTTCACGCCACAGGAGGAGATGAAGAAGATAATAAGTATGAATTCTAAAGAGAGGCTTGAAACCATTAGAAGGGCTCTAGGATTGGAGGATTATAATATAGCCGCCACTAACGCTGATATGGTGGCGGCTCGGATTGATAGAAAGGCTGATAGGCTTGAAGGGAGAGTACATGACCTTCCAATGTTAAAGGATAAGATGGATGATAGAAAACGTGAAATAGACAAGTACAAGCTTTTAATTGAAAAAATAGAAGATGAGAAGAAAAAACTGGAAGAGAAGAGGAAAATCATAGAGAATGATCTTGCAGAACTTGAAAGAAGATACGATAACATCAAAGACGCTGAGAACAGGAAAAAGAGTCTAATGGAGAAAATCAACATTATAAGTGAGCAGATAGAAGAAGCAGAGAAGAAAAACGAGAAAATAGAGGAAGAATATAGAAGACACATCCTAGAAATGGACGAAGAGAAAAAGGAGAAATTCGAAGAGGAAAAAAGACTAAAAGCGATAGAGGAGGCCCTCGAAGGGGTGGAAAATAGAATAGAGGGTATACGAGAAGACTATGAGAGCATACTACTAGATAAAAACCAACTAGAAAACTTGAAAAAACAAGAGCATGAACATCTAGAAAGACTCCAGGAAATCCAAGAAGACAACAAAAAAATCAAAGAGGAGCAATCCAAGACCATCAAAAGAATCAAAAGCCTAGAGGAGATTAAAAAACCATCCAATAAGAGTCTAAGAGAAATCGAAGAAATCATAGAGGAATATGAAAGAAAAAAGGGGATAGCAGAGGAAAAAATAGGGGAAGTTAACGCTAAGATAAAGGATTACTCCTCAATAAAAGAAGAAAAAACCTGTCCAACATGCGGAGCCCCAGTCAACCCATCCAAGATCAAAAAGAAACTCAAAGAAAAACAAAAGCAGAAAAGAGAACTTGAAAAAATGAAAAAAGAATACACTAAAAGAATAAGAGAAAACAAGAACCTCAAAGAAAAAATAAGAGAATACGAAAACGCTAAAAGAGAACTAGAAATCCTCAAAGAAAAACTAGAAGATATGGAGCAAAACCGTCAAAAAAACGATAAAACAATAAAGAAGATCCAAGAAAAAACAAAAGAGATAAAAAGGATGAAAAAGAGCCTGGAAGAGAGGATAAGCACAAAATCAACCATCCCAGATGAGATGAGACGACTCAAAACAGAAAAAGAAAGTTTAGAGGGTGAAAGGGACGCGCTGAAAGAAAAAATAGCCAACATAAAAGCATCCATAAAGCATCACCAGGAAATGATCACAAAACTAAAACCAACCAAGAACATGGAATACCAAGAAAACAAAAAAATCATAAAGGAAAAAACAGGCCAAATAGAAACCATCAGGGAAGAAATCAAAAAATTAGACAAAATACTGGAGAAAAAGGATGAAATAGAAGAGAAAAGAGACCAAACAAAGAACAGCCTCGACCATGCCATGGAAAAGATAAGAGAATGTGAAAGAGAACGTGAAAGGAACATTGGATCGCTCAAAAGGATAAAAGAGGAAATCAAAGACTTGGAAGAACAAATAAAAGAAAGGGAAAGAATAAAAAGGTCCATAAAAAAATTAAAAGAGTATGTTAAATGGCTCAAAGAATACTTCATACCAACATTAAGCGACATCGAAACCCATGTAATGACACAAATAAACCAGGAATTCAACAGCCACTTCCAGCGCTGGTTCCAAAAACTCGTAGAAGATAACGAAAAAACTGTAAGGATAGATGAAAACTTCACACCCATAATAGAACAAGGAGGCTATGAACAAGAACTGGAACACCTCAGCGGAGGAGAAAAAACAAGCGTAGCACTAGCCTATAGACTAGCACTAAACACCATTATTCAAAGATACTCCACAATAAAATCAGACATGCTCATATTAGACGAGCCAACGGACGGATTCAGCAAAGAACAGCTCCTAAAATTCAGAGAAATACTAGAAGAATTGGAATGTTCACAGATAATAATAGTATCCCATGAAGAAGAACTAGAAAACCTAGCAGACCATACATTCACAGTAGAAAAAAATGCCGGGATCTCCACAATTCAAACCGGATAAAAAAATATTCTCATTGGTGTCACAATGAAAGCCGCAGTGATAGGATTAGGCGTCGAAGGCAGAAAAGCCGTGAAATCACTTAGAAAACGTGGATACAAAGTATACGCCACCGACATCAACACTAATCTGAATTTAGAGGGTCTAGAGGATGTTGAAGTAGACCTGGGCTTCCATGACATGGAAAAAATAAAAGCATGTGACATTGTAACATTAAGTCCAAGCCTCTACAACACACCACTCAAAGAGGAAATAGAAGACAAACTAATCTGTAACATCATAGGGGACTATAAGGACACATATACAATAGGGGTCACAGGAACCAATGGCAAAACAACAACAGCCCTCATGATAACAAAAATATTGGAAAAGTGGGGTAAGAAGGTCCTAGTAGGGGGTAATGCTGGGGGAGGATTCCAAGGTTACACAGAACTCATATTACAAGCCACAGAGAAAAAGTATGACATTATAGTCGTGGAAATATGCGACATGACATTAGATTTCGCAGATCAATGCTTCAACCTAGACCTTGTAATCTTAACTAACATAGGCAGAGACCACATGAACCACCATAAAACCATCAAAAACTACAAAGAGAGCCTCAGAAGATTCCTAAAAGATAAAAGGGCCCTGCTCAACAGAGAAGACCCATTATCATTACAATTAAAAACCCCAAAGTCAATACTATACGGTCCATATGATGGTCAAATCAGATTATTTGGAGAATTCAACAAATTAAATGCCGGCGCGGCCGCGAAAGCAACTCAACTACTTGGCACGCCCAAGAGTATAATAGACTCCGTCTTGGGAGAATTTGAAGCCCCAAGGGGGCGTATACAAACTTATAAATTTAATAAGGCAAATATAATCATAGGAAAGATTGACAATCCTTCAGCCATGAAAACCATACTACAAGAAACTCTTTTTGATATAATATTCCTCGGAACCCCAAGAAGAAACGAAAACTGGAGATTCGAAACACTACAAGAAATAGGCAAAAAACCCCCCAGGATACTGGTATTATTCCCAGGCCTCGAAGATACGACAGATATCGCCCTAAAATGTGCAAAGGAACTGCCCTCAAAGGTTTTAATTGTAAAAGACACTGATGAACTCATCAAATTATTGGAAGACTTTAGCAGAGAATACAATAGGATACTCATAGGGGGTAATGGACAAGAAAAGATCATAAAGATCCAAGAAAATATAGAAAAAATGGTGGGACAATGAAGAATAAGAGAATACTAGTGGTTGGTGCGGGGAATGCTGGCAGGCCCGCTGCAAAACTATTACATCACCTTGGCAATGAAGTGCTAGTCACAGAAATCAAAGAATTCGAGGAATTACCCTCAAAGGCCAGAAAGAGGATAGAAAGGATGCGCGAGGATGGTATAAGGTTCCATTTTGGGGGGCATCATCCCCGGGAGATAGAATGGGCTGAGGCCATCTTCATCTCACCTAACATCCCAAAAAATTCAATAATCTATAGATTAGTAAAAAATAGGGAGATTGAATATATAACGCCTTCTATGATTGGGAGTATGCTCAACTCTTTTATTAACATCCCAATGGTTGGGGTGGCTGGCACAGATGGTAAAACCACAACCACAAACATGATAAAACATATCATAGAAGGGAAACACCCTACAATCTCTTTTTCATCATTGGAGGATTCACTTGTCATTGAAGGTTTAGTTGATTTGCTGGTGGAGGGTAGATTGGGTGAGGGCGAATTTGCAGTTTTTGAACTGCCTCATGGTACCATAAGGATGACGCAGGGCCTAGAATTATGTGCTGGTATCATAACCACGCTCACTCCAGATCACCTTGATGAGTTCAGGGACTATGATGATTATATAAGGCGAAACCTCCTTATCAAGGATCTTATCAAGGAGAGGGGCTTGCTCATACTCAATGGGGACGATCCTATAATAAACACATTCACAGATGAGATAGGATCACCTCATATAATCTATAGCATTGGCAGAGAAAGGCGGGTTGAATTCCATGGTAGAAGCTATGTGACAAAACCCATACCAGCTGATGTTAAAGCCGAGAAAATCAAATTAAAGGGTCTGATGGGGTCAGAGTTCACCTTCACAACCGGGAGAATACCCACACTCATATGTGAAAAATGTAAAAGCATAGAATGTGAATGTGGAGATTTTAAACGTGTATATGTTGGACCATACAAGGAAAGGGTCAGCTTACAGGTTCCTGGGATATTCAATGTGGAGAATGCACTAGCGGCCATTACAACAGGACTCATACTAGGCTTTGACATGGATTATCTAAAGGAGCGGATAGGCGAGTTCAAGGGTATAAGGGGACGTTTCGAGGTCATAGACGAAGTTGATGGTGTTAAAGTTTATATGGACGCCGCCCACAACCCTGAGAGTATGGAGAAGTTATTCGAGGGCTTGGGATTTGATGGCAGGCTTATAATAAGCCTTGACAACCCCGACACATTAACGGTGAGGGATAAATTCAAGATAGGTAAAACACTTGCAAGGGCGGCTGATCTGCTCATTGTAAGCGCCAAGAATGAAACAACAGAAGAAATAGACTGGAAGGCGGCCGGGGAAGTAGCAGAGGGGGCGAACCCCACAAAGACTATAATAGTAGAAAACGTCTACAAATCCATCAAAAAAGCCCTGGAAGAATCCGAGGAAGGGGATACGATAATCCACATGGGCCCGGGGGTTGTTAACGCCTACAAGAACGTTAAAATGGACATAAAAAGGGCTATAGAAGATTACAAGGAGAACCGATAATGGAGAAGATAGTAGTACTCGGGGGGTGTGGGACGGTAGGAAGCCTAATGGCCAGAATACTAGCAAAAGAGTATGCCGTGACAGTATCAGACATCCGCAAGCAAACACCCCTACGCGGAATCTTCCAAGCAGAGGGTATCAAATTAGACCTTGGAGGCCACAATCCCAAGATAATAAAAGAAGCTGATAAGATAGCGGTAGCACCAAGTCTACTAGAAAATGAGAGGATACTCCAACTCATAAAAGGCAAAAAGATCATAACAGTCCAGGACATCATAGCCTCCTGCAAGGTTAAAAAACCGGTCGTGGGCGTCACAGGAACCAACGGCAAAACCACCACAACACAAATCCTAAAAAACATACTAAGAGTTGCAGGGTATAGGGTCCCTGAACATCATCTTAACATCCAAGGAAACACAGAATTCATACCAGCTCTACAGGCAAGACTAGAAGGTGACATAGCAGTAGTCGAGATAGGAACATTCGGAAAACCAGGTGAAATAAAAGGGGCAGCCACAGACAGCAAAGTCAAAATAGCTATTATAACAAACATTTCAAGGGATCATCTGCCACCAGAAGATTTCCCAAAATACATAGAATGTAAAAAAGAGATCATAGACGTCGCCCAGCACATCATATTAAACGCTGATGACCCCATAGTAGCAAGTTTCGCCAAAAACCTCCCCGGGGACAGAATAACATTCTATGGTATAGAATCCCTCAAATCCCACTTTGAAGTATTCCCAGAAAACCGGGAATGTCCATACTGTAACAAAACCCTAAAATATAAGAGGAGGTTCCTAGGCCACCTTGGAGACTATTATTGTACATGCGGTTATAGGAGGCCAGAGTTGGAAGTTAAAGCCACCCAAGTGGAAAAGGACAAGTTCAAATTAAACATAGCAGAGGAGACAATAAAACTCAAGACAGGCGGCCTTTTCAATGTCTATAACAGTCTTGCGGCCGCTGCCGCGAGCCTAACCCTTGGCATCGACCCTGATGATATTATCAGGGGTATAAACTCCTTCAAGGGGGCTGCTGGGAGACATGAGATAATAAAGGAAGAGCCGCGGATAATCCTAGATTATGCCCATAACCCGGCTGGTGTCAGGGCTATAATGCAACTTGTAAAGGAAGAAACCCCCGGGAGAATCATAGTAGTTAATACAATAGCCTCTGAGAGTGGAATAGAAGGTGACAGGGAGATAGCAAGGATACTCTCAAATGCAGACATCATAATACCAGCATCATATAATGCAAGGAAGGCATCAGAACATACAAGGGCAAAAATCATACATATAAGGTCTAGTAGGGAAAAAATAAAACAGGGAACATTAGGAGCCAGCAGGAGACAAGTAGAGGAGGCCATCCAAAAAGCCCTAGAATATGCAGAAGAAGATGATACCATCCTAATAATAGGAGAAGGAGGCTATAAATATGCTAAGGACATCCTCAAGGGATCCTAGGACCATGATAATCCTATTGATATTAATAGTTGTTGTGATGTCCCCACTAGACTATTATCTACACACTAGGACATCGCCACAGGATCCTGAGGAGATAAGCAAGATACCCATAGGGAGTACTGTAGTGGCTGAGATGCAAGTAGCAGACCCTGCAAGGATAAGGAAGGAACCACTGATCATACACCCAGACTATCTGATAAAGAACATACAAGACGGGGATATAGGTGCGGTCATCTACGGCCTACTTACTGGGACTATGATGACACCAATCAAGGACATTACAGAGGGTGTTGGGCCAGGTGGGAGAGCCTCAGAATTTGAGGGTCCAGGGATGCTAACAATAAAAGGAGATAAACTAGTCGTACAACCACCAGCAAACTTCATATGGGCTTACAAGACACCCTACACTTACGCGGTTAAGACAGAGGATGGTATAGTCATAGTAGAGAAGAATAAGACAATAAAGAGATTATCACCTAAAGAGATAGGTAATGTGGCCTCTGATTATATAAACGCAACAGAACTTGAAAAATGGTATAAGGAAGCGAAGGTGGGTGATAGGATAGCTATAGACTTTTCACTGTCTAATTTCAGTGATGGGAGATTGGAAGTACCACCAGAGGACATAACCAGGTTCTTCGGTGAAAGGACAAAAAAGTACATGGAAGAATACCCTGAGGGCGCCCCTATCATGGCCTACATGCACCATTATAGGGTGGAGGAGGTTGCAGAAGCCACAAGCCAACTTGAATCATACCCCGAATATGATGATATAGCCAGGGAATACAATGCAAAAGAATTCGTAAAAGCCTGGAATGGTACTATAGTACCCCCCGGGACGAGTTCGCCCGGAAAAGATACAGTCCAGTTCACCTCATCCAGGGACCCGAAGGCTCCTGGAGGTTATGCTTCACATGGTACGTGTCCACCGGCAAGAGCCCTCAGGGATGCTGTTGCACAAGCAGGATTGCCCACACCCACAGGTATGAGCTGGGGATACTTCGCACTCATATATGGCTTCGACCCAGCCACAGACGTTAAAGTATACAATGACGGTAAATATCCTATAATGATAATCATGTGGACCAGAGGTTCGGGTCCAAGCATGGTGATACATGCCAAGATCCTCAGACTAGTACCAATGTGAAAAGACCATGAGAGTATCAGGGATTATAACAGCAGCCGGTAAAGGGGAAAGGATGAAGGCCGACATGAAAAAAAGAGGCCTAAAACCAAAACATAAATTACTGCTCAAATTAGACGATAGGACAGTGATAGAAAAGACCATAAGTAATGTTCTAGAGGCTGGTGTGGATGAGTGTATTGTCGTTGTTGGACACCAGAAGGATAATATAATCCCTGTAATCAGTAGCTTAGATGTTAAAATTGTGGAGAATCAAGATGATCTACCATTGACAGGTTCATTATTAAATGGTGTGGAGAATGCTAGGGGCCGTTTTTGTCTTTGCGTTGCCGGAGACCAGCCAACAATCACATCCAGAACTTACAAGAGGATAATCAAGGCCTTGGAAGATAATACTGTGTCGATCCTTGGGAGGGGGTCCTTTGGCCGCTTAGACAATCCGAGGGGTCTTGGGATGCCATTCGCAGCCCCCAGGAAACTCCTGTTAGAGTATCTGCCATCATATAAGGGTAATATCAACCCATTACTCTGGCGGTTAGTAGAAGATGGTATAGGCTTGTATGCTATAAGACCTGTAGATGAGATAGAACTTATTAACTTGAATACCTTTGATGATTATCTAAAGATAAAATTTGGGAACTAGAATTTTTTACCTTCTAGTTCCTCTTCGAGTAAATCTACTCTATCTTGTAGTTCTTCAACGATCTTGGCCAATTTTTCCATTGTGAGTATGACATCATAGACCCAACATGCTATGATCTCGCTTTCGGCTTCGCTCCGGTACTTTTTTATCTTTTCGGCCAAGTCGTGTGCCTCATCCAGTATTTCTGTTACTTTAACCAAGAACATCCCCCTCCTTTATGCTATTTCTTCGAGTGCTTCTATTATACAGTCTATGTTTTCAGCTGTTAAACCGACTATAAGTTCATCTTCTCTTATATCTGAGTATTGTCTTGATCCGCTGCAAGCTAGGGTTATGTTGGCTTCGCCTCGCATGTATGGTCCTGCGACAGCATCTGCGCAGATTGATTGTATACCTGCAAAGTCTCCCTTGACTCTACCACCTTTGGTGTAGACTAGGGCTTGGACTAGTTTGAGGGCTTGGGCTGGGTTACAGACTACTAATATAACATCGGGGTCGAATTCTACCTTTTCTAGTGGCGCGTAGACTACGGCATGGAATTTGAGGTCTATCTTTGGGATCAGGTCTAATGTTCTTTTGGCGGCTGGGAAGCTTGAAAATCTGCCCAACTCATAATAAAATTCTCCGGTTTTTACTTTTTCTGGCATTTCTGTGGCTCCGATGGCACCTGCTCCTCCTTTGCATTCCTGGTCTTCTGCGAGTGCGTAGAAGGTTTCACCTCTGCTTGCTCTCATTACCATTTCACAGTGTCTTGCCGGTTCGCTTATCCTCTCAATGCCATTGGGCAGGTTTTCCTCGCGGAGTACCAGTTCAACAGCTACTGGGGACCTTTCAAGTCCTAGTTTGTCTTTTATTTTCTTGGAGATGGTCTTATATTCTGTTTTCATGATTATCCCCTCCCTATAGTATATGTCTAATTTTGTTCGTTTTATCTATCTATAACGAAGTTAATCGATTATGCTGGTAGGCTTACCATACTGCCTCTTTTCTATATGTCCACAATCCCCACACTTATAGGTTATCACAACAAAATCGCCCTCAGCATACTCCTCCTCAACCTCAACAGCCACGCCACCACAAACTGAACACTTAACCCTATCAGGCGCATCCAACCTATAATGTATCAACAACAAAACCCCCAGAAATTATATATTACTATTCTATCCTATCTTATATTTATGACTACCAAAAAATTTAGGACAGCATTCATAGCACACGTACCAGATGCAAACCCAAAAAAGGACAGGTGCAAAATTGAAACAAGCCTATATGAACTTACAAGTATCCTAGTAAAAGATGACAACCAGGCACTAGAAGTTTGTGAGGAACTTGCCCGGGATGGAATCCACTCCATAATCTTATGCCCAGGATTCACACACAAAACAATAGGCAAGATAATAGAAGCTACAGGGGAAAAGGTTGGGATAAGCGTTGCAAGGGGCGACGACCCAAGCACTAGAATAGCATTAAAGGCCATGGAAGAAGCAGGCTGGTCCAAAAAAGAATAGACCCTCCACTATAGGCTTATGGAGGATAGTAACCCCCTTCAGGATATGGGTGTTGTCTATAGGATCAGTCTTATGGGATAGTAATCACCATGCCCCGGTAACACAATCAAACCATTCCTATCAATCCCCTCACCAACCTCTTTTAATGCCTCCATTTCTTCTTTGAATAGCATTGAATTTGCGTTGGTACTTGTCATAAGAAACCTTGGAATGTTTAGGAATTTTTTCTCCTCATCTCCCAAGCTTGGCACATAGAGTAGATAATCACCACTGAATAGTACCCCCGCTTCTTCTGATAGGAAGAATACCTGCCCTGGCACGTGACCCCCGAGACTCTCCAAAACCTTAAACTCCAAATCACCAACACTAAACTGGTCTATTGTAGGGAATGCCCCTATCTTCGCCTTCTTTTTTGTTTTGTATGGTTGCCAATCCTTGGGGAATTTGCACTCTGTAAAATGATTTACGAGGATGGTGAAATAATGGTTAAGTTCCATTAGGGGTGTTTTCGAGCCTGCTGCACGATTCTCCAATCTTATGATATCCTTGGCTTCTGGGTGCATGAAAACCCTTGTCCCATACTCTTCATAGAAGTATCCGCTAAGACCGGCATGATCGGCATCAGCATGCGAGAGATAAATCCTAGTTATCTGTGAGGGGTCAATGTTATTTTCTTTTAGCATCTTTTTCACGTCGTTGTAGTATATGCCATAGGTGCCGTCGATCATCACAAGCTCATCAGCTTCTAGGAGGTATATGTTGCCACCTGTGGGGGGTTTAAAAACGTGTAATAATACCTTACCCAGTGGCAGGCTGGGCAGCCTCCTATAATGGAATCTTTCACCGACGCGATTTCTGGATGATATTGCGAAGGCTAATATGTTCCCGAGGACTTGGCCGGCTTCCAGGTTGCGTCCAGCCTCCCGGTTAAAACCAATAAGAGTATCGGATAGCCTCTTTGAAGTGTTAACAAGCTCTTTCACCTTATTAACCTCCTCATCATCTAGGAGTTCCCTAAGTTTGAGAAAGAACCTTTCAATAAGGTTCAAGCCGATCATCATATTGGTTTTCTCCTCATCGGCTCCTGTGTACTCTAAATTGTAGTGATAACCAAGTTCGTTTAATTTCCTGGCAAGTTCCTGGATCTGTTTGGAGTCCTTGACATAGAATGCCATCTCTGCCTTGTTTTCTGATATCAGCTCATTATAGGCCATGTAGGTGACGTTGACACCATACTCTCCTAGTACCCTTGCAAAATCTGCCAGGGTCCCGGGTTTATTCTCAAGATAAACAGAAACCTTAAGGATATTATCAAGTTTCATGATCTCAAGGTTTTCCTCAAATAACTCCCTAAAGAACCCTTCCTGGACAAGATCATCATAGTGGAGAACATCCACCCTAGACTTCCCCTCGACAATGACACGATTAGGATGCTCAGACCGATTATAATAAAAATATGATATGTTAACACCATGATCTGCGAAATAACCAGCAATCCTAGCCAGGGAACCGGGCCTATCAGGTACATAAACCCGTAGCCTATAAAGGAAGAGACCATCATCACTTGTCCAAGCCTCAAACTCACCCACCAAAAAACCACCACACTGGGATCTGATAATTATCTAAATAATCCTTTCTATTATGGAATAAATTTAAATATTGAACAAAGGCAAGTAATATAATAACCATCCGCCTATAATAATAAAAGGAGGAAACCCCCCACACAGAATAAGAATCTTCACCCCAGGGGGGTAGCCGAATAGTAGGGAGTTGGTAATTGATGGAAACAACCCTAATATCCACGGTATATTCTATAGAACCTGTAATGATTTGCATAACACAATTCTCACCCAAAAAAGTCGTATTAATAATGGAAGAAGAACCACCTAAAGAAAAAGAACAAGTACAAAAGATCATAGAGGACACGCTAGGAAACTTCCTAGAGGTCAAGATAAAAGAAACAAGCCTCTATGATGTGGTCCAGATAGCTAAGGACACGGTAGACACCATAGACGAAGAAAGAGCAAACGGGAGAAAAGTCGTAGTAAACATAAGCGGCGGAAGAAAAACACAAGCACTGGGAGTATTATTTGGATGCTACGCCAGGAACAATGACGTCCAAAGAATAGCCTACGTAACAGAAGAAGAAGGAGAAATAATAGACTTGCCCATACTAAGCTTTGGAATATCAAAAACAAAAAAGAAAGTACTAGAAGAACTCAAAAAGGGAGAAACCTCAGTAAAGAATTTAGCCCTGAAGCTTGGGATAAGCCGTGGCATGACCTACAACCACATCCGAGAATTAAGGAACATGGGATTCATAGCCCAGGACAAACTCGAAATAACATCAGCCGGAGAACTCGCAATATTATAAAATGCGGCGTCCGGGATTTGAACCCGGGTCACTGGCTTGGGGGGCCAGTGTCTTAACCAGGCTGGACCAACGCCGCAAAATGAGTGCTCCGACCGGGATTTGAACCCGGGTCCTCGGCTCGAGAGGCCGAGATGATTGGCCGGACTACACTATCGGAGCAATACAATACTATCTATAAAAATATTTATAAAATTTTCGGGAGCCACACCCGATGTATGACATAATAATAATAGGAGCCGGACCAGCCGGGTTAACGGCCGGTATATATGCTGGAAGACAAGGGAGCAAAACACTCATACTCGAAAAGAATATAGCAGGTGGCAAAGGACTAGAAGTACCATTAATGGAAAACTACCCCGGCTATGAAAAAATACAAGGACAAGAACTCATACAAAAAATAAAAAAACAGGCAACAAAACTCGTCGAACTCAAAGAATTAGAAGAGGTCATCAAAATCAAAAAAGAGAACATGAAATTTACAGTAGAGACAAAAAAAGACACCTACACAACCCGGACAATAATATTAGCCACTGGCACACGACACAGAAGACTAAAAATCCCGGGAGAAAAGGAATTCCTAGGCCGGGGAGTATCATACTGTGCAACATGCGACGGACCACTCTACAAAGGCAAGGAAATCCTAGTAATCGGCGGGGGAAACAGCGCAGTCCAGGAGGCAATATTCCTAAAACAGATCGGATGCAAGCCTTCGATAGTGCACAGGAGAGACGAGTTAAGAGCCCAAAAATACCTACAAGACCGGGCAAAGAAACTGAAAATCCCCATAATATGGAACACCACCCTAAAAGAAATCAAGGGAAAAGGGAAAGTCCAAAAGGCCGTACTAGAAAATAGAAAAACCGGCCAAACAGAAACAATAAAGGTTGATGGGATATTCATAGCGATAGGGGAAGAACCAATAAACAAACTCGCACAAGACCTCGGAGTCAAATTAGACAAGGCCGGTTACATAATAACTGACAAACAACAGAGAACGAGTGTAGAGGGTGTTTATGCAGCAGGTGATATAACAGGTGGCTTGAATCAGTGGATTACAGCATGTGCTGAGGGTGCGATAGCCGCAACCAGCGCACAAAGAGATACACAGTAAACAGAAATTTTAATTCTATATGGGTGGGAAGATAAGTTTCCCTATAAAGTTTTAGATTCCTAGTTGTTTGATTATGTTTTCTTTTAGGTCTGATTTTTTGATTTGGAGTGTTGATTGTTCTTTGAGCCTCTCTGTAAAGTCTTCGATTACTGCATTTAAAACTTTTTCCCATAATTTGTAGTAATCGTGTTTTATGTTGATAGTTTTCATGCCTGTGACCCCGTCTTTTCCCTGTTTGAGTAGATAGGGGTCTAGAGTGGATATTATTTTGTCTATGATCCTTTTTAGGAATGTATCATCTATTTTGATATAACAAGCGTCTGTGTGGCGTTGGCACACTTCATTCATATGGTATCTTAGGGAGTCTCTCACATCTTCGATTATACTTTGTATGTGTTCCTCTGATTTTGAGAATAGTTTGTCAACGTCATCATTTTTAATTATCCCGCCACGTTTAAAGATGGATTCTGATATATAATGGGTTAATATTGGATTTTCCCGATATTTTTCCACCATGTAAAGTAATGTTGGGGCGGGTAAAAATGAAAGTTCGATGCCTCCTGTCATTTGTTTAAACTGGGACTGGAATTTAACTATTTCCTCGGGGAAATCAGGTGCTACGATCACCATATACTTTACATAATCTTTGAATCCGCCTATTAGTTTTTCTTTGCACATCTCTATGCAATAATTTTTCAAGCGAATCAAATAATTGGGGTTATGAAGTAGATGGTCGTATATTCCTGATTTAGCTGTTTTACATTCCACTACTGCAATGTAGGGTTTTGGGGCGTAGGTGCCGATAACTAGGAGGTCCCATCCTTGCTCTCTCCTTTGTGTTATGGTTTCATATTCTAGGAGCTGGAATGCTTGGTCAACCAAATATTCAAAGACCTTTTCTGGGGGCTCATGATATTTTTTTCTGGCAAGTTCCTCGTTTTGTTTAGAAATTTCGACTAAATCTTTTTTAATATTTTTTAGGCTGTTTTCAATATCTCTGCCCAGTGGCATTATTATACCATCTTCTCTTCTTCTATTTTCAACTATCTCCTCCAAGGAATCTAAGACTTTACCGGAAATGAAATTAGGTTGTGTCTTTTTAACATCTAATTTACCTTCATATATTAATTTAGCGATTACTGCAGAATAGTGTTTACAAAATGGATATTTCCCCCTTTTGACCTGGTATTTATAATCATCGCAGTCACAATAGTACCTAAAATCTTTTTTTCCAAGATTGATGATTTTAACTTCGTGCCTTCCAAGTTGAGCTTTTATAAAATCTTCATCAAAATATTCTATTTCAACATTGTCCATTAAAAAGTAGTCTTCAGCATCTTTCACCTTGGATATGAGTCTATCATCCCAAAAACTGCTAACTAACTTTTCTATTTCTTCTGTAGATAAATCTAGACTTTTAGCCACAAAATGAGCTAGTTCTTTTTGTCTGAGTTTAGAATAGCCCCTTAAACCATAACGTCTACAAATTTCTTTAAGTTCTCTAATCGTCAAAGTCTTTAGTAATTTATACTTCTTAGACAAATTGTAACCCCCCGTTTCAGGTCAAAAAAAAATTGAATTGGGATGTTAAAGTCTGTGGTGATGGTAGGGGAGGTTTATATGATCCTATCTATTTTTCAGAGTACGCTTTTGGATAGTGAGTCTGATAAGTAGGTTTGTTATAGAAAATATTTAAATTTGATCCTTATTGATGGAAAGCTGGGATGAAAGCTGATCTCTTATTTTTATTTGTTTAGGAAGCTAAGGCAACATAAATATTTGACATCAGACTATAGAGACATGCTCCCGTTTCAGTAGTCCTATAAGGTGTTGAGAACATCATTGTAGTGTCAACTGTCCCCAGTAGTTTTTCGAGCATGTTTCGCGCCGAAATTCCTGAAATATCATTGGTATAGATGTAGGGATAAAATACTTCTTGACTGATAGTGAAGGAAGACAAATAGAAAATCCAAAACTCTATGAAAAAACCCTTAAGAAAATAAAGATCCTGCAAAAGAATCTTTCAAGGAAAAAGAAAGGTTCAAAAAACTATGAGAAAGCAAGAATAAAACTTGCAAGGGCCCATGAAAAACTTAAAAATCAAAGAGACGACCTTCAAACTCTCAAAATTCTACATCAAATGATATTTATCTGTGTTGAAAACCTGAACATAAAGAACATGGTCAGGAACCGCCGACTTAGCAAGAAGATCCAAGACGCCTCATGGGGAAAATTCCTCCGACATGCTCGCTTACAAAGCTGAAAATGCTGGTAAACGAGTATTGAAGGTGAACCCAAGAGGCACAAGCAAAGGATTAACATACAAAGATCCATATCGGGATTATATATCTGCTAATAGGATACTCGACTCGGGGCTGGGACAGCCCCCAAGCCCACGAGAAACTCCCTACTCAGCATCCCCTGCCGTGGTAGCTGGGCAAGTCTCATCATTGAAACAGGAAGCACCTCCCATCAAGGAGGGGTAGTTCACCTTTTCTGGGGCTTATGGTGCCCTTTCCCTCAGAGTTCTCTAGGATGCAAGGGATTGGATGGTTTTTCAATCATATGTTATCGTTGGAGATTATGTGTACTTTAGAAGATGCGCTTTTGGCAAAATTTTTTGTTAACAAGGGCCATAAAGTGTGTCCTTTATCTTACCGTTATATTTTTATAGGTGCTTTCAAAGAGTATATTATATTTTTGGGGGGGAAATTAGATGGGCTTTGGAATGTTATTTGCAATGATAATTGTTCTTATTATATTTTTGTTGTTAGTGTACTTTGTATATTTATATAATAGCCTTGTGCAGTTTAGAAATAGGGTTGAAAATGCTTGGTCGCAGATAGATGTCCAGCTTAAACGGAGAGCGGATTTAGTACCCAATCTTGTGGAGGCTGTTAAAGGTTATGCAAAGCATGAAAAAAGTGTACTAGAAAATGTTACCAAGGTTAGGAGTGCTCTGATGGATGCTGAGAGTGTTAGGGAGGTTGAAAAGGCCGATAACATGTTGACCAGTGCCTTGAAGAGTTTGTTCGCTGTCGCAGAGGATTATCCTGATCTTAAGGCCAATGAAAACTTCCTGGAATTACAAGGACAACTAGAAGGACTAGAGGATAAGATAGCCTATTCACGCCAATTCTATAATGATACGGTACTAATGTACAATAATAAATGTCAGATGATCCCAAGCAATTTAATCGCTTCTATTTTTAATTTTAAGGAGGCTGAATTCTTCCAAGTAGAAGAAAGTACCCGAGAAGTGCCAGAAGTCAAATTTTAGGGGATATATAATGAAAATAAGGAACCTGATAATAATAACGGCTGCTTTATGCGCAATTATAGTGGCCTTTACATTCATACAAGAGAGGAGTTATTCCATACAAGCAATAGACACAGAACTTTTCCTAAAAGAAGATGGGACAATACATGTTAAAGAAACAATACATTACTCATTCAATGGGACTTGGAATGGAATAACCCGTGAAATACCACTTCGAGGCAGTCAAGCCATCCAAAACTTGAATGTATCCGCTGATGGTGCATACGTAGGATCCTGTGAGGTGGAAAAGGAAAATAACATCCAAAACATCAAAGTCTATTTATATTCAGATCCAAGGTTAACAAAGCCGATCACAGATCAAAGAGTGAATGTTACTTTTGAATATAATGCGATAAACGTACTAAGATTTTACAATGACATAACAGAACTCCATTACAAGATAATCGGTGAAGGATGGAAAGTCCCCATAGGCCAGGTCAACACTAGGATACACCTTCCAAGAAAAGATGGAGTAAAGTATTGGTTAAATCCACCATATTATGTGAAAGATTCTAAATGGCGAGGAAATACACTAGAGGTCACTGCCGACACCATACCGGCTGGTCAGTTCTTTGAAGTTGAAATGGTCATACCGAAAGAATATTTCGCGGCTAATCCAGCCAATGGGACAATCATAAACCAGGATGCATTAGCTATAATAGAGGGCAAACAAGAGAAATACCAGGAAGAACTAGCATTCAAAAACATTTTGTATTCCCTTACCGGGATCTTATTACTCATAGCTAGCTTCACTCCTTTACTGATATACCTAAAGTATGGTAGAGAACCGAAAATAGACTACAGGGCAGATTATGAACATGAGATACCATACGATGACCCGCCAGCGGTAGTAAACGCCATATACACTTCTAAGGTGTTTAAAGGCGTGGGCGAACCTGACATGAATGGATTCAAAGCCACAATAATGGATTTAATAAATAGAAACTATCTTAAAGTAGAAACCAGGACAAAAGGGAAAACTAAAAGAGTATTTTTAAAAATCAACAAGGAAAAGGGTCTAGAAGACTTTGAAATGTATGTGATGAGGTTTCTAAGAAGATTCAAAAAAGGTGACCTAATAGAATTAGATGAAATCCCAAAGAAACTATCAAAAAAACGTCACGCCCGATACTTTAAAGATGTCTATGACAAGTGGAAGAATAGCATCAAAACTAAATTTTTAAACAAAGAAAAAATAGGGAGGATATTCATAAACAAAGGTGCAAAATATATGAAAGTCTTTGGTTTCATAGGGGTGGCATTAGCCATTATAGTAGCCTTTTTAACAATACAGGATCCACTTGCAAGATTACCATTTTTCGCGTCAATATTACTAGCGATAACTTCAATAATAGCAATATTGCTACCAGAGGATATACCAGGACATTGGACACGCGAGGGCAGAGAACACATTGAAAAATGGAAAAATTTCAAAAAATACCTTAAAGATTTCAGTTTGATAAAAGAGTACCCCCCAGAGTCCGTTGAAATCTGGAACAAGTATCTAGTCTATGCAACAGCCCTGGGGATAGCGGATAATGTTATAAAAGCCATGAAATTCCAATTACCACAACAAGAACTAGAAGAAAATGACATGTACGTATTCCACGATTATGGGGGATATGCACTGTTGAGCAGTGCTTTAGCCACAGGTATGAGCACAGCGACTGAAATCGAATTTGATGAGACTGTAGGAGATACTGGAGATATTGGAGATATTGGAGGCGGTGACATGGGCGGGGGCGGTGACGCCTTCTGAAAGAAGATCACCTCCCCCATCAAATCTTACATTCCATAGAATCGACTTCACAGTTTTGGGAGGGGGCACTTGTTCTTATTTACGTTGCTATAATCCCCCCACAAAAGAAGGGCGGTCACTTACGCTTCAAAGTTTTATTTGTAAAAAAATATTGAAAAATCACAATATTCAACTATTGGAGACCATTTTATAAGTGAGATTATCTTCTCTGGGGAATGCCATCCTCCACCTTCTTTAAAGGATGCTATAGTCAGTTCCATGATCTGCAATTGCTATACATTGTCCGGCCATTGACGAAAGTTCGCATAACATCATCACTGCGCGTCTTCACAGCCCCCCAGAGGACTAGGATCCCTAAGTAAGAAAATATAAACTTCCAAGGATTTTCTTATGGAATAAAAAAATGGCTTGAGGGATGCAACGACACAAAAATATTTTTATCCGCCCAGCTTCTGGAATATTCTTCAAATTAAAGGGGACTACTAATAACCTTTATTTACAAGAAAACCTTTTATAATGTAGGTTCACGTTCCAGTTTGGAGGCTTTTTAGTATCTTTTCTAATTTTTTCCCGATATTTTCGCTTCTGTATTCTTTGAATTCTCTGAGGCCTTCCACTTTTAATCTTTCATAGAGTTCGTTATCTTCTAGGAGCATTTTTACCTTATCTGCAAGGTCTTCATGATTTTTTGGTTTAAAGAATAATCCGCCTTTACCTTTACTTGCCTCAAGTATTGGGGGTATCCTTGTGGCGACGAATGGCGTTCCACAGCTCATGGATTCTACTATGACGATCCCGAAGCCCTCGACCACACTTGGCAGGCAAAAAACGTGTGATGATGCTATCATCCTGAGCACGTCCTCATGTTTCTTGATGAATCCATGAAATTTAACATGTTTATCGAGGCCTAGGTCGCCTGTGAGTTTCTTGAGATATCCTTCAAGGGGGCCTGTACCCACTATGTTGCACTTGAGGCCTGGAAAGTCATCTATGAGGATTTTAACGGCTTTTATGAGATCTTCTACTCTCTTGTATTTGACGAGTCTTGAAACGCATGTGATGGTTGGTCTTTCATTTTTTTCATGTTCTGGGACTTTAGGGTCTATGATGTTGTGGACTACGCTTATTTTTTCGGCTGGGAAATATTTTTTGAGTTTTTCTCTGGTATATTCTGATACTGCGATTATTTGGTCAAAGTTTCTTGAAAGGTTGTATCTTTCAAGTATCTCGCCGAGTATGCCACCCCAGCCTATATTTTTTATCCATTGACCTATCCAGACGTCGTGGTAGCGTGCAACCGCTGGTATGCCAATTTTTCTCCCTATCTTCCATGCTACGGGGTGTGTTATGAAGTTGTAGCCTATTATAACATCGAGGTCGAGTTTTGAGCCTATATGGTAGGCGTCTGTCATGAACTTTAAACGTTCAAAGAATGAGCCTTTCTGTACATATGGGCGTGGGGGGCCGCATCCTATAACATGGAGATCATCTATGGTATATTCCCTTGGCGTGCCGGTTTCTCTTGATGTTAAAATTGTTATATTATGTCTTCTTTTCAGTGTCCAGGCTTCGTTGAATGCGCAGGCTTCAGCACCCCCTCTGATGTCTAATTTTTGACTTTTGGGGAAGTATTCTGTCACTATGCCTATCCTCATTTCTCCTCTTCTCCTTTCTATCATCTCCCCCAGCAGGTTTTGCCCATTTCAATATTTTCGACCATATTTAGGACATGTTAGGCTCCTATTATTGCAAGTCCACTAGTAGGATTCTTTCTCATGGGGTTGAGTAGCTATGAGCTTGTGGAAGCAAAACTGCAACTAATCCAGGTTCTGTTATTGGAGTAGGAAACCCCCCACACAACTAGGAGGGTGGGGTAGTTGATGAGTTTTAGATGACCTGTTAGGTCTTTAGTTTATATTTTTTTCTGCTGTGGCGGCGCAGGTTGTCATCTTATTTAACATGTTCCTAAGATCCTCTTTTACTTGTTCATTGTCTCCCCTGTTGAAGTCCCTTATAAGTTCCCTGGCCAGTTTGGATGCCTCTTCGAAGTAATCTTTTGCCCAGGTTATCTTGGAGCATATGTTTTTTCCGAGTGTTATCTCCTTTTCGCATCCTTTGAGTATTTCTAGCATGAGTTCTCTACAATTGTTTAACTGTTGGTAGTATTCGAATAAGTGGAATGTTTCTAGGATGAATGCCTTCGCCCGGTCAGCATAATGGAAAGCAAGCAGGCTATCATCCATATGCTTCCACCTCCATATTATAAGTTCATTTCTAATATAATATATTGGAGGTGTTCTTTTTTGATTGTTAAAAATCCAAGGGATTGTTCTTATAGTAGGGTGTTAGATGGTACGCTCCTCTGTGAACTCCTACATCCTAAACGTGAAGGTTTAAAGATGAATTTTAGCTTGGCTCACGCCATCCTCGAACCTGGAGAATCTTCCCTACCACACCGTCTAAAAAAATCTGTAGAAGTCTACTACATCATAAAGGGTCGTGCCATGATGCACGTTGATGATGAGAAGAAGAGTGTGGGGGCGGGTGATGCTATTTTGATCCCAGCGGGGTGTGTGCAGCATATTGAGAATATTGGTGACTCCATACTCTCCTTTTTATGTATAGTCTCACCCCCCTGGCGGAGAGAAGATGAAGAACTGACACCGAAACGCCCAAAAAAAGAGGAAATATAATGTGTCGTCTATTATTGCAAAAATGTCCCTATCATAGAGGCTTGAAAGTGCTCACAATTTAGAAGAGTTCTACTATACTTGGACTTCCACCCTTTTATTGGTTGGCTTTTGTGTGGGGGCTCCCACCTCCCCGAATCCTTTAGGTCCTGTCTCAGGAGATGATCTGGGCACTTCAGTGTGGGGGGTCTTGCGTCCATCGGGGGGCTCGTCTCCTCCGGATATTGAGTGTGGGGATGATTATGACTACTCTGGAAAGATGTTCTTGTTTGTTACCATCTGAAACAGTCCCCCCCATGGAGGTGGTATGTACCAGGATTATTTTATGTTCTCTTTGTGGGGGCCCCCACTTTTTTTATACTATTAGGATACAAAATAATAGTATAGTTTGTAGGGAGGTTTTTTATGAAGAGGTTTTTACCAATCATAATGGTGTTGTTTGTGGCTTTTGCATTTGGCTGCACGGAAACACCTGATAAGACATTTTCTGGGGATGGTATAACGTTCCAATACCCTGGAACTTGGGAGAACTTGTCCGCTGGTGAATTGGAGGCTTCTATTCCTACTTTAGCGTATGGATCAGCTAATGTTATAACATACCTTGGGAATGATACGGAGGAATTCGCGGTGGTAGAGTTAAGAGCAACAAGTGAAGGTTATGTAAGATCACCAAGTGAATGGTTAGAGCGAATGGAATCATCACTTGAAGCTTCACAGATTGTGTCAAAAGACGAAAGTCTAAGTGTGGGGGGTAAAAACGCTGCTCTCATCCAATGGAAAGAAGGGAACCAGTTTATCACAGCAGTACATATAAAAATGGATGAAAGTACAGGATACCACTTATATTACAGCAGTCCACAAAGTGATCTGACCACACTCCAGAAAATAATACAAAGCTTCAAGATATCCTAGTATCTTATGGGGGGCAGCCCCCATAAAATTTTAAAGTTTTTTTTCTACAAATGAATTTTAGATTTATTATCCCCTATGTGTGGGGGGTGTTACATTTTGAGGGTACCATATAGTGAACTTGAAGATCGTATGAAACGTTTCAGGGCTAGGATGGATGAGAAAGACCCCCAATGGGAGATGGCAGTAATCTTCACCAAGATAAACCAATATTATTTTACCGGGACCATGCAGGATGGCATGCTCCTCATACCATCGGATGACGACCCAATCTTCTGGGTGCGGCGCAGCTACCAACGGGCACTAGAAGAATCCAACTTCAAAGACATAAGACACATGAACAGTTTCCGTGATGCTAGCCAAAGCCTCGATAAAATCCCGGATACAATATACCTTGAAACAAAATCGATACCGTTAGCATTATATGAAAGATTCAGAAAGTACTTCCCCATCAAAGACTGCAAGAGCGCGGATCCTATTATAGGGATGGTAAGAGCCATAAAGAGCAGATACGAGCTTGGGCTAATGAGGAAATCCGGGGAAAAACATCAACACATACTCGAAGACATCGTACCTGAATTGTTATATGAGGGTATGAGCGAAGCCAGACTCGGAGCAGAACTTTTCAAGATAATGATAGACGAAGGATACCATGGTGTCACACGCTTTGGAATGTTCGACACCGAAATGCTACTTGGACACATAGGATTTGGTGAAACTTCAATCTACCCATCATACTTTAACGGGGCCAGTGGAAACCGTGGATTGTCACCGGCAGCACCATTACTTGGAAGCCGCAAGCGCAAACTAAAAAAGGGAGACTTAGTTTACGTGGACATAGGCTTTGGCATGGAAGGTTATCATACAGATAAGACCATGATATACATCTTTGACCAGCAAATCCCAAGGGAAGTGAGAGAAGCCCATAGGCGATGTGTTGAGATCCAAGATGAGATCGCAGATATGCTAAAACCTGGTATAAGCCCTGCGGAAATCTACAGGACTATAATAGGGGGGCTTGACAAAGATTTTAAAAAGAATTTCATGGGCTTTGAGGGTCATCAGGTTAAGTTCCTGGGTCATGGTATAGGCCTAGTCATAGATGAGGTGCCAGTGATTGCTGAAAAATTTAATGAGCCCCTTGAGGAGAACATGACATTGGCCATCGAACCCAAAAGGGGTATCAGGGGTGTGGGGATGGTTGGAATCGAGAACACCTTCATAGTAACCCCTGGTGGGGGTGAGTGTATTACCGGGGATAATCCAGGTCTCATCCCACTCTTCTGATACTATTTAGGTGTCGATTTCCCCCTTGCCTTTACCCTTCTTATAAAAATGGGTTAAGTGAACTGCCACCAGCTATTGCAGGCTTGCTTCACAGACGACCTGTAGCATCACCCTAACAGGTGGGAATTCTGGACTGTCCCAAACCTTACCCATCCACCCTACAGTTTTTACAGGATACAAGGTGATGAGATCACATCCTCCTACCTGGAGGTTAGCACAATTTTAAAAGTGTATAAATGTTTTTCGGCTTTCACCCCCCCATAGGGGGGGTTCCCGCCGATGGAGTTAAGGTGTTTAGATTAGGTTTATTCTGAGT
The DNA here is from genome assembly GCF_023167465.1 of Methanothermobacter tenebrarum. Classification (NCBI taxonomy): domain Archaea; kingdom Methanobacteriati; phylum Methanobacteriota; class Methanobacteria; order Methanobacteriales; family Methanobacteriaceae; genus Methanothermobacter; species Methanothermobacter tenebrarum. Next base: position 879,955 of record NZ_AP025698.1, on the reverse strand, counting down.
GGATTTGAACTGATTTCATGCTTGCCTTTCATGTCATGGTATATTACAGTGTATCCTCCAATGAAGAATGGGTTTGATAGTGTTGCATTTGGGCCGAAGGCTTCTTCAACCTCCTCGGGGGTTGGAATGTAAGCCTTGACCGTGAATTCCACTTCCTCGCCGGGGCCTATCCGGTCTATGTGCCTTTCAACTATCTGAGAGGTTATCGTGATGTTCTCAGCCGCCTCTGATCCTATATTTTTTATCTTGCAGGTTATTGTCACGTTTGTCCCTGGGTGCGCGGTTTTAGGACCTTCTTGTACCGCCACAAGTTCCGCGCCTCCCCTGGTGGATGTTAAATTAGAAGGTTTCTTCTCAGTAATGTTAACCACCATGCTAGGTGTGGTCTCTTCACCCTGTAATAGGTATACTGCCCCTACGACCCCTATAAGAGCCGCTATTATTAATATTATTATTAATGTGCTGGTTTTCAATAAGATTTCCTCCAATCTGGCGCTCATTTGGGATATTTCCACTATCTTCTTTTTTCTGGGAAATAAATTGCCACAAATTTATTTTTAGGAATTTCCCCCTTTATATTCTTTTTGCAAAGGGAACTTCTAAAATCGCCCAGTTTATATATGGGTGGATTGTATATTTTCACACAATTTACTATTTCCCTTCAAACTTGGGGAGGTTAGAAGATAACCGGGGGACTGTCACCTTTGAAAATTGCAAATAAATCTGAAAAGGACTTGTACCTATTCTTTATAATAGCATTTGCTTGGTCCTGGCTACTCTGGCTACCAGAAGTTCTATGGGGTATAAGATTGTATCTCGCCCCATTTGGCCCGACAATAGCCGCTTTCATCCTCACATACATAAATGAAGGGTTAGATGGGGTGGGGAGACTATTTAAAAGGGGCATAGATTTCAGCTTCGAGAAGATCTGGCTCATACCAATATTCTTACTAATGCCAACCATTATAGGATTATCACTCCTACTAGCCATCTTGAGCGGCGAAACAGCACCTTCAATCCATGTTTTGTATCAACCATGGATTATAATCCCAGCATTCTTCTACATCCTATTCCTTGGCGGGCCAGTTGCTGAAGAATTCGGTTGGAGAGGATACGCCCTTGACAGACTACAAAAACGGTACAATGCCCTAATCTCCAGTATAATACTTGGGATCATATGGGGACTATGGCACCTCCCATTGTTCTCTATGAAAGGACAAGAAATATACCAGAACGTGCCAATCCTGGGTTTTATACTCGGCACAATACTACTATCAATACTAATCACATGGATATACAATAACACTGGAAGAAGCATACTAGCAGTCATATTATTCCATACAATGGGCAACCTTTCACACTTCATCTTCCCAACAATGGCCACAAAACTAGGCGGCTTATACTCTATCATCCTAAACATGATCGTGGTGATAATCATCATAATAATATGGGGGCCTAGGAGGATGATGCGCAAAAAAGGATACCACCTCCAAAGTAGGCATAATTAGGCTATTGGGAAAATTTTAATAGAATAGGGAGAGTGTGTGTATGGATAAAAAACCTGGAGGTTTAGTTTTTGTAGGTTGCTTACTAATATGTATTGGCATTGGTTTAGCCTTTAATAGGCCGGATATAGGTGCGATTATTGGGGTTGGACTCGGAATTATTTTGATGGCAATAGTCAATGCTAAAACAGGATAAGAAAATTGCAAGGTCACCTTGTGACTATAGTATTCTGAGTTTCCCCTCAAATCTATTTTGGGGGGGTGCCACCTTCCAGGACAGAATTTCCCAAGCTGGGGGACCAATGTATCAATGGATATAAGAATAGTAGGGTATAGGCTTGTTGATGGGACAGATAGGGGTTTTGATAAGGGTCTGAACTTGAAATATAGTGCCTGTTCCATGTTTTTTTATAAAGCTTTTTTTTGTCATTCTTCTAGCTTGTTGCCTCCAGCAGAGTGTCATGTGCATGAACCTCCTAGCATTTATGTTGAGGGTTTTTCTGTTTCTACTTGGTCTGTTGTATCGTCACTGGGTGTTATGGCCATTATCTTTTTTTCAAGTTTAATGGTGGACTATTCTGTAGATTGTGATTGTTAGAAGCCCTATGCATTTCCTTTGGATCTTGTTTGTGTTTTCTTGAATTTGAATGCGCATCCCTCTTTGGGGAGAATGTCTTGGGTTAAGTGTTCTAAGAATGGGGAAAAGCATCATCTTTTTATATCCTTTGCATGTAAATAGCCCATTAGGAGTTTGCGAGCTCCCATCTTGTAGAGGGTTGGTTTCGTGTTTTTGACCCGGAAACCAGCCTTTTCCAGTTTTTCTTTGAGGTTCGTATAACCATAGTGGTATTCTATTATTATCTCTTGGAACGTTCCTAGGATATTTTCTGGTGTTTCAAGTATATTGTATTCGCAACCTTCACAGTCCATTTTCAAAGAGGCACCTTTTAGATTGAATTTTTCCACTATCTTTGTTAGGTTTGTTAATTTCACGGTTTTTCCCTTGTGGAAGTCTTTTAATCGTGAAGTGGCCAAGGCCCTATAATCTTCTTCTATTTTTATCTTCCCTAGTTTTTCACTGAGACCTTCATTAAATGCTATTATCTTCTCATCCAAACCATTAACCTTGATATTTTTCAAGAGTAGGATATAGGAGCTGGGATATGGTTCGAGGGCGTATACTTGCCTCGCCCCCTTCAAAATAAAATAGATTGGTGAATCTCCGATATATGAGCCTATATCGAGTATGATTTTCCCTTTAACATTTAATTCCTTGTATGTTTCCATGCCAAAGGTTTCACTTAATACCTTGAGAGCATCTAATAGACCCCTCTTATCAGTGCTTGAATAAAATCTGAGATCAGCGCCTTTGAATTTGAATTTTATCAACCCACCCCATATCTTCACATCATCTAATAGATGGGCATATAAGATACGGTAATAATCCCAGCGATCCTTTATTTCTACCTTTTCCCCACTTTTAAGGTTTCCCACGAACTCATTTAGTATACCGGATCTGAATAACATGGCCTCTAGCCAATTCTTGAAAACTTTTTTAGCTTGGAAAAAACTCTTGCTTGTAAATACGTGGGAATATAATGGCCTTTAAATATTCAGGGAATGTTACATTTAACATTCTATGGGGGGCCTCCTATAATGGACTTGGGGTGGATTATCGTTCTAATTAACGATTTTCTCAAGTTGAACTATCATGTATAGTGTGGGGGGTTAGTGTTTAGGCGTTTCATATTCTTTGGTCTTATTTGGCTGGTTCAATGCTCTTTTGCCATCCTATGATTCTCATTAAGGGGGGCTAATTTCTAGAGTCTGAGTTTTTGAATCCTGGGGGGATCTTAAAAGGATATTTTAATCTGAAGATATTTAAGTTTTTTTCGGTTTTCATCCCCTCTGGGGGGCTTATCCGCCGATAAGGTTAAATTTTCCTGAGAGAAGATTTCATTAATTCCTAAGGGCCTTCTTTTCGTCAATGAAGCCGGAATGGGGATATTAAAATGTAGAGTAATTGACAGAAAATGGGGTCTTTTTTTTGGTGGTGGCCTTGAATGGATGGTCATTTTTCAAAAGTTTTATGATCTGTCCTTTGTTTTGAGATCTTCTTTTCTGTACAGTATTTTTAACCTTTCATGCCCCATGTAAGTAAAAGTTTTTTGGATAGACTTGGGTTTGAACTCTTTTGAACTTTAACAGTAATAGTAGGTTCTAGGATCCTTGAACATGCCAACGGGTTTTTAACAGAATGTTTTTTCGATCCAAACACCCACATAATGTGCTATAATTACAACTGCCAGGGCTATAATCACATGTTCTGCTATTATCTTCCAAGGGTTTCTTCTCTGCTCCTTGGCGATCTGAAAACTAAAAATCCCTAACAATAGCAAACCCCAGATAATATTCACTAAAATAGCGGTTGGCAATGTAAAGAATAAAAGTGGGATGATAAAGGTTAACGCGAAAATAAACTTGGACATGAAAGTGGCGATTGTCGACTCCCATATCTCCCTTGTAGTGTGTCTATCCTCTGCCTCCTCGGAAACATGAATACCAAGCGCATCCGAGAGAGCGTCAGCAACTGCTATCGTTAATATACCCCCTATAACCACAAACCTTGAATGCGTCCCGGAATTCAAGCCAACCATCAAACCAAGGGTTGTGATTACTGCAGAGGTCAAGCCAAAACTAAACCCAGTCCTTAATGAATGTCTCATCATACAAAATATAAGTCATGTTCAATCTTATATAGTAATCCCCTTCGAGGGAGAGTTCTTATGATCACCAGGGGATAATCTTTTTCAAATCCTAGGGGCGTGCGCATTCTCATTTTTTTTCAGAAGAACTTTCAAGTCCTTGATAATGTTTTTCCAATGGAAAAATGCTAAGGGGGGTTTGCAGCATCTTCTAATTGTGTGCTATTTTTTTATTCAAGAAGATTATAACTTAGTAGTGGTGTGTGGTGGCCATGTCTATTATCAGGATAGTCTCGTGGAATGTTAATGGTCTGAGGGCGGTATACCGTAAGGGTTTCCTTGACTGGTTCCTAGATGAAAAACCGGACATATTATGTCTTCAGGAGATAAAAGCAGATCGTAGGCAACTTCCAGGAAAATTGAGGCATGTTGAAGGTTACAGGGTGTTCTTCACACCAGCCCAGAGAAAAGGTTACAGTGGAGTCGCCCTATACACCAAGATCAAACCAAAGGGTTTGAGGGAAGGTTTCGGGATAAAAAAATTCGACATTGAAGGGAGAATCCAAATAGCAGACTTTGAGGATTTCCTACTCTACAATATTTATTTCCCTAATGGTAAAATGTCAGAGGAAAGACTCAAATATAAACTAGACTTCTATGATGCGTTCTTAGAAGACGTGAACCATGAAAGAGGCCTTGGACATAACATAATAGTCTGTGGAGATTTTAACACCGCCCACAAGGAGATAGACCTTGCAAGGCCGAGGGAGAACAGTAATGTCTCAGGGTTCCTACCAGTTGAAAGGGCTTGGATCGACACTTTCATCGAAAACGGGTATGTTGACACGTTCAGAGTTTTTAACAAGGAACCTGGACAATACACTTGGTGGAGTTACAGGACGAGGGCGCGTGAAAGGAATGTGGGATGGAGATTGGATTACTTCTTCGTGAACAGAGAATTCTTAGGCAATGTTAGGAAATCTTGGATACTATCGGATGTCATGGGCTCAGACCACTGCCCCATAGGACTCGAAATCAAAATATAAACACGCCACAGATAATACCCTCAAAATTCCCCCCTAATTTGATTATCAGGTCACACCTTTTATAAGTTTAGGAGGGGGAGTATTATGTTGTGGTTGTTAGCGGGATTGTGGGGATTTGTCACTGGTTCAGCACTCTTGATCGGCGCTCTCTGCGGATACTATCTTAGGATGCCCGGGCGTCTTATCGCTTCTATCATGGCATTTGGCGCCGGTGTGCTCATATCAGCTATAGCCTTCGAACTCGTGGATGAAGCCTACAATCTCGGAGGCTTTCCACATGTTACCATAGGTTTTATAATCGGAGCCGTAATCTTTACAGGAGTGAATGTTTATCTGGCGCGTAAAGGAGGTAAACATCGTAAGCGTTCTGGCAAGCACATGCTAGAATGTGATGGTCTGGCCATCGCAGTAGGTTCTATCATAGATGGTATACCAGAATCTGTTGCGTTAGGCCTTACTATGATAGAAGGCGGAGTTGTGAGCATGGCAACTTTGATAGCCATCTTCTTGTCTAATGTACCTGAGGGGCTTTCCAGTTCTGTTGGCATGAAAAAGGCAGGTTGGAGGGCTGTTTCAATCTTTGGATTGTGGATTTCAGTGGCATTCTGCACGGCTATAGCATCATTTGCAGGGTACACTCTCTTCAATAATCTTCCCCGGGGGGTTATTGCAACTAGCATGGCCTTTGCAGCCGGCGCGATCTTAGCCATGGTTGTTGATACAATGATACCAGAAGCTTTTTCGGAAACTCATGACCTTGCAGGGCTTATAACAGTTTTAGGATTTATGGTGTCATTCGTTTTATCAAATTTATAGGAGGCTTATAATAGATGGGCTTTTCGGGCTCCTAGGAGTTTGTTTGTCACGATACCATCTACTCCTAGTCTTATTAGTTTTTTCGCTGTTTTTGGTTTGTCTATTGTCCATGGGTATACAAGTATGTCATGCTTGTGGACTCTTTTTATCATGTTCTGGTCTACGAATTTGTGTTTTGGGAATATTGCATCTGCGCTGGCATCCAGTGCTAGTCTTTCAGGTTTTAGGGGTTGGCATGAGAATATAACCCCAGTTCTTATGTTATCATCTAACATTTTGACTTTCCGGAGGCTTCCATGATAAAATGATGTTATCATTACATTTTCTAGCCTGTTTTCATGGATCGTCTCCAGGACTTTCTTTTCGATGCCGGGGATTTTCATTTCTATGACGAGTTTAGCATCCTTGATGGCCTCTATGATCTCTTGGAGTGTTGGTATCCTTTCTCCCTTCCCGGCATTTAACTTTTTAAGCTCTTGTAATGTCATATCCTCTACTTGGCCTGTGCCGTCTGTTGTTCTGTCCACGGTTGGATCATGTATTACAACGAGTTCTTTGTCTTTGCTTAGGCGAACATCCACTTCAACCCTATCAGCACCCATTTCCAAGGCTCTTTTAACAGCCTTTAAAGTGTTCTCGGGTTCGAAGTAGGATGCTCCCCTATGAGCTATAAACTCCATAGTATTCACCCATAATTAGAAGATAAGTTGTCTTCGCCCCTCTGTTTGCTTGTGACTTCACAACGACTTTCTTATAATTTTGGTAATATTTACTTGTAGCTGGAAGCCCCATAAATAATAACATGTATATTGATGGGGGGACTAAATAGGTAGTGTAGGTGGTTTGTTTGCCTAGAGAAAAGAGAAAAAGGGAGATAGTAGAAGTTGTGAAGTTCATACCATTAGATGGTAGTCTCCCTGAAGTAAAACCAATCAAAATAAAAAAGTCTTCCAAGAAAAGGACAAAAAAGAGAAGGGTGGAGGAAGAGCTTTATTGCGTCCAAATGGACATACTCCAATAATGCCAAGCGCCTCTCCTTGATTGGTGATTATTGGGCTTGTCAGTTTTTTAGAATCATACCAGCTAATTTTATCGTGTTATCATAAATTGACGACCTTAGGGAGCTCTCCACGACTATTCAGTCTATTGAGACTCTCACCATAATGTTTATGCTTAAATTTCCACCACCGAAAAAAGGGAGGGTTACAGGAGTGTAGGAAAAAATCATCCCATTGGCCAAGTGGAATACTCTCACGTTTTTTAGTATAGAAAGTTTACAGTTTTATAAGCTTATAATTCTCCTTTTTTAGTTCACCGTGCTGGATAAAGATACTTTCTATAGGGTGGACATCTAATGGAATGTTTAAGAGCCTTGATCCATTTGGATGATATTTATACCAACGTATACATCTGGGTGTTATTCTACAGTGACAAGTTTGAATGGGAGGAAGGTATCAGAATGTTACTAATGCTCCATTACAATCAACTAAAATGTGAAACCCCCACTATTCCTTTTCTATTTTGATTTTAATGGGCATCTTCTTCCCTTTGAGTAATCTGCTGACCAATATGATGATTATTAATATTAGGAGCCATCCTGGTATAACTATGACCTGGCTGGTAGCCTTTAAAGGCTCATGCGGACCGTATTTCCCATATTCTATATTCACATTTGCACTGTACAATCCCACGTCCCATGGGCCCGGTTTCCATGCGATAACATCAGTATACTTATCTCCCGGGTATACGCCGCCTGTGGAGTTGATTCTGGTGGTGGTGAACCAGCCCTTTAATGTTATTACCCCTGTGAAATTCTGGTAACAATTACCAACATTATGAAGAGTGTATTTAAATTCCCCGGATAAGGGGCTTATAATGATGAATGGGGCCTTGAAATTCTCTAACTTGAGAGATTCTCTGATAGGCCCAGGCAATCCTATAACAACAGGTACTATGATCTCTGTTCCTTGTTTGAGTACAACTTGGGTCCCACCAGCAGCCCTTGGGGTTGCCTTTGGCGTTGCTCTCACCACTAACGCCCCAACAGCATCCCTATAATTATAATTTGATGGTACTACCACCTCAAAATGAACATCTTTACGCTCTCCAGGATTTAAAGTGAACTTAGCCTCCTTTACCTTTATCCAATCAGCCGCGCCACCATCAACAAGTAGAAGATGCAATCTATCCTTTAAAATCCTCTTTTTATCGACTTCTACATTTATCGTTTCATTGCCAAAATTTCCTACTGTAACTTTCCCTTGGAAATGTGTAGTATTCTTTATCTCGAAACGTGTGGGAGAGACCACAAGATTCACACTAGAAACCAAAGACATCAAAAATAATAAAATAATCAATATGATTAACCCTCTCCTCATTCCAATCCACCCCATAAAAAAATAAAAAAGAAATTTATTTAAACTTTATGGTGTTGTAGGTGCTGTTGCGTTTGCCTGGACAGCCGCATGATATATCGTGGTCGTATAGAGGCCCGGTAGTGTTGCAAATGGGACAGTCAAATAAAGGTCAACAGGGACTGTGAGACTCCCTGACTGTGATGGTATACCCCAATCCTTCTTTACAAGAGCGTATACCGTGTCAAAAGCAGTTTTACTGACACTAGCATCGTAATCCGCATATTTGAGGTTATCTAATGGTATGCTATTTGAACCATTTTGTAAGTCGCCTGAAGCTCTTACATATAAATCTATGTATACGTTGGAGTAAGTATGCACTTCCTCGCCACTGGATCCTCCAGGCCATGATCTTTCCATGTTATCTGCTGGTAAACTACCCAAGTCTATCGTACTATTGTTTCCTCCACCGGCCCATGTAGCTGCGATTGCAACGGTAGGCTCAACCTCTGCTTGTAAGGGTTGTGTGGCTGATGGTGATGCTTGGGCCGTTACTGGCTGATAATAGAGCGCTCCCACAACTAGCATCATTAATCCGCCTAATAAAATCAATGGCAAAAGACCCTTCATTACCATCACCATATCTAGTTTCTTGTGTCACATAAAAAAAAAGATTTATGTGATTATTTTCACTTTTAAAGTTTTTTTGTGAACCTACACTTCCAAGGAAAGGGCATAGTCTTAGCAGGAAAAAAACTTTTTTATGGGGTAACATCCTATAATATGAAGGGTGATATGGGAATGGTGGAATGGGATTCTTCTATAGTCTTTGCAAGGTGCCTTTCAATCTTCTTTGCATTGATTATAATTTTACTTTCCCTTTTCAGGTACATTTTGCATGGTGGAGAAATAGTTACTATAGGCTTTCTTGTCCTCGGATTTTCCATAATTTCCCTATATTTAGGCCAGAGAATCCCTATAATATTCAGTTTGGCCTATTTTCTCTTCGAAGCTTTCACGGATCCGTCTATGCTTTCAAAAACCTTCTTTTTAACATACTTTCTCATTTTTTCATTTTTTTATTTTAAGGTGTATGGGTTGGGGCAAATATTTGGGTACATGGTGGGGATAATGGGTTATAGTGTTTTGGTTTCTCATTTAACAGGTTTATTACCCCATCCGAGTCTGCGAATACCCTTATTGTATGGTCTGTTACATGTTATGGCTGCTATGAGCCTCTTATCACTCTATCCAAGTGAAGGTATTGTAGCGCCCCTCCATTCAAAATATGCTGGAGGTTATATAGCAAGGAAATTATTACCCCTGCTTGTAATGGCGCTCCTCGTCACAGGACCTATCATATTATCGTTAAGAGGATATTTCCCATATTCAGCGGATGTGCTTCTCCTTGCTGTTGCAGTTGCTATCTCAATTTTGATAATAACTGTAATGGTTCATAATCTTAACATCACAGACCGGGAGAGGGAAAAATCCCATAAAAGGGCTGTGGATGCATGGCATTTCTTCAAGGGGTTATAGAGAATATAGAGGATGCTATCGCGGTCCTGGACAAGAAGGGGGAGATAATATACGAAAACAAGAAAATAAAGGAGATAAGCCTTGAAATCCGAGACTACTGGGTGAAGCTCAAAAAAGAGAAAAGGCCAGTCCCCATCAAAACCCTCACAACAGATAATAGGCACTTCACTGGGTGGATCATCCCACGCTACCACGAGAATGAATTCGCTGGGGCTATATTATCCCTGACAGAAGTCACAGACCTCATAAGGGTACAAAAACAACTAATGGAAAATATCAGAGAAAGGGATGCGCTTTTGAGGGAATTACATCATCGTGTGAAAAACACACTACAACTTATAATAAGTTTAATAAACTTGCAAGCCCAGGAAGCTGATAAAAATACGAGGAAAGCCTTCTTTGACATTCAAAATCGTATAATGACAATGGCAATAGTACATGAAGCCCTCTATGAAACCGGTACATACGCCAGAATAGATATGGGTAAATACATAAAAAGGCTTGTAGACAACCTCAAAGGCCAATTCGGGGTCCAAAATATAAAATTCGGCATAGATTGCAGGGCTAAATTCAACATGGAAACCAGCATGCCACTCGCCCTCCTCATAAATGAACTACTCAGCGATCTACTTACACACACAAGTGGGGGAGAAATAAAAATAAAAACCAAAGAAACAGAAGAAGGTCATCAGCTTATTATATCCGACAAGAGACCAAGTATAAAAGTAGCTAGGGGGATGGATTCTTTCCTTGTAAAAGCATTAACGCACCAACTTAATGCTACACTCCGAGAAAAGACGAGCGAAGATGAAGTTAAGATAATCATAACATTCAAGGAATTGGAATACAAAGAAAGGATATGACCAGGGAAATTCAAAGTTTCATTTTTGACGATTTCGACGATTATTCGGCCAGGTTCGCGGTTTCTTCCATGGTAGTCCTTGTATACCTCCTGGGATGCTATCAAGTAGCCTGCTAGGATATCCTGCAGGTATATGTTGACCGTCTAATATGGCCTATTTTTTAACTTTATCTGAGAATTCATGGTAAGATTCTGACGCTAGATTGCAAAATCTTTTCATGGGATGGTTGACCACCATCTCCCCGCCCTGGGCGTATAAGAACGCTTTTAATGCTTTTTATCCTACTTGTTGGGCTAGGAAGCGGGATATATGGTAGATTCCCTTCTTGGCTAAACCTTTTTGTCCATTTGGCCTCCTTTTTGCTTTTTCAAACCATCCTTCACCTTCCTCTGATTGCTTCTCTTTATATGAGCTCATCCTTTATTCCATAGTTTTTTTCTCAAACTCCCGGGTATTTTACAAGAAATTGCCTAGGTTATTCTACTCTTATTTCCTCTAACATAATTAATCTCTCTTTTTTTTGGAATTTAGGAGTCTTGGATCAGATGCTCGATAATTTACATAAATCCTATTCTTTTTTTTGGAAATAATTGTGGTATGATCTTCCCACCTTCAAATTACCTAATATTATGGGACCCAGAAGAAGTAGGAGGATAAATTTTGGTTATTGCAAGGGGCAATGGCATTCCCACAAAAAAACTCAAAACTTAAACTAGCTTATCGGCTAATCTATTTGCCCATTCTCTTATCTCATCCCAGTCTCTGAAATCAACTCTTTCACTTGTATCTATCCCCATTTTATCGAGTTGTGATTTATAAAATAGCATGGCTAATTTATAGACTAGGCCGTGCTTGGCATTAGGGTCATATACGCTGCCGAAAAGGCCCATACTAACTGGCTCTTTTTCGAGTTTTTCTTCCGCCACCTTTTTGAGATAATTTTTCCATGCTCTCTTCTTTGTTTCTTCAAAATTTGCATCACCACAAGTGACGAAGAGGGCCACTTTTTTGGTTGGAAGCGTCTTTCTGTTTATCTCTAGGAACTTGAGTGCTTCTTTGGTCCATTTACCCATTTTGATCCCGCTTCCCACTATGATCATGTCAAATGGTGACAAATCCTTATCCTTGATTGCCTTTTTGGCATCCATGACCTCTACTTGGATCCCCCTGTTTTTTATGGTTTTGCCGATTTCTTCTGCAATTTCAGCCGCCGTACCATACCTTGTCCCATAAACGATTAAGACCTTCAATTTCATCCACTCTAAACTATTACTTTGATGTTCTGTCTCCTCTTCTATATAAGCTCATGGGAAGATTCTCTTATTTTTATGGCATGTGAATCTTGGACTTTAGTTGAGCATTCCCGGAGAGATTATATCATATAGGGTGGTTCTGTGGATATTGAACCTATTACTTCTTCTGCTTTTTGTATTTCTTTTTCTGAGCCGCTTATGAGTAAATGTATGCTGCCTTCAGCGCCTGATACTCCACCGGCCCCGATCAGTTCTGCGGTGGCTCCGCTGAGAAGTTTTATGGCTTCTATCTCAGTGAAGATCTCACCGACCACGGGTAGCATGCGGGCTCCCCTGGTCTTTGATGAGTTGAGTTTGGCCGCGATCCTATCAAGGTCCCCTGGGATCCTTTTTTCAAGGCCTACTGGTATTATGAGTTTGGCGCGACGCCCTACCACGGCTTGGAGGGCTGCGACTATAGTACCACCCTTTGGGTGTCCTATATAGATAGCTGCTTTTCTACTTTCGAAGTTGAGGGCGTTAGCACCTTTAAGGATTACATCCCCTCTCCCAAGATCGTCTAAAACATCAAATATGGTTTTGCCAGGCTCCCAGTTACCATCCCTTATGATAATGTCTCCGGGGAAATTCTCACGCAACCTTTGGATTCTCTCACGTTTAGAGGGTGGGACGATTATGCCACGGAAAAACCCCTCATTTTTAAAGTCTTCTCCGAGGGATTGGAGTATTTCCTCTGCTATGTAGCCATTGGTTGTACCGGCGATTATCACAAGAATGCCATTATTTAATATTCTTTTTATAGTAGGATGTTTGAGCATGCCACGAGCAATGAGCCGTTTCCCGGCACTAGGTGTTATAATGAACTGTTTCATGATATACCCCCAGCTTTTATTAACTTGAATATTTTATCCATTGTGATAAAATTTATCAGTAGTTTTTTTTTTAGTCAGTTTAGAAGGTCTACGCTGTGAGGTTAATATGGGCACATTTACGTATATGAATGTGTTTTTGGGGGGACTATTTTTCCACATTATGAGGGTCCTTGGTGCCGCAACAGTATTCATGGTCTTCGAGATTAAGTTTTTTTGGTGTTTCCATTGTCTGCTGTGTGATGATATTCGCGGGTTATAGAAACTTTTAATTCCAGAATGTAATAGTGAATGTAATGTGGACATTGCACTAATAGGTTCCACTATTAGGTTTCATATGATATTGGATTGTGAGCATAGGAGAGGGGGGGTATCTATTTACAGAGGTTTTATTAGTGATCATCGACAAGATAATAAGTGGTGTAGATAATGGTTAAGGTAACACGTGAAATGGTTGAAAAATCTGGTATAAATGTTGATGAACTCGTAGAACTTTTGGTTAAAAATGCCGCGGCGGAACTTACAACATTCTATTATTATACAATACTCAGGGCGAACCTCATAGGCCTTGAAGGTGAGGGTATAAAAGAGATAGCGGAAGCTGCTAGGATAGAGGACAGGAATCATTTCGAGGCGCTTGTGCCAAGGATATACGAGCTTGGAGGGGAATTACCCCAGAATATGAAGGACTTTCATGACATTTCAGGTTGTCCACCAGCATATTTGCCCAAAAAGACCAATGATGCGATGGAGATACTAAAAGTCCTTGTAGAGGCGGAAAGGTGTGCTGTGCGCCAATACACGCACATCTGTAACATAACAGCTGGCAAGGATCATAGAACCTATGATCTTTCACTTTCGATTTTACATGAGGAGATACAACATGAAGCATGGTTTTCAGAATTCCTTGGTGAAGGACCATCTGGACATTTCATGCGCAAGGGCGAAACATCACCCTTTGTGAGAAAATTCTTAGAATAGCCATTCTTTAGTTTTGGGGTCTATTTGATGGAATTCACATTGGAAGATCTTAAAAAGTTCAATGGTAAAGATGGTGCCCCAGCATATGTTGGATGTAATGGTAAAGTCTATGATGTGTCTGGGAGTTTCCTCTGGAAGGATGGTGAACACCAGGTGACCCACAGGGCTGGTAGGGATTTGTCAGATGAAATAAGAAAAGCACCACATGGTATAGAACTCCTGGAGAAATTCCCAATCATAGGAGTCCTCAAAAGATGATATTTGGCGTTTTTGATGGCTGAATATAGATGTACAGTATGTAATTATGTTTATAGTGAAAAAGAGGAAAAGAGAAAGTTTTCAGAACTCCCAGAAGGGTGGAGATGTCCTGTCTGTAACGCCCCAAAGAGTCTCTTTGTGAAACTCACCCCAAGGAAGGGTGTTAAACCAGTTTCGAATACGGTTGCTGATGTTTTCATCGCCCAGATGATAGAATGGGGTGTGAAATACGTCTTCGGGATCCCCGGGACATCAGCACTCGGTCTAGTAGATTCCATAAGAAAAAACGAGAATATACGCTACATACAAGTAAGACATGAACAGACAGCCGCTTTCATGGCATCAGCCTACGCCAAACTCACAGGACATATCGCAGCATGCCTTACAGTCGCAGGACCCGGCGCAACAAACCTTGCAACAGGCTTATATGATGCCAAACTTGACAGGGCCCCTGTACTCGCAATCACGGGACAAGTTGAAAGAAACAGGATAGGTACAGGTGCAAGCCAGGAAATAGACCAGCATGCATTCTTCGAACCATTCTCAGTATTTAATATGACACTTATATCCCCCGACCAGATCACCAACCTTGTCACGGCCGCGATAAAACATGCCCTACTACTTGGGGGAGTCGCCCATATAGACATTCCAAGGGACATACAAAGCCTAGAATGTGACGAGAAAATAAAACCATTCAGGGACAATATCCCAAACAGGAGCATAACAACAGACGAGAAATACCTCAAAGGGGCAGTTGAGATTATCAACACTTCAAAAAGGCCTGTTATAATTGTAGGTTTCGGGGGCCTAGAAGCAAGGGAATATATTGTAAAATTGGCTGAGAAAATAGATGCACCAATTGTAACAACATTCAGGGGAAAGGGCGTAGTTGATGAGGACCACCCCTTATATATGGGTAGTCATGGGACCATAGGATCCACAGCCGCTGCGGAACTCGTCAGAGACTCCGACCTTTTAATAGTCATAGGTTCATCCTTCTCTGACCTTACACAGATACCCGAGAAAAGGATGATACAAGTGGATATCGACCCCATGATGATAGCGAGAAGATACCCAGTAGAGGCGGGTATAATCGGCAGATCAGCGATCGTGATCCCAAGGATCCTCAAACTTGTAAAAAAGCATGAAAGGGTGGATTACAGGGAAAGGATGGGCAAACTTAAAAGGCGCTGGCTAAGACCGCTCAAAGCAGAAGCAGACCCTAAAAGCACCCCTATAAGACCCCAATACATCATAAGCGTCTTGAACAGAAAACTGGACGAGGATGCCATAATAACCTTAGATGTTGGCGAGAATGGGTGGTGGTTCGGACGCAACTTCCAAATGAAAAGCACACAACGCGTATTATTCTCAGGTTACCTCGGATCCATGGGATTCGGCCTGCCAGCAGCCCTCGTAGCCCAACTCGAACACCCAGAAAGGCAAGTTGCATGCATAACCGGTGACGGGGGTTTCTCGATGGTAATGGGCGACTTCCTGACAGCCATAAAATATGATCTACCCATAAAAGTGTTCTTATTCAACAATAAAAACCTGGCCATGATAATGCAAGAACAGAAAGTTGAAAATTATCCCATATGGCAAACAGAACTCCAAGACTGCGAGTTCGCAGGCTTCGCAGAAGACTGTGGAGGCATAGGAATCAAAGCAGATGATCCACTGGAACTTGAAAAAGTGGTTGACGAGGCCCTTAATTATGATGAACCAGTCCTAGTTGATATTGACACAGACCCAAGACGATTCCTAGCCACCGATTAAACTAACACCTAACTTTCAATAGGAGGATCAATTTTCCATCCATTCTTTATAAAAATCCAAATTCCCATCCATGAGAGAATTAAAACCCATATTAATCAGGGGCTCTTCTACTCCCATAAGGACGGCGCCCCCCAGCCACCCCCCCAATGTGGAAATTTCCTTCTCCTATAATCTTTTTTGGGGTCTCCCCCTGGATAATATCCAAGATATTATAGGGTCCGTTTGAAAAAGGCTTAGTCGGCGCTGCAATCATAAGAATTTAACCTTTCCCCACATGCCACACTATCAAGTTTATATTTAGGTACCCTCAATAGGAACATCAAATAACATCCAAAAGCCTGGCAGAAGCCCTATAAAAGTAGCGTTAAATGAGATAACCAAAAAAGGGGGAAAATAATAAAATGGGGGGGTGGGTTTAGGTTTTGAAGCCGCCTCTGAGGAATCCGAAGGCTGCAAGGCCGATCAACAACAGACCCCCTATGACACCATAAACATACCATCCACTACCAGCTGAACCACCACTAGAAGCCCTCGTAACCTCATAAGCCCTACCATGCCCACTTCCTCGACCAGGAGAAGCAGCAGCCACCCCACCAGAACCTGAAACAGCACCTACAAAAGAACCCACGAAACCAGGAGAAACACCAGGCAACCCTGGAACGCCCGGAGTGCCTGGAGCGCCCGGAACACCAGGAGAACCCGGAGTGCCTGGAACACCAGGAGTGCCAGGGACAGCGGGCACCAAATCTGAAAGTTGACGATCTGGTATTGATCTTAGGTATGATATTGGTGTTCCAGCCGCTCCTGATATGATGTAATCTAATTCTTCACCGGTTATCCATTTTTCACTTCCTATTTGTAGTATCATCGGTGATTGCATGTAATTTGGTGTTTCATCTTTGTAGAGCCAGGATGCAAGAAAATGACCCCCAAAAGTTTGATTTCATCGGATTATATGGACAGCTAAAGCCTTAAATTCTATCCAGACAATGGAACCTATACTTATTTTCATGTCATGAAAGGATTTCCGGGTCATATAGATGGTGAATATTTCATCACCACATTCCACTTGAACTTGGAAAAGCGGACCCCTCTCTTCAAATCTTACAACTTCGCCTCTAAGCTGATTAAGTGCACTTGAATCTCTAGGCTCCCATGAAACAGTTATATCCTCTGGTCTTATAATTGCGGTCACCTCACCCTCAGCTGGCTTAGATGAATAAATCTTCAAGTCATCGGATTCTATAATGGTAAGTTTGTCTCTTGTTATCCTTGCTTCACCACCTATTATGTTTTTAGCCCCGACAAATTCTGCCACAAACCTATTAGATGGCCTCTTGAATACTTCGGATGGTTTTCCTATCTGCATTATTCTATTGTCTAGTATAGCGATCCTTTCAGCTAAATGTTGTCCTTGGATGAGATCATGGGTGGTGAATATGATTGTAATCTCACCCTTCAGCTCTTTTATAGCCTCTTCGATCCGTTTTTTTGAAATGGGATCCAAGTTTGATGTGGGCTCATCTAATAGTAATAGTTCGGGTTGGTTTATGAGTGCACGTGCAAGTGCAAGTCTCTGTTTCTCACCCCCTGAGAGTCCCCGAGCGTCCTTATTCTCATATCCTCTAAGTTCCACAAGCTCCATGACCCTTTTTATCTCCTTTTCTTCGGGTTCTCTGCCTCTGAGCCGCGGCCCATAGATGATATTATCATGGACTGTCCCCTTGAGTATTGGCGTTTCCTGGAATACCATACCCATTCTCCGCCTTATTTTGAATGCTGGGACGTTTAAAGCGTCTATACCGTCAAATATCATCCTACCAGTGGTGGGCTCTTCAAGGAGGTCTATAATCTTGAGGAGTGTTGTTTTACCCGAACCGGTGGGGCCTATGACACCTAACGTCTCCCCGGCCCTCACTTTGAGGTTTATATCCTCCAAGACCTTTTTTTCCTCGTATACCTTTGATATTCCTTGTAGTTCGAGCATGATCCATCACTTTTCCTGGAAATAATTTAAAAGGGTGTTTATTATAAGTGAAATGGCAAGTAGTATTATCCCGAGTGCTATTGAAAGTTCTAGGTTTCCCTTGGATGTTTCAAGTGCCATTGCACTTGTTATAACCCTAGTGTAGCCCCTTATGTTCCCACCAATCATTATAGCTATACCAACTTCTGATATTGCCCTGCCAAAACCTAGGATTATGGCAGCCATTATACCATATCTCGCCTCAGAAACTAGGGTGAAAAGTGTTTGATATTCGGTGGCTCCAAGGGATCGTGCAAGGTCTATGATTTCTTCTCCAACGCCTTTGAGCGCTGTTATACTAAAACCCATTATTAGGGGTAAAATCAAGATAGCCTGGGCGAGTATCATACCCCATGGGGTGAATAAAAGGTTCAAGGATCCTAAGGGCCCGGACCTTGAGATTAGTAGGAATACTAGTAATCCGATTAAAACTGTTGGTATGCTATATAGTGTCTGGATTATGTTTATAATGGCCCTTTTACCCTTAAAATGTTTAAAGTGTATGATGGCCCCAATGGGTACTGCTATAAGTGATGCTAATAAGGTTGATGAAATTGAAATCATTAGTGTACGTGATGTTGTATCAACTACCTCAGGGTCTAATGTTATGATAAGTTCCAATGCTTTTAGTATACCTTGTAGTATTTCATCCAAGCCATATCACCAGAATATTTTTTTGGGGATAAGCACGCTTGGGGGGATTTTAGGGTTCTGTTTTTCCGTAGAGTGGTGTGAATAGTGGCTTTCCATATTTGTTTTCACCATATTTTCCTATGATATTTTGTCCTTCTTTACTTAGGAGGAATTCTATGAATTTCATGGCAGCATCATAGTTTGCACTTTTTATCTTTTTTGGGTTTATGGGGATTGCTGTGTAGATGTTCAGGAGTTCTGAACCGTTGGTGATGTAGGGGACTAGTGTTATCTTGTTTTTGTAGGCGAGGTATGTTCCTGAATCTGAGAGTGTGTATGCTCCTTTCTGGTCTGCGAGTCTGAGGGTGTCTCCCATGCCGCTTCCACTTTCAATGTACCATTGTGAACCTCTGACTGTTGAGTTGTAGTCTGTTATGTTCTCCCAGATTTTTATCTCCTTTAGATTTGTCCCTGAATTATCACCTCTTGATACGAATTTAACATGCTGGGGGTCCTTTTCTGCTACTGTGAGTATCTTGTTGAAGGCTTCGGTGGCGCTTTGGGTTCCGTTTATACCTGCTGGGTCATCAGCGGGTCCGAGGATGTAGAAGTAGTTGTAGGCGAAGGGGTATCTTTTCGTCCCGTATCCTTCTTTTATGAATTCTTCTTCTCTTTTTTTGTCATGGACTATTATAAGGTCCGCATCCCCTTTTTTACCACGTTCTAGTGCTATCCCGGTTCCACCTGATACTATTTGGACGTCGATGTTAGGATATTTTTTTTCGAATTGGGCTTCAAGTTCTTCAAGCAATCCTGTGTCTTCAAGGCTTGTTGTTGTGGATATTCTGAGGATTTCTCTTCCAGGATTGCTTAGATGATATATTCCCAATGTGGCTATTAGGGTTATGATTATTAGGGCAATTGCGAAGGTTTTTTTCATTGTTGTCCCTCCCTTTTTATGCTTTATCTCCAACTCTCTCGAGATGCATATATATACATATCGATTAGTATAAAAACCCCCATTTAAAAGAACAATCATCTGAGGCTATTCTATAAATAGCAACAACATTTAACTTTATCCACGGGGAAGCCCCCCGAGCCAGCCCGTAGATAGGTTAATCAGAAAGTTTACTCTTTTCTTGTCTTACCATGAAAGTATGCTGCCATCTGCTCTTCACCCTGCCTTGAAAGGATGGCCCCCATAAGATACCAAGCCCTAGCATCCCCAGGATTCTCCTCGAGGATATCATGAAGTTTCAACTTAGCCTCGGCGAACTTACCATCCCTATAAAGAGAATAAACCTCAAAGTATACACTTTCAACCTCTAAGTTAAGATCATCTCTCCCTGGGATATCTACAGCAGGTTTACTTGTCACCTTCTTCAAGTATGCGAGTATACTCCTGGTCGCCCCTTTATGCAATGGCTTGTTATCATTCCCACACCTTGGAGAATATATGCAGGATGGGCAGCCATCAAAACAACCACAAGAATCCACAAGTTCAAAGGTTGAAGCGATGAGATCCTCAAATAATGCAAAGGCCTTCTCTGCAAGTCCTATACCACCCTCAAAAGCGTCATAGACGAAAATGGTGGCCTTACCAGTATCTGGATGATGAGCGGTTGACAGGCCCCCAATATCCATGCGATCACAGAGCACATGTAATGGGAACAGTGAGATGATAGCATGTTCACACCCATGCAAACCACCCCCAAAGGCTTCCTCATCAAACTTATCCCTTATATGATCTCCTAGTTTATTGGGTATGGTGAACCATATAGCCTTGGATCTAAACTTCAAAGGGGGTAAATTCAAGGGAAAGGCTCCGAGAACCTTGCTATAGGCCATGACACGATAAAGGTAGTAGTCTTCTGTAACTTCAACCTCTCCCAGGTATAAATTTAAATCTGAAAATTTTCTCTTCCTTAAGACCTTAATAATTTTAAGGTCAATCCTTTTAAGGGCTTGGGTATGATAATCCACGCTCTTTTTCGTGACATGGATCCTGCGCTCATTCAAGTTAAATTCATCCACTGTATATGTTTCTCCACGATTTATGAGCACAGCACCCTCATGAGCTTCCCGATAAGCCTGTCCCCTATCCATTTTCTCAAGGACCCTACCATTCTCTATGACGGTGAAGGTATCATCTGATATTTGATCGAGTCCATAGCTAAACTGCGGATCCCTACCATTGTATACAAGGCCCTTGTCTGTTATTGTGAGTTCGCCCTCCCTTAGCATTCTCTGAACTATCTTCAGGTTGAAATCATGTTCAAAAAAGTCTTCAAGGTTCAGTGGGAGTTCACTGGCGGCGCAGGCCGTCTGATTCCAGACTATGAACTTGTTTTTAAGATCTATTATCGCGTTCTCGTGGGATTTTTCGAAGATGAATGATGGGTTTTTCATAAGGTATTGGTCCAGTGGATTTTCAAATGCTACAAGTATTATTATGGAGTCGTTCTCTTTTCTACCTGCGCGGCCCGCCTGTTGCCAGGTGGATATCATAGTCCCAGGGTAACCTGATATTATAACGGTATCTAGGGTGCCTATGTCTATGCCAAGTTCGAGTGCGTTGGTTGTGCTAACACCTAACAGTTCACCGTTCCTTAGACCTTCTTCTATTTTTCTTCTGTCCTCTGGCCTGTAACCCGCCCGGTATGCTGTCACTCGATACACGAGTTCTTTCTTTTTCTTGTCGAGCTCCTCTCTGGTCCATCGGGCGATTAATTCGGCCATCCTCCTTGAGACTGTGAAACAGAGGCTCTGCAACTTGTTGAATACAAAGTATGCTAATATGTTCTTTGTCTCCTGGTGTGTTGATGGTTTATCCTTTTTCCTAGCTGGGTTATAGAGTATGAAGTATTTTCTCCCGGAGGGTGATGCATCTTCGGATATTAGTTTGAATTTTTCGCCTACGAGTTTCTCGGCGAATTCTTCAGGGTTTGCGAGGGTTGCGCTTGAAAGTATGAACTGTGGGTTGGAGCCATAATATTTGCAGATTCTTTTAAGCCTCCTTATGAGGAATGCGACATTTGACCCGAAAACGCCCCTGTACTGGTGGGCTTCATCTACTACTATAAATTTGAGGTTCTTGTAGAATCTGCGCCATTGTCTGTGCCATGGTAGTATCCGATGAAGCTGGTAGGGGTTAGTTATGATGATCCTGGAATTCGCCCTTATCCATGGCCTCTTATCCCTTGGGGTGTCCCCATCATAGACGTTGGGGTTTAATGTGAGTCCAAGTTCGGATTCTAGTTCCTTTAATACCTTTAATTGGTCATTGGACAGGGCCTTGGCAGGGTAAATGTAGAGGGCTGTGGCATCTTCGTCCTGGGTTAGTTTTTCCATTATTGGGAGATTGAATGCTAATGTTTTACCAGATGCTGTGGGTGTTGTTATTATGATATTCATTCCCTGGCGGATCTCTTCTAGTGCTCTAGCCTGGTGACGGTAGAGTTTTATCCCATTTTCTAGAAAGTACCTTGTTATATTCTCTGGCAGACCGTCGACTTTCGCATATTCTGCTTTCTTTGCTGGGATAATCTCAATATGTTCAATGGCATCTTTGAATCTTCTATCCTCCTTGAATCTTCCCAGTATCCTCTGGATCATAAGAAGAATATATCATGATAATATTATTTAACCCTACCGTGTGGTGGGCTTGAAGGTGTGAACATGGGAGCTCATATATAATAGTAAATATAAAATGGTATGGTGGTGTTTTTTCATGAGCCTCTTGGATGTTATTAAGGGTAGAAGGAGTATAAGGAGATTCAAAAAAAGGGATATACCAAGGGAATATCTTGAGAAGATAATGGAGGCTGCGAGGTGGGCTCCATCAGCCGGCAACCTCCAAAGCAGAAAATTCCTGATAGTTAAAAACCCCCAATTGAAAAATGAGATTGCAAATGCCGCTTATAGGCAATCATTCATAGCAGAGGCCCCGGTTGTCATTGTAGCATGCGCCGATCTTGAAAGATCAGCCCTGGGCTATGGTGAACGTGGTAGAAACCTTTATTGTCTATTTGATGTTGCAGCAGCAGTCGAGAACATGCTGCTCACAATCCATGAGCTCGGCCTTGGAGCTTGTTGGGTTGGGGCCTTCGATGAAAGGCTTGTAAGCGAAATCCTGGACATCCCATCTACATTAAGGCCGGTTACGATAGTCCCATTGGGTTATCCTGCCGAGAAACCGTCACCACCCCCAAGGATGAGCCTAGAGGAAGCTTTCAACATCATAGACTAGAGTATAGCTAGGCTGTTGATGATAATATCAAAGTTGGGGTTTTCTCTATTGAAGTTCCCTGGTGCGGTTTTACATGCTATGATATAAAAGTAGTCTCCTTTTTGGAGGATTACTAGGCGGGTTTGTTGGCTTGTTTGCGTAGGATCGCATCCTATAGTATATACTAGTTCATAGGCTTTTGAGCCATCTACTGTTAGGGTCCTGTTAGATACTTGTCTGTAGCAGTATCCTGAAAGGTTCGCTGGCAGGTTCCTGGTATATTCTAGGTATCTGTTCTCGAGGCTTGTGTTCGCCCTTTCCTTGAATATGATAACCTGCGCATCACCTGAGGGACTGTTGACACTTATTAGGGCCCCTGGAAGGTCCATGACCTTGCCACATTCCCATCCCATGGGATAATCGAAGGATATTCCCTGGCCTTCGTAATGTCCCTTGAAGATGCAACCGGCAGCCAACACTACTAGGAGGATTATTAGATATTTTCTCAACTTTCAACACCTCATATGATCCTGTTTTTGTCTATTATGTTCTGATTGAATTTTATACCTTCGCTTTCTAGTAGTCTTTTTTTCATGGCCTTGCCTGCCTGGTATCCTCCGAGGCTCCCGTCAGATCTCACAATCCTATGGCATGGTATGATGATGGGGAATGGGTTGGTGGCCAGCGCCCTGGCCACGCTCCTTGGGCTCGTTGAGAGTTTGCCTGCTATGCGCCCATAGGTACTTACAAAACCAGCCGGTATTTTATACACTTCGGATAGGACCTTCCTTTGGAATTTTGAACAAAGATTTAATGCGAGGTTTTCCATCTTCACACTCTTGGAGGGTAACTTGGCCCTTTTTATCATCTTTAATCTATTATCTAGGCTTCCGGGTAGTAGAACTTTGAATATGATGGGTTTTTCTTTCATTTGCCATAGTATGTGGATGGTTCCGATGGGCGTCTTTTTGGGGGTTAGGTTCATCATTCCAATTCGCAGATGCCCTTGTAACATGTGAATATCTCCCCTGCTATCTTCCTCGTGGCCTCTTTTTTCTCAGAGATCACTATATCAGCCCCTGCCCTGTAGAGTGGCTCTTCGTCCTCGAAGCCCCTCATGCGGACTATTATCTTCATGAGGGGGTTTAAGTGGCGGGCTTCATGGACGACATGGACTGTTGAATCATAATCTGTTATGGCCACCACCATTGCAGCAGCCTTTGAAACATTAAAATGTCTTAGAACGTTAATATGGGTGGCGTCCCCATAGTATATGTTATATCCTTCTTCTCGCATCCTGTTAACAACCTCTGGGTTTATATCAACTCCAATGTATGGTATGTTGTTCTCCTCGGCTATATCCACCAGTTTGCGACCGGTTAAACCCACACCTACTATTATGAGATGATCCTCGAGGGGTTCTCTAGGCTTTTTGTAATATCTTCCCCTTTTAACCTTTCGTGGTAATGGGAATTTCATGAAGTGCTCGGCGATCCTTGGAGAGGCCATTATCATGAATGGTGTGAAAGCCATTGTCATGATGGAAACCAAAAGCAGGCCCTGAAACATGAGATTATCTATGACACCGTACCTTAGCCCGGCCTCGGATACTATGAATGAGAATTCACCCACTTGTGATAACATTATAGCTGCAAGTACCATGATCCTACTTGAATATCCGAGTAGGAAACCTACAATATTATTGATGAAAAATTTGATGATAATAACAAGGATAACAGCAGCTAGGATCAGCGCATAGTTTGCGAATAGGAAGTTGAGGTCTATCAGCATCCCAAGGGATACGAAGAAAAAGCTTAAAAATACTTCCTCAAATGGTAGGATTATACCCTGGGCTCTGTGGGCATAGTCTGTCTGGGCCACCATAAAGCCTGCTATGAACGCTCCTAGGGCTGGTGATAATCCGGCTTCGCTTGTAATCCATGTTACAGAAGCGCAGATGAATATAACAGTGACTAGGAATAATTCTCTGCTTTTGGCCTTCGCCGCCAAATGTAGAATCCGGGGTACAAGGTATTTCGCGGCGACTAGTGTGAATGCTATGATGAGAGCACCCTTTAATATTATGTTGAAGAGGTTTACCATCCCCCAGACGGTTCCCGCGAGTACAGGTACCAATAATATCATGGGTACTGCTGCAAGATCCTGGAATATTAATATAGAGGCTGAAACCATACCATGTGGGGATTCTAACTGTTCAGAATCCTGCAAAATCTTTAAAACCACCGCAGAGCTGCTAAGTGAAATTAGAAATCCGATGAATAATGCCTTTTTCAAGCCTAATCCGATCTCTAATAATAATATTAACACTATGATTATTGTTAAGAGTATCTGGAGGGTGCCCCCGAGTATTGCTGTCCGTTTAAATTCACCAAACCTTTCAGTTGAAAGTTCGAGGCCGATGGCAAATAATAATAGTATAACACCAGCCTCTGCCATTAACCTTATCTGCCCTCCATCCTGGACGAGTCCAAGTACTTGGGGTCCTGCGATAATCCCAGTGATGAAAAATCCAACGATACTTGGCATTTTCATCCTCTGGAATAGGACCAAAACAAAGAAGGCCAATCCAAAGATTATGACAATATCTTTGAGTATCGTTAACGCCATTAACCTTCCACCTTATGATCGCCTAAACTATTATATAGTGCACATTATACAAAACTTTAAAAGGGTGCATTCTTGGCTTGTAATCCTCGATAGGATATGACTCATAATCTTTGGGGGATTTTTATCATGGATAAGAAGAATATCTACTTTATAATTATCTTGGCATTCCTCTTTTCACTTGCCGCATTCTTCTTACCCCTCAGGTTTCGCATTCCAATCATAAACATTATAACCTGTGTCACAGGATTCTTGGCTTCCTTTGCATTTTTTTCCATTGGATTCTATTCAAGAAAAGTTTATCAAAAATATTATACCACCCTTTTCTTATTGGGCTTGGGGCTTTTCTTCAATGGACTTGGGGAGTTGGCGTGGCTCATACTCGAATTCCTGGGCAAAAACCCGTTCCCCTCCATCGCAGACGTCCTGTACTTGTCATTTTATCCTATTTTCGGCCTTGGACTTTTAACCATCCCCGTGGAGAGGAAAACAGAAAAGATTAAGTCGATACTCGACTTTTGCATAATATCGGCTTCCTTAGCCACCATTATATGGATATTCATCCTCAAACCCATCATAGTATCTGGGGGGCCGTTAATCGAAGTTATAATATCTGCGGGTTATGTTTTCGGCGATTTTATAATCCTCTTCATTATAGTAGATGCTATAATCAATAAGATTGGATCATTAAGGTCTCGCTCCGTCGGCATGTTCCTTGCTGGTATAATAGTTTTACTTTTAAGTGATCTTTTATTCGCCTATAGCGATTTTTATGGATTCTATTATATTGGCTGTCCACTCGACCTAGGATGGATAATAAGCTACCTATTATTGACAGTTTCAACTATTGAATTTAGGGTGGAGGATTTTGAAAGACCAGTATATTCCCAGAAACGTCTCCAGGTGGTGGAACATTTCCCAGATTTCTTCCTTTTATTCTTGTTTATATTATTTGTATTTGTACTATTCAATTTCAAAATCGCAACAGCTAGGAGTTTTGCGATAGCATTCTTTATAATATTATCTTTAACAATTGGAAGACATCATGCAGCCTGTTGGAGAACAGAAAACTTATTAAAAGAGCAAATGCTGAGAAGAGAAAGGCTGAATTATACCTTGAAATCGCAGCATGGGCTATCATACTACTAGATGATAAAGGGAGAATACGATACATAAACCCGAGAGGACTCGAGATCCTAGAATGCGCCGAAGAAGATGTTAAAGGCAAAAATTGGTTCCTAAATTTCATACCAGCCGATGAGCGCCCAAAGAGAGAGAAAAGGTACCTGGATCACATCAAAAGAGGTGAGAAAAGTTATGCGTTCACGGGTAGTATCATAACATGTAAGGGTAACAGGAAAATAATCCATTTCATAGCCAGATTACTCTATGAAGAGGGAGAATTCAAAGGAGCCCTCATCACAGGCGAGGACATCACAGAAGTTTACCATATGAGCAGGAAACTTGAAGAAAGCGAAAAAAGATACATGAGCATTTTTAAAGCGGCCCCGAACATTATAATATCATTAGACGAGGATTTCACAATCCAAGATTGTAATAGTATGGTGAAAATCCTCGGTTACAAGCCCCATGAATTGAAGGGTAAAAGCTTCAATGATATCCTTGAGGATAAGATCGCAAGGCCAATTCCTGGGGAATACAGGATCCGGAGGAGGGATAAGAGCATATTATATGCTAAGATAAATTTCAGCAGACTAAAAGATGAGATAATCACGATAATAGAGGATATAACACCCCTCAAAGAATATATAAAAGAAAGGGAACTCCTACTACGTGAGATACACCATCGTGTCAAGAATAATCTACAGATCATCTCAAGCCTACTAGGCATCCAGGAAAGGAAAATAGAGGATCCAAAATCCAAGGGGATACTCTCAAGTAGCAGAGACCGTATAAAATCCATCTCACTATTACATGAACACTTATATCAATCAGAGGACCTTGCAAAGGTTAAAATACGAGATTATATAAAAAATCTCACATCCATGATAATCCAAACCTACACAACAGACATCCGCATAGAAACAGATATCGATGACATCACACTAAATATTGAAACAAGCCTCCCAATCGGCCTAATAATAAACGAACTATTAACCAACACAATAAAACATGCCAATGCAACAAGAGCCAAAATCCAACTAAAAAAAGAAGCTGGTGGAGGTCTAAGATTACACTTCCGGGATGATGGTAAAGGCTTGAGAATGGATGAGATAAAAAAATCGAAGGGACTGGGATGGCAACTCATAGAGTCCCTGATAGACCAACTCGGAGGGAAACTAACAATCAAAAGCAAGAAAGGCCTAGACTTCACAGTAACATTCAAAGAACTCACCTACAAGAAAAGATACTAAACCTGGGGGAATATCCATAGAAGAAGAAATAGAAAAACTAGAAAAGGAAATAAAAGAGAAGGAGAAGATCATAGAAGACCTCCGAGAAAAACTATGGGAATATAAGGGGAGACTAGATGAGTTGAGAGAAGAGAAGAAAAGATTAAACAAAAGATTAAATGAGCTTGAAGTTCTAAAACTAGACCTCAAACTTAAAAACATCCAAGCCCTAGAAGATGAAAACAACCGCCTAAAACACCGAGCTGAAATAACCAAAAGACTACTCGATGAAGCACGGGAAAAAATAGAAATACTAGAAAAGACAATCAACGAATTCAAAAATCAAAAACTCATAGAAAGACTCGTTAAAAAAGAACCCCAAAGTCTAACCTATTATAAAAAAAGATTCAAAAAAGGGGGATAATAATGGTGGAGAGAAAATGGATCATAGCCACAATAATAATACTAGTGATAGTGGGCGCAGCCTACACGTTATATCCCAGACCAGAAGAGAGGGTTATAAGAGTCGGCCACCTAAAAGACGACCACCACTCAGCACTCTTCATAGCACAGGCAAAAGAAATGTACGAAAAAGAGGGTTTAAAGGTTGAAACCATCGAATTCAACGCGGGACCAGATCTCGTGAAGGCAGCGGCGACGGGGCAGATAGACATTGGCTACTGTGGGACGCCCCCAGCAGTCACCGGGATAGCTAAGGGTGTGCCCATAAAAATAGTCGCGGCAGTCAACCAGGAGGGATCGGGGATAGTAGTCGGGGAAAATACAGGCATTCAAAAGATAGAAGACCTCAAAGGCAAAACTATAGCAATACCAATGAAGGGCAGCATACAAGATGTACTATTACAGATGGCACTGAAAGAACATGGCATAAACCCAGAAGATGTTAACATCATAGAAATGCAAGTCCCACTAATGCCAAAGGCCCTAGAAGCAGGGAGAATAGACGGTTTCATAGCATGGGAACCCTATGTTTCCATGGCGGAACAGAAGGGTTACGGGCACGCCATCGCATATTCCAGGGATATATGGAAGGATCACCCATGCTGTGTGGTGATAGCCACAGACCAATTCATAAAAGAACACCCAGACCAGCTAAGAAAATTCCTAAAGATCCATGTAGAGGCCACCGAATACCTTAACAGTCACAAGGACGAATCAGCATCCATAGTAGCCAAAACCCTTGGGACAGACCCTGAAGTAGAAAAGAGGGCATTCCAGAACATGAAATTCCTCGCAGTACCCACAGGTTCCTTTATAGACAATGTCCTGAAGTTTGTTGAAATAGAAAAACAACTGGGCTATATTAAAAAGGACCTTAAAAGGGATGATATCTTCAACCTAGAGTACCTACCATAAAAGGGATAAGACCAAGAGGGTGGACGATTTTGAAGAAATTCTTCGAAGCACTAATCATACCAGTGATACTGATCGTAGTCTGGTCAATATTAACATTCACCAACCTGATACCATCATATATCCTCCCAAGCCCATATGAGGTCCTAGTAGCATTCTACAACCTGCTAATAACTGGAGAATTGTTTTTACATGCCATGAGCACACTATTAAGGGTTGTCACAGGATTCACCGCAGCAGCTATAATCGCAATACCACTAGGAATAGGCATAGGCTGGTCCAAGACCCTGGAGAGGCTTTTCAACCCGATAATACAAATATTGAGGCCTATACCCCCATTGGCATGGGTTCCATTCGCCCTCCTCTGGTTCGGCCTAGGGCTTAAAGCAGAGGCATTCATAATATTCATAGGATCATTCTTCCCAATACTCCTAAATAGCCTAGACGCCGTCAAGGGCGTGGAAAGGGTGCTCATCGAAGCAGCATGCACACTAGGAGCCACCGAAGGACAGGTGCTGACTAAGGTTGTGTTACCAGCATCCTCCCCAGGGATACTACTAGGTTTGAGGGTTGGCTTCGGCATAGGATTCATGTGCACAGTAGCGGCTGAGATGATAGCAGCCAAATCAGGCCTAGGATACCTTATCATGGAGGCTATGCGCCTACTCGACACGGGCGAAGTCGTAGTGGGCATGCTCACCATAGGCCTTATAGGATTCGCCATCGACCAGCTACTCTCAAGGGTGGAGGAAAAATACATCCCATGGAGGGGTAAAACCATCTAATGTGAGGGGTTTGAGGATGCCATTAAAGATAGAGGGGCTTTCGAAGAAATTCAAGGACAGGCCCATACTAGAGGATATAAACCTCCAGGTTGAGGATGGTGAATTCCTATGCATAGTAGGACCTTCAGGTTGCGGTAAAACCACACTATTGCGGATAATCGCAGGCCTAGAAGAGCCCACCACAGGCAGAGTATTCGCCGATGGCAAGCCGGTCAAGGGACCCGGAGCCGATAGGGGATTCGTATTCCAACAATACACCCTCTTCCCATGGCGAACCGTACTCGAGAACGTGACCTTCGGATTAGAACTTAAAGGACTAGAAGAGGGTGAAAGGGAAAAAATCGCCATGGAATACCTTAAACTGGTCGGATTAGAAGATTTCAAGGACGCATACCCATATGAACTTTCAGGGGGTATGAAACAGAGAGTTGCAATAGTAAGGGCCCTTGCAAATAATCCTAAGTTTCTCCTCATGGACGAACCATTCGCAGCATTGGACATACAAACACGAAACCTACTACAAAAAGAACTTTTATACATATGGGAGAAAACAAATGAAACCATAATATTCGTAACACATAACGTGGATGAGGCAGTATTCCTAGCAGATAGGATAGTGGTCCTAAGCGTAAGACCTGGTAGAATACTGCGAACATTTAAAGTTGAAATAGAGAGGATAAGAGACAGACTAAGTAAAGACTTCCTAACCCTAAGGGGTGAGATACTTAATATACTTGAAAAAGAAGTTAAATTAAGGTGATAAAAGTGGACCAGAAGATGTTAATAGTGGGCGTGGGAGCCCTACTAATAGGCTTGGTAATAGGATGGACCCTAGGACTCTCATCAACACAAAACCCAATCCTTAACATAACCAATAATTCAAGTGACCAACCAGCGGATGAACCAACCATTACACAACCTACACAACAGCAGCAGCCCACACAACAATATCCGGGAAATGATACAAGCACACCATCCCCCGACCAACCATCACCAGATGGAACATCACCCGGGAACACCTCAAGATCCTAGAACCTCAACCATACTATGGGGATGAAAGGATGAAGGTTAACGATTGGTGCATGTATTGCGGAGAATGTGCAGGAGTATGCCCCAGGAACTTGATAGAAGTTAAGGAGACATCTATAATATTTTCAAAGAAGGAATGTAAAGATTGTAGACTCTGTATGCAAGTATGTCCTATAGGGGCTCTTGAACCAGAGGAGTGATAGTAGATGATCAGAACAGACGTGCTTGTAATCGGCGCAGGCCCGGCAGGTTCAACCGCGGCTAAACACGCGGCCCTCGGAGGCTGTGATGTAATCCTAGTAGATAAAAAGTCTGAGATAGGCGCGCCTAAACGTTGCGCGGAGGGGGTTTCCATGGGCGGACTCGAATCCCTCGGGATAAAACCCAACCCCCAGTGGATAACAAGGAAAATAGAGGGTGTGCGCCTTGTATCACCCAATGGTACCAGTGTCTGGTTAACATCTGAAAAGGTTGAACTCCCGGAAGCAGGTTACATATTAGAAAGGAAAGTCTTTGACAAGCACCTGGCAATGGACGCTGCCAGGGCCGGTTCGAGGATCATGATAAAAACCCTTGCAAGGGGCTTGCAACGGGTAGATGATGGTTACATTGTGGACCTTGAGACAATGGGGGAAGAATTCCAGATAAAAGCGCGTATAATTATAGCAGCTGACGGACCCGAATCAAGGGTTGCAAGGTGGGCTGGTCTCAAAACCGCCACCAAGCCAAAGGACATGGAATCAGCAGCACAATTTGAGATGGTTGGTGTTGAAATGGAGGATAATCATTGCATAGAATTTTATTTCGGGAGTGTCGCCCCTGGGGGTTATGCTTGGATATTCCCGAAGGGGGATGATATAGCTAACGTAGGACTCGGCGTCCTTTCAACCAGGACCAATAAGAGCGCATACGAGCACCTACTAGAATTTGTGGAAGATTGTCCAGCCACCAGGAACGCTCAACCAGTTGAATTAAATATAGGCGGGGACCCGGTAGGTGGAATGCCAAAAAAGCTAGTAACTGATGGTTTGATGGTTGTGGGTGATGCTGCAGGCCAGGTCAACCCACTCACGGGTGGGGGTATAATATCTGGGATGACGGGTAGCATGCTAGCAGGTAGGGTCGCGGCCAAGGCCATGAAAGATAATGACACATCCAAGGAAAGGCTTAGTGAATATGAGAAACTAGCCTATGAGAGTATAGGTAAAGATATCAATAGGTATCTTAAGGTGAAGGATTACATGTTAAGTCTCAGTGACGATGAACTTGACTCAATCGCGGAAGCCTTTAAGGATGTGGAATTTGAGAAGATAAGCACAACGGAACTTGTTAAAAAATTGGTGAAGGTTTCCCCAAGGGCCCTCTTAAAACTTGGAAGGCTATTTTAAGAGGAGTAGGATGATTATACAGGCCAGATAAAAGACTGATAACATCCTATGATAGATTATATCCGCTAATTTGATCATCTTCTCTCTTTCCATTATATTGGAGAGATATAGTGGTATTGTGGCCATAAAGGATGGTAATATTACTATTAGGATCTGTGAAAGGCTTATATCACGGTTACTATACGCATAGTATATGATTAAGAAGAATATTATGGATACTATGGTTGTTTCTTTAAGTTTCTTCTTATACATGAGATATGTTCCCAGTCCTGCTGTGAACATTAAAATGTAAATACTGGCTGGGATAATAAGGAGGCCCCCTACTAGTATGCTTGCAGAGGCTAATCTTAGAATATTGTTAGTTGCTGTGCTATTTAATGGTGCGAGGGGGGTTTCCTTCAACCTTAAGGGGGGCAGAGTATACAAGAGCTGGTTTAAGACCATTAAAAGGAGTATTATAGTGAAGAGTGGGTTTAAAAGGATTGAAAACGCTAATGAGGATACTATCAAGGCTGATATAAATAATAGGACCATCCTTGGTCTTACATCCCCTCCTGTGAATGGTCTGTTAGATTTTAACCTGTCCCTTTTATCAACTTCAATATCTGTAAGATCATTAAGGGAATAGAGTCCACCCCAGAGTATTGATACAATGAGAAGCCCTGAGAGGAATTCCAGTGGACTGAAAGCCGTTTTATACTCGTGGGCATAGGTAAGGACGAGAAGATACATATGGATATTCTTAGCCGTCCAGGTGATCCTAGTTGACCTTAAAAGAGCTTTTAACATCCTATACCACCAGTGATACTCTCTGTGGGGGCTACTAGACTTTTCTAACTTTGTCTAGTATATAGCGGGGCCTGCAACCATATACTCTGATATATTTTTTGATTCTATCCTCTTCAACGTCTAAATGTGCCTTAATGATCTTGATAGTCTCCTTGGGCGTGTATTCTATCCTGACTACTGTGAATATCATTCCTAGGATTTTTGAGAGCATCTTTGAGATTATGGGGATGTCTGTGAAGATATCATATTTTTTATCTCCTATTTTTAGTCTCCATGCTGTCTGGAATATGATGTTAAGATTCTTGAACTCTTTCTTGTGTCTTAGGTATTCTTTGATGCAGAGCAGATAAAAGTAGGGGGTTTTCCTAGATTTCAGGGTCCATTCACTAAAACCATGAACATCATCTTTTATGAGGTGGCTGTCATGGAATCTGTCAGCGAACAGAACAGCATCAAAGGCTGAAAGGCGCCTATAAGCTTCATCCTCCCCGTTAACATCTAATGACTCCTTAATATTATCTATTATATTCTTGAGGACTTCTTGTGGGTTTGCTGACAGGTTCTTAAGGTGGCATTCTACATCATATACTCTGAGTCCAAGCTCGTCTATGGCCTTGTAAATGTTCGCTGATTTACCAGTACCAGGAGTGCCTATAACATGTACTATCTTCCCTTTCTTATACTTCAGATCCTCTAGCACACTTTTAAGTTTAAGATAGGCTTGCGTCTTTACAAAAATTTTATTATCTGAGGGTACATTTATTTTATGATCCATCGATAAATTATTTCATGAATAAGATAATATACTATTTTGGGGGTGTTTAGCCGTTGAAGATTAGAAGTAGCGCCTTTAATGATGGGGAGAGAATACCGAAAAAGCATACCTGTGATGGTGAAGATGTTTCACCACCACTCACCTGGGAGGATGTGCCCGAAGGGACTGTTACACTCGCCATAATATCTGATGATCCAGACGCACCATCCAAAACCTGGACACACTGGCTGATATTCAACATACCTCCAGAACTTAACGGTCTCCCAGAGGGTGTTGAGAAAGTTGGAGAGTTGGAAAACGGGATCAAACAAGGATTTAACGATTTTGGGCGTATAGGATATGGTGGTCCATGCCCACCATTTGGCGTGCATAGATACTACTTCAAATTATATGCCCTGGACACGAGCCTTAACCTTGAACCCGGAACATCCAAGGAGGAGCTCTTAAGGGCCATGGATGGGCATATAATCGAAAAAACAGAGATGATAGGATTATATTCAAGAGGTTGAATTGTCCTCACGCTTTGCATGGGGCTTCCTGCAAGTACACTCCCATATACTGTGGGGCTTGTCGCAGATTATCAAGGACTTGGTAGCGTTTCTAAGGCGTTAGGAGACGAACCACGGTATTAAGGTTCCTATCAAGATTGTTTCCGCGATTCATAGTATACTCGGATAACATCATGTACATGACTCCTTTCAAATTTTGAACCTTACTCTGATAGCATAAAATGTTTTCACCATTGAATCGTGGAAATGACCCTGTAATGTTTATAACGATTATTTTTCAAGTTTCGCTAATTTCGTAAGCTTTTTGGGGAAATCATATTAGGAAACTCTTTTTTACGGTATTTTAAACTTGTACAAGATGGTATTCTAAAAAGGTAAACTGGATGGATCCCCTTATCAAGCATTTGATAGTCGCCATTATAGTTCATCTGTGATTCATTTTCTCCTTTGCAGAGGGGGTCTTTTTAAAATTTGAATAATTATTTTGTGTGATCTGATATTCTTTTTTTAGATTCTGTTTGGTACTTTAAGTTTTGGTGGTAGTGCTTTGATTTTTGCGGGGGCTCCTATGGCAAGGGACCATGGCGGCACGTTCCTTGTGACAACAGCACCCGCGGCTACTATAGCCCCTTCTCCAACCTCAATATTCGAGAGGAAGGTCGTGTTAGCACCTATGGACGCTCCCTTCCTTATTATGGGGCCTCTGAGTTTATATTTTACCCTTACAGGGTATCTGTCATTGGTGAAACAAGCACATGGCCCTATGAATACATTATCCTCTATGTAACTTTTTTTCGGCAAATAAACATTTGATTGTATGCTAACATTATCACCTATCCTGGAGTGGCCTTCTATGACTGTATTAGTACCTATAAGAACGTCGTCTCCGATTGTTGTCTTCTCTCGGATCAATACATTGTGGCCTGTGCGTAGGTTGTCACCGATGGTCACATCATTATAGATGACTGTATTAGATCTTATGAGGGGGTTTTTACCTATAATAGGGGGTTTGCTGAATTTCTTATATCCATAACCTATTATTATATTCTCGGTTTCCCTTTTACGGGTCCATTCTTCTTCCCTATCCCCGAAGAGGAGGCTTCTAATATCCGGCATTACAATTTCACCCTTCCTTATGGTAAAACTTGATGGGGTAACCACCCATGGTATCTTCTTTTCTAGGGGGATCCTATTTATTACTTGTCATCCCTTTATTATATTATATGGAGTCCTCATATTTAAAGAAGATGATAGAAGAACTTAGAGAAGAAATAGGCCATGAAAGGGTTGATGTGAACATAAAAGAGGCCATTTTTAACAGGGAAAAGAATGAACTCATCATAGTAGCCCCTGACAGGTCGGATAAATCTGTTATAATAGGGAAGGGGGGGTGGGTTGCTGGTAGGCTTAGAGAAGCCCTTGGAGTTGGCAGAGTCCATGTTGAAGCTTATACTGATCTAATCTTGAAAAAATATAGGATGAAACTTTCATTGGATAAAATAGAATCCCTAATAAAAAAAGGAATATTCCCAGACCAACTCGAGGTTTTCAAGGGTCTTCTCCAGGAAAGACTGGAGAAAGTCCCAGAATTTGACCTTTTAGAGTATAAACTTGAAGATTTGAACGGGGAGGTTATAGTAGCATTATCTGGTGGGGTTGACAGCAGTTTTTCCACCATAATCGCAAAAAACCTTGGTTTTAATGTGAAAGCCATAACAGTAGACCCTGGGAGTATCATACTCCCCGGACATGTGAAAGAAAATATAAATAGGCTATCCAGGACATTGGAGATAAAACACGAATATATCGAGGCAGATTTTTCAAATCTTATAAAGGAGGCCCTTGAAGGGAGATTCCACCCCTGTGGAAGATGCTCCAAGAAGATAAATGATAAAATATTAGATTATGCGAGAGACCATGATATCGGGATTGTCATATTCGGCGATTTACTACCCACATCGTCCCAGGCTATAAACCAAGTGGATGATCTCTTGAGGTTGAACCTTCCAGCCCTCCTTGCAGCATCTAAACAAGAAGTAAAGGGGGTGGTCTCTCAATTCAATATCAGAGGATCCCAGGTTTTCGGCTGCCCCCTCCTGGGGGAAGTTCACAGGAGATTCCCACATTTTAGACGATACTCAGTACAGAGGATATTGAGGGAGACACGCGCCGGAATATTAGAACCTGGAGAGGCGCTAACCCTTATCCTGGGCCTATTCAAAGAACTTTAATATACCATAGACAATCAGGAATATACCTACAAGGTAGCCTACAAGATAAGGGTATATGATCATCAGTATGCCTATAATTATTGCAAGGATTCCTATTACACGAGGATCTGTTTTCGCTACCATATACTATAATCAGATAATATGATATATATAGATTAGTGTAGTGATTTAAGCTCTTCTTTAATATAAGTTCTCAGTCTTTTGATGGAGGCATCCACCATCCTAGGGGAGGGTCCGCCTGGGACATTCCGCATTTTAACATTCTCACGCGGGTCAAGAGCCCTCTTTATAATATCATCGTCTAATCCGAGTTTTTCCCCTATGATCTCCATACTAACCTTATCTAGTAGATTGGAGTCAACATCTAATGGACTTAAACCCTCACTTATAAGATTGTTGATTAGGCGTCCAACGATTTGATGGGCTGTCCTGAAGGGGATTTTCTTCTCCTTTACAATAGTATCTGCGAGGTCTGTTGCCGTGGCGAAATTGGAAACCGCAAGTTCAAAACCTCTTTTCTTGTCTATTTTAACCGTTGATAACATTCTCCTAACTATACGGATCATATCGTAACATGTTCTCATAGCATCCCAAAGGTGGGGTGTGATCTCTTGGAGATCCCGATTGTAGGTATAGGGTAGACCCTTTAGGATCCCGAGAACGCCCATAAGGTTGCTGTAGAGGTTCGCTGTCCTGGCCCTGGCTATCTCAGCAACATCTGGGTTTTTCTTCTGGGGCATTATAGATGATGTTGATGAGAATTCATCAGCCAATTCTATTAGATGGAATTCGTAACTACTCCAGAGTATTATCTCTTCACAGATTCTGCTCAGGTTCGTGGCTATCATTGAGAGATCGAATATGGTCTCTGCAATGAAGTCCCGGCTACTTACAGCATCCATTGAATTTTCCATGTAGTCACTAAATCCTAATAGTCTCGTTGTGAGTTTTCTGTTTATTGGGAAGCTAGTTGTTGTCAAGGCACCGGAACCAAGGGGGTTAACATCAACCCGCCTATAGGTGTCTTTTAGACGTTCATAGTCTCTTTTAAGTGCATGGGTGTATGCGAGTAGGTGGTGTGCGAGGGTTGTGACCTGGGCATGTTGAAGATGCGTATAACCTACTATGATAGTCTCTTTATGGTCTTCAGCCATCTTAACCAGGACTTTGATGAAGTGTAGTAGTTCTTTTTGTATTTCTCGTATTTTTTCTTTGAGGGCGAGTCTGAGGTCTGTTGCTACTTGGTCGTTTCTCGATTTCCCTGTGTGCATGAAACCGGCTTCTTCTCCTATTTTTTCTGTGACATATTCTTCTATAGCCATGTGGATGTCTTCAACTGAGGGATCTAAATCTAGGGCTTCTATACCCTCTTTTTCGAGTTCTTCTAGGACTTTTATTATCCTGTGGGCTGTTTTTTTGTCTATTATACCCTCTTGGGCTAGCATCCTGGTGTGGGCTATGTTACATTTTATATCAGCGTGGAATATGTGGTGGTCAAATTTTAGGGATGATGTGAATTTGGCAGCTTCTTCATCCATCTTTTTTTGTAGTCTGCCACCTCTAATGTTCAATTATCCTCCATCCTCTACCTGTTTTTCCATTGGGTGTACCCGCATCTTCCACACGCGTATCTGTCCCCATGGTCGGCCATGAAAACCCCACTTGAGCATCTGGGACAGAATGGGTTCTTCCTCTTGATCTTGTCTTCTTTGACTTCATATAATTTATATTTGCTCATTCTTCTCCCTCGGTTTCCGCTTTCTCTTCTAGGTTTTTTTCTATGATATGTTTTGGTTCGATCTTTTCTAGTGCTTTCTTGTCTTGGTAGAGTTTTGCATATCCTTCTGCTTTGCCTTCTCCAAAGTATGGTTTTAGGGTGTCTATAACTAGAAGATCTTTATTAGTGTTTAGCATTGCGACTAGTTTCTTTTTAACTTCGAGTATTTTTGGTGTTGGCTCCCCATGATATAGGCATTCGAATTTTATCTCAGTCCTTGAAAGGAGTGGGTTCTCCTTTTCATCGGTTATTCTGATCTCCATCCTCTTTTACCTCCTTAAATTCTCTGATTAGGTTTTCTGCTTTTTCTTTCATCTTTTCTGCTTTGACTAGGACAACCCCCTTATTGGGTTGTCCGTATAATATAATGGCATCTGGTGGTGCTAATATGATCGATGGTAAGACTGCGAGGTCCTCTTCACCATCTACTATGATAAGGAAATTATCCCCTGAATTTATGGCCTTTTTTATACTTGTCCAGAGTTCATCTGTTATGGTGGCTGGTGGGTTTTCACATTTTAGGATTTTGGCATCATATTGGATCCTGTAATTTGAGGCTCTTCTCTGAATGCGATTATCTATTATGGCTAGGCGGGGTTTTAAACCTGTCTGGAGTAGTCTGTGTGTTGTAACATCACCTACTGAGATTATGAATGCACCCTTTGGTATGGGCGCTTCCTTGGGTGATGGGTATAGTCTCCCGAATGGTTCCTTTAATTTTTTCCTTAATTTTCTTGGTAGGATTAACACTTTATCTGACCCTTAAAGCATATTCACCAGGTTTGGTGATGGCAAGTTCCTTGGCTATCCTGGAGTTTTCGGGGTTGATTATGATGAGCACTCCACTCCAATTGGTAGATGTTAATCCTCCACAATCTGGGCAGCGTTCTTCCTCTGTGATCTTCTTACACTTAGTGCAAGCTTTGAGGGTCATTTTTTACTCTTCCTCTTCTCTTCTTCTATCCATTCAAGCCTTCCAAGTCCTGGCTGTCTCATGGTGAGGCCTATCTTTATCTTTCCTTCCTCTTTAAGGCTTAGTGAGACTATCCTAGCCCTCACACGGTTGCCTTCTTCGAGCCTCCTGTTGGTCTCTTTACCGACTAGGACACGTTTTTTGGCATCATATGTTATGTAATCGTCTGTAACCTGTGAAACATGGACTAGACCATCCATGGGACCTATCCTTACGAATGCGCCGAATTCGGTTATCTCTATCACTTCACCCTCAACCACTTCTTGGAGTTCCGGTTTGAAGAAGAGTGCGTTGAATGTTACTTCATGGTAGGCGGCCCCGTCACCCATTATGACTTTCCCTATTCCTATCTCTTCTATGTCTGTTACTGTGAGCATCTGTCCAAGTTTCTTATCCATCTTACCTACGTAGGTTTCGTTGAGTATGTCGAATGTGACTTCTTCTAGGGGTTCTTCAAAACGGTGTGGTGGTATTCTAACCGTGTCTATGATCTTTGTTTTATAATACAAGGTATCCCCCTTTTATCTAAATTTTTATTTTAGGTATTTTTCTTTGTATAATTCCACTGAGTGGATAACTGCATCTAATGCCTTTTGACGGTTCTCCCATCCGATTATTTCGGTGTTTTTATCTTCAAGTTTCTTGTATTCCTTGAAGAAGTGGGCTATCTCCTTTAGGATGTGTGGATGGATATCGCCGATGTCATTCACGTCCTTATAGTGGGGGTCTTTGACTGGTACTGCTAGTATCTTATCGTCTTGGTCGCCGCTGTCAAGCATTTTCATCAGTCCTATTGGCCTTGATTCGATGATGCAACCGGGGAATGTGGCCTCGTCTATGAGTACGAGGATGTCCATGGGGTCTCCGTCATCGTATAGTGTCTGTGGTATTATACCATAATCTGCAGGGTAGAAGAATGGTGAATATAATACCCTGTCGAGTGAGAAGGCTTCTAGGTCCTTGTCATATTCGTATTTGTTCCTTGAACCCTTTGGTATCTCGATTATGGCATATACAACTTCGGGGATTGATGGTCCCGGTTTTATATCCTTCCAGAGGTTCATATTATCTCCCTCCTACTATTACTTATGATATGTATCCGTTGATGGCTAGATATTTTTTCTGTCGAAGGTAGATGACTGGCACGCCCTTTCTGCGCGCTTTTTTTCTAAGTTCTTTATCATTTGTGCAGAGGATGTCTGATAAGCGTATTAGCGCGTCGTCCACACTTTCACCCTCCCTTAGTGGGAGGTTTATTATCTTGAACGGCCCCCTCTTCGCCAATCTGAGGGCTATCCGGGCGGCGATCCTATCCTTCCCCTTGGATTTCCTTTTAATCATTTCGAGTTCGTCTATTACGAATGATGGGATGATAAATTCGCCATTGGGGGCTATTCTCTTCAGTTCAGAGATGATATCGACCCTGAACTGGAATGGTATCATAAAAAATTTGCGTCGATGACAATCTTATTTGATGATACCATAGCCTATCAGCCTCCATCTTGCACCTACTCGTCTTGATAATGCTATCCTTTGACCATCCTCGGCGCAGACTGGTAATTTCAATGTGATATCAGCATCATTCTCCCTGGCGGAGGTTACAACACCTACGGTGGTTGTTGTCCCTACGTTGATCATTAGGGGTTCATTTGTTCTTATGGGTTCAACCTTCGCTTCTTCCTCTGTACCAACGATCCTCTCTAATAGGTGTGTTTCAATGGTGAGATTGTGCCTAACGGGTGGTAGAGTGTCTGGTTCACCGACTACTGAACCTGAGAGGGAATCTGCCTTTGTGAGTGATGGGTCTAGTTTGGTGCCCACGCCTACAAGGCCTCCTGGTCCAACTTCTTCCATCGGCTCTCCACCGGCAACTAATCCCACGATCTCTGAGTAGAGGCTGTTCCATGATGCTTTACCATCCTTTTTGAGTTGTATGCCAGGTTTTATCTCTATCTCGTCTCCGACTCGGAATTTGCCCTGTATAAGTGACCCGCCAATAACTCCGCCCTTTAGTTGATCTGGGGTGGCTCCTGGCTTGTTTATGTCAAAGGAGCGGGCCACGTACATCCTCGCAGGTTTTTTAAGATCCCTTTTTGGCGTTTTAATGTTCTCTTCTATTGCTTGGATTAGTATGTCGATGTTAGCCCCTTGTTGGGCTGATACTGGTATTATCGGCGCGTCGGCTGCGCATGTGCCCTTCACGAACTCTTTGATCTCCTTATAATTTTCTAGGGCTCTTTCTTTTGATACTATGTCTATCTTGTTTTGGACTACGATAACATCCTTAACTCCTATGACGTCCAGGGCCATGAGATGTTCTTTTGTCTGCGGTTGTGGACAGGGTTCGTTGGCTGCTATCACGAGTATCGCACCATCCATGATTGCGGCGCCGGATAGCATTGTTGCCATGAGGGTTTCGTGGCCTGGAGCATCTACGAATGATACTTTCCTTAGGAATTCTGTCCTGGAGCCACAGTGTTCACATTTTTCTTTTGTTGTGTAGGATTGGGGTGGCGGGCACTTGGGACACTTCCTGAAGGTTATATCCGCGTATCCTAGGCGGATGGATATTCCCCTTTTTGTTTCTTCGCTATGGGTGTCTGTCCACACCCCTGATAGGGCCTTTGTGAGGGTTGTCTTCCCATGGTCGACGTGTCCCACGAGGCCGATGTTTATCTCGGATTGTTTTTTCACAAGGATGCACCTATTAGGTTTTTTATTCTTCCTCGGCACTTATAAGTTCTTCTAGGGGCTTATCACCCCTCTTGGTTACTATGGTGTTTATTTGCACAATATCCTCGGATATAACATTACCCCTTAGGGTTTTGCGTCTTCTTTCACCTTTACGCTTTGGCCTGTAATCTGGACCGG
Organism: Methanothermobacter tenebrarum; assembly: GCF_023167465.1. Taxonomy (NCBI): domain Archaea; kingdom Methanobacteriati; phylum Methanobacteriota; class Methanobacteria; order Methanobacteriales; family Methanobacteriaceae; genus Methanothermobacter; species Methanothermobacter tenebrarum. The sequence continues at coordinate 837,620 of NZ_AP025698.1, read as the reverse complement.
CCGATACTAGACTTCTAACCCTCCTAGGGCCTGGTATATCCTTTCTCATTGGGAAACCGTCCTTGTCGCTTCCACCGGTTATCTTTAACTTGTAACCTTTTAGTCCTATTATTGAACCTTCAAATTCGTCGCCTATGGCGAGTCCTATGAGTTTCTTCTCTTGTGAGGGGTCGGCTTCCAGTTGTATGCTTTTTTCTTTATCGGAGATTACTATCTTGAAAGTCACTGTGTCATCTCCCTCCCATACTATTTATTTTAGGATCCCCATGTTGGATCCTTTTTCCTTTTAATCTCGGCTATTTCTTGGAGCGTGTTATATTCGTCCTCGGTAAGATCCCCTCTGAGTTTGTCTATGAGGATCTTATAGTGTTTCTCTGGGACGTCCACGTAGAGTATGTCATCTTCATGGACATTCTTCCCGAATATGGCTTCACTTATTGCCATGGCCAATTTTTGGCCGGTTGATGCGGATTTTCTGCTTTCGCCCTTGTCTTGCATGCTAGCCACTTTACCAAGGGATTTGCCTTCGCTTGTCATTAGGGGGTAGCCCTGTTTTATAGTTCCGGTGAGAACTTCTATACCTGCTATGGCTGGTTTGCTCTGCCTAAACACTAATTTAGGTATTATCCTAATCTTAGCAGGTCTTATGATGGCTTCCAGCCATTTTTTCTTCCGTTTCTCCTTGATTTTTTCCATCCATTCTTGGTATTCTTCCATTAACCTGTAGATTACATTCCCTTGGAATAATTTTATCTTTGAGGCTTTGATTTCTTCCATGGCGGATGGTAGAACCTTTACATTGAAGGCTATTATAACGCCATAGAGTTCGTTTTCTTGTTTTGCAATCTGTGCATTGACGACGTCTTTCCTTGAAACATCACCTATATCGGCGATCTTTATAGGCACTTTAAGATCTTCTAGGAGTTTTACCATGGCTTCGAGTGAACCTAGAGTGTCGGCTTTGACGATTATGCCCTCATCCTTTGTGACTATTTTAACGTCTTCTATTTCTTTTTGTAGTTCATCCTTTATAGATTTTATATCATCCTTGATAACCCTCAGGGGGGAGCCTGGGATGACATCGTCTATGTTTGGGGCTACTATTTTTATACCCGCGGCAGCCACGACCTCGTTTACCTTTTGGAATCTTTTCCTGGTTTCTCTCATCTCTTCAAGGGGTCTTGGTTTTAGTAATGATCTTATCCTTGTTGTTATGATATCATCTGGGGTTATTAGGGCTATCTGGTCGTTGTCCTTGATTATACCATCATAGATAATGGCGTCTAATGTTGTCCCCAGTCCTTTTTCCTCTTTGACTTCTAGTACTGTGCCCTTTGCCGGTGCATCGGGTTCTATCTCTAACTGTTTTTTAAGGTATTGTTGGGCGAGGCCCATGAGCATGGTTAAGAGTTCGGGGATGCCTTCACCCGTCTTCGCACTTATAGGTATGATGCTTATTTGGCGCGTGAAATCCGTTATCCTGTCGAAGCGTTCAGATGCGAAACCTTCCTCGTGGAGGCTGCCAACAAGCTCATATACCTTTGTTTCAAGTCTTTCCTGGACGTTACTGGCTTGTAGTGGGAATGTGTCCATGAATGGCATGTCCTCGTGGACTTGCCACCCAGAGATTTTGTCTATTTTGTTTGCCGCGACTATGAATGGTGTCTTGTACATTTTGAGGATGTTCAGCGCCTCATAGGTTTGAGGTTTGAAGCCTTCATTTATGTCTACGATCAGTATCGCGAGGTCTGCTAGGGCCCCTCCCCTTTTTCTGAGGGTTGTGAATGCCTCATGGCCTGGTGTGTCAATGAAGAACAGGCCTGGTAATCTTTCTTTTATGGAGAATCTTTTAAGGAATTTGCCACATATTTTTTCTATGATTTGCATTGGGATTTCTGTCGCCCCTATATGTTGCGTTATGCCCCCGGCTTCTCTGGCGGCGATGGCGGTGCCCCTGATATGGTCTAGTAGGGTGGTTTTGCCGTGGTCAACGTGGCCGAGGACTGATACTATGGGCGACCTTATTTTCATTTTTTTTATCTCCTGGGTTCGTATATTATTTTTTCATCTAGCATGGTATAATCGTGGATTTCATCATCATTGAAGAATAGTTTTATTTCTCTTTCAGCTGATCTGGGCGAGTCTGAGGCGTGTATTATGTTTCTCCCTGTATGGAGTGCGAAGTCTCCTCTTATGGTGCCGGGGTCTGCTTCTTGTGGGTTGGTGGCTCCGACGATCTTTCTTGTCAGTTTTATACTGTTTTCGCCTTCTATTACTAGTGCTAGTACTGGTGCGGATGTTATGTAATCTATGAGGTCTTCGAAGAATGGTTTGTCTTTGTGTTCTTGGTAGTGTTCCATTGCGAGTTCCTTTGTGACGTTTAACATTTTTGCAGCGACTATTTTAAGTCCTCTTTCTTCGAGTCGTGTTATGATTTTTCCGATTAGTCTTCTCTGGATGGCGTCTGGTTTTAACATTATGAATGTTTTTTCCATGGTATCACTATTATTTTTTCTTTGTGATCCATTTGGTTTTCCTGGGGACTCTTTTAAGTTTTAGCATGTTCTTTTCGCATTTGCTGCTGCAGAAGAAGTATACTGTGCCGTCTCTTTTCACGAACATTTTCCCGGTTCCTGGTTCTATTTCTTGGTTACAGAATGAGCATGTTCTCATGGTCTTTACACCTTATGGTGCTTTGATTTCTTTGGCTTCTCTGATGGTGTCCAGTAGCATTAGTATGTCGCCTTCTCTTACTGGTCCCATCACGTTTCTTGTGAGTATTCGGCCTTTGTCTCTTCCTTCTAGTATTCTACATTTTACTTGTAGTACTTCCCCTGTCATCCCGGTCCTTTTGAGGACTTCGATGACTTCTGCTGGGGTTGCTTCTTCCAATATTATCACCTAGGCTGTTATTTTTTGAGTTCTTCGACTTTCTCTATCACTTCTTTTATTAGTTCTTCTGATTCTCCAGGGTCTATTATACATGCTGATGCTGAGGGAACGTTTAAACCCGCGGCTGCTCCTAGTTCGTCTTTTGTGGGTAGGTATACGTAGGGTATTTCTTTTTCTTCCGCGAGGACTGGTAGGTGGGCTACTATCTCTGGCGGGTCAACATCCTCAGCTATTAGGATGAGCCGTGCAACTCCCCTTTCAGCTGCTTTGGTGACCTCGTTGGTCCCCTTAGCTATTTTACCAGTGTCTCTCGCTATCTCTAATGCTTCAGCGGCTTTATCAGCTAATTCTTTTGGCACGTCGAATTTTACGTAGATTGCTTTTGCCATAAAATATTACCTCCTTTTTCATCTGGTTTTTTGGATACCATCCATCGGCAATACTCTGAGCTGGTGAGTACCCTTTTATAAATGGGAATATATAAAATTTTTCTAATAAAAAATTAGAACAACTATAGTAGTGTTATTCTAGTTATTGTTTATAAAACTTTCCCCGGGAAAGAAAAAATAAAAGAAATAAGAAAGCTTATATCTTTTTAACGGCTAATTCTATGTCCTCTGCTTTAACGGTTTTTCTACCGGCGTGTTTTGCGAATTTTATGGCTGCTGCTGCTATCTCTTCACCTTTTGCTTCTAAGGCCTTTGCTAGTGCTTCTCTTGCATCATCACTAACTCTCTCGGCACCGGCATTTTTTATGATTCTCCCAATAGGGGCTATTGGCAATTCCATAACCAACCACCTCAATTTACAAGTATCATCTATTAAATTACTTCTATATAAATATATCGCCAATCATGTAGATTCTCTGGGCCAACTATGAACTTTTCGCCCATGATATCATGATAGGTATTATCATCCAAGATTTTATAAAAAACGATAAACTATGGAAGAGTCCCATGAAAAAAGGGACAACCAAAAAAGACAAATCTACCCAGAACCGGCCTTTCCCATTATAACATCTAATAGGCTGTTAATATCAGCTTCAACCTCCAATGGCTCCTCACAAGCCCTTATAGCAGTGTCAGGATCCTTGAGTAGGTGGCCAGTTGCTATGCAGACGACTTCCTCCCCCCTGTCAATCTCTCCTTCATCCAACAACCTTATAAGGCCTGCTAGGGAAGCTGCTGAGGCGGGTTCAACACCCACACCCTCCTTCCTCGCCAAGAGCTTCTGAGCCTCCAAAATCTCCTTGTCGCTCACAGACTCTGCAAGACCTTCGGACTCATAAATAGCCCGAAGAGCCTTAAGATAACTTACAGGAGCCCCTATACGTATAGCTGTTGCGACAGTTTCAGGATTCTTAACAGGTTCTATCTCCATCTCACCTTTCTTAAAAGCATTGACAATTGGGGAAGCACCCTCAGCTTGTATACCAGTCATCATAGGCCTATCATCAATAAAACCGGCCCGGTAGAATTCGCTTATACCCTTCCATATCGCCGAGATGTTACCAGCATTACCCACTGGTAATATAATACGATCGGGGGATCTCCAACCCAGCTCATCAACTATCTCAAAACCGATGGACTTCTGACCTTCCAGACGGAAAGGATTCACAGAATTAAGAAGGTAAACTTCACCCATTAAGGCAAGGCTCGTCACGGCCTCGAGGGCTTCATCAAAATTACCCCTAACAGATAAAACCCTGGCACCATGGAACATGGCCTGGGCAAGCTTGCCAAGGGCAACCTTACCATGGGGTAGAAGCACTAAACAGTCTAGGTTGGCCCTCGCAGCATATGCAGCCAGTGAAGCTGAGGTATTCCCTGTTGAAGCGCATCCAACACTTTTAACCCCTAACTCGAGGGCTTTGGTTATACCAACACTCATACCCCTATCCTTGAAGCTTCCTGTTGGATTAGCACCCTCAAATTTAACATATAATTTCACCCCAAGGTCTTTTCCTATATTGTCACATTTTATAAGGGGTGTTCCACCCTCCTGGAGTGTTACTATCTTTGATTCATCAACTGGCATGAACTCTTTATATTTCCACATTGTCTTCTTTCTACCCTCGAAAACATCCCTTGAGACCTTGGGTTCTATTATGACTTCGAGTATCGAGCCACACTCTTTACAAGTGTATACTATCTCATCCAGTTCATACTCCATCCTACATTTTATACATCTTATCATCTCTAAAACACCACTAGAAGCCTTTTATCATATAATAGAATGTTAGTGTGAACTCTGCTTCGACTATAGCCGCTATGAGTATGAGTATAACAGCTATAAGGAATATGAGTAGGGAATCTCTAAACTCTGTTATATTATCATTGAAGGATTTTTTCAATTTCCGGGTGAATGACCCTGAACCTCTTATAAGGTCCCCTATAAAGTGGATGATGAAACTTGATAACCTGAAACCTCCTGCACTCGCGATTATAAGACCTGGGATCTCAAATATGCCATGGGGCGCTACTAATAATATGAAATCAACCACCGGGACCTTCGTGGCGAAATATCCCATAAATAATCCGTTAAGTGCAAGGGATAAACTTGTGAAGATGCTCAGGGATAAGCCGCCAAGATATAATAGGAGGATGGCCTGTAGATTATGAGAGAATATGGAGAATATACTTATACCCTCTTCTATGACGCTCTTCTTAAACTCTCTCATCAGAGGCGCTAACAAGATATCCAGGAATCCTGCTAGCAGGTATCCTATGGAAAATGATCCTAGGAATATTATGGTGGCTATGATAAGGTAATTCTTATTCTCTTTGTAAAGGTCTTTGATATTCATGGGTGCACCCTGTCAAGTATGGATTCTGCGATTTTCTCGGCCCTTTTTCTTTTCTTTGAAAATTTCTCAAAAAATCTTCGCATATAATCTGCAACATTATTTTTACATTCACCACACATAAGTGTGCCGTTCCTACAATCCCTATATACCCTTTCAAGCTCTTTATCGGAGCCTATCATATGATATAATAGGATTTCATATACGATACAATCCTCTGGAACCCCCCCTAGTCTCTTCTGCTCCTCTAGGGTCTCCCTGCCACCTGTCTTGGCATTTTTAACCTTCCATTCGATCTCGTCAGGCGTGTCTGTTAAGAATATTGCAGTGGCTGGTTTGCTGCTTGACATTTTACCCCCAGTAAGCCCCCTCATAAACCTGTGATAAGTGGAGGAGGGGAGAATAAAACCATACCTTTTCTGGAGACGGGATGCTATATCCCTTGTAAGGCGTATGTGAGGATCCTGATCAGGCCCTACTGGTACGAGGGTCGGCCTTGGACCACCATACTCCTCTAATTGTGGGTGTAGTATATCAGCTGCTTGTATGAGGGGGACATAAACATGTGCCATGTTAGTCGAACCAGTGAAACCATATATGGCCCTCAGCTCGTTAAAGTTAACCTTTTTGGCGAATATATAAGCAAGATCCTCTACTAGGAGATTCTCTGATTGTAGATAAACATGGATGTTATCCTGTGTAAGGTCTAGGCCAAGGGCTATATAACTACTTATATATTCTTTGATTGCGAGTTCCCGTGATTCTTCGAAGTCGATGTCACGTGCAGAATATGATTCCATATCAGCTATTGGAATGTAAATTTCCGCCCCGTGTTCATCATACCAGACGAGCTGGTCAACTATCATCTTATGTCCGATGTGCATCCTTCCACTGGGCATCATCCCTGTTACTATTGCAAAGTCTTTCCCTTCATTTATGGCTGTGAGTATCCTCTCATAGTCCCTGTGGCCGAATATTATACCCCTTCTCATGAGCCAATGTGGATCCTCTATCTTGTCTAGGATTTCTTTGAAGGGTTTTATGCCGAAGTTTTCCATTATTTCATTGTATTCTAGTATCTTTGAACTCCATGGGTCTATCATAATCTTTCACCTTTATGGTCTGATCCATTCTACCATGTAGTAGGTGACGTCTTCTTCGTCATCGACTACTGCAAGTATTAGTTTTTTTCTAACGCCATGGGCGACTCTGACATAACTTGAAAAGTCTAGGATTTTAAGGTTTGTGCTTTCATGTAAGACCCTTACAAGGTAGCTTGAATGGTCTTTGGTTGGGGTTTTCCCTCTTTCATAGACTCTGAATTCTGAACCATATTTGAAGCCTGTTTTCACTATGTAGCCCCTGTCTCGAAGATCCCTGTAGACTATGAATTTCTGGTATAAGCCGCGCTTGTTTAGGATGGATATGAGCTCGTTGAAGCTTATAATCTTTTTATCATCCCATATTGAGAGTTTGCCTTTCCATTGTAGGTAGGCCGCCTCTACCAGTGACAGTTTGAGGTGGTCGCCTTCTAGGTTCCCATAGTGGCTCTTCTGGTTTAGGCGTAGGGCCATAGGATCCCCTTGTACTGTTACTGTGTCACCTGCAAGTTGACCATCCAAACATTCTCACCCTTAGTAGTGTGCTTTTGCAAGGTCTTTTTCTGTTTTTCCAAGTTTTGTCATTAACTCGGATATTATACCATCTAATATTAGGAGGCTTGTATCTTCATATAATGTGCCAAGTGGTGTTATGTTATCTTCTTTCCCGGTCTTTATCTCTTTTTTGTAGTCTCTCCATGGTCCGACATCTATTATGGTATTTGATAATTTTGCGAGTGGCGATTTTGGGTTTGCTGTTACTCCTATGATACGGGCCCCTTTATTTTTTAATCTTCTGGTCTCTGTTATTATGCTCTTTGTGTCCCCTGAACTTGAGATGATTATGATAAGGTCATCTTTCTTGGGTGTGATGGTTGTGGAGTCTCCGATTACATGGACATTTAGTCCTAGTTGGGCGAGTCTCATTGCGAATTCTTCGCCTACTAGTCTTGACCTGCCACTGCCCAATATAAATATAGATTCTGATTTTGTGAGTAATTCTATGATGTTATCTATGTCTTTTTTGTTTATTCTTTCCGCGACTCTCCGTGCGTGTTCTGTTATCTTTTCCACGGTTCTCAGGGGCATTGTATTACCTTCAAATGTTTGTTATCCTTATACCAGCATTTTTTATCCTATTTTTCATGTTCAGGTTTATGAGTAGTGGTGTTATCTTCTCGATTATCCTGGCATTTTCTAGGGGTCCGCAGTCTATGCCCCTGATTCCAGGTATTTTTTCTGCAAGTTCTATCACGAGTTTCTTGGCTTTTTCGTCGTCTGATGTTATGAGGCAGTCACATTCTACGTCTTCCTTGAACTTTAGTAGGCTATGGGCGCTTATGTTGTTAAATGCTGAGACTACGGTTGTATCTTTTAGGAATTTCGCGGATCTTTCAGCGGCTGAACCATCCCATAGGTCAAGGTATTTTACACCGGACCCGCCAAGTGAACTTTCAAGGGGTACTGTGGCATCTATGAAAATTTTACCCTTGGTGTGTTCCTTTATAGATTTTAGGGTTGCCATCTGGGCATGTAATGGTACCGTTAATATTATGATATCTGCTAGGCTGGCGGCATCCTCATTATTCATACCCTCCAATTTCAGCCTTGGGTTGTCTGTCATCTCCTTTATCCTATCCACTGTATCCCGGGCTCTCTTCGCATCCCTCGAGCCTATTATAACATTTTCACCCGCCATCGCGAGTCTTAGGGCCAATCCCATGCCCTGGTCTCCGGTTCCTCCTATTATGGCAATTTTCCTATCCATTGTACATCACCCTTAGAGTAGGTTTAATTTTTCAAGGAAAGTTAAACTTTCAATTAATTCTTCCTTGCCCTTCACCTCAATTGTTAGGATACCACTGTATCCTTTCAGGTTTTCGAATACCTTGGGGAAGTTTATGGTCCCTGTTCCGAGGGCATTGTGGGAATCTTCTAGGCCATTGTTATCTGAGAGGTGTATATGGCCTATTAAATCTATTTTAATGTCCTCTGTTGTGTAGCCCATGGTGTGGGCGTGGCCGATATCAAGGGTTGCCATGATTTCAAGTTCTTCTACTAGTTTTTGTAGTTCATTTAGGTTATTGTAGAGGTATTTTTCCATCCTTGGCATGTTTTCGAGGCAGAGTGTCACGCCTAGATCATCTGCATATTTTTTAAGTTCTTTGAGTGACTGGAGATTATATTCTAAAATTTTATCCTTGTATGCTCTTGCAAGGAATGGTACGCTACCTGGGTGTAATATCAGCTTATCCGAGTCTAGGCGTGTTGCTAACTCCATTGAGGATTTTATCTCCATTATTGATGATCTTCTTATCCTTTTATTTGGGGAGGCTATGTTAACATCAGAGATGGGGGCGTGTACTATGAATTTGAGGGAGTGTGAGCTGATTAGATCCTCTTCTATCCTATCTAGCGGGTATTCGTTGATTATCTCACAATTGTTGATCCCGAGCCCTTCTAAATATTCCAAGGTGGCGTTAAGTGGTGCTGGGTGCAAGGCTAATGTTGAAACTCCAAAATCCAAATAGGCCCCCCAATGTCATGTTTCTGACCTTAAACGGGCTTTTATGGGTATGCCCTTCCTAATAGCCTCTAATATCATCTCAGCCAATTCGATATCCTTTTTTATCCTTATAGTGCCTTTTTTCCCTACCGTGGCTGTGAACAGGTATTCGTCACCCACTAGTATATCATATGATACTCCTATAGAATCTTTACCGAATTCTAGGACCACATAGTTCCCGGATACATCCACTGGAACCTGTATTAGGCCTTTTTCCTCTACCTTTTCAAGGGGTTGTATGTTGATGCTTATCCCTATACTATCTTCGATCTCTTCGATGGTTTTACCCTTTTTGCCTATGATCTGTGGTATATATTTTTCTTCAACCCATACCCTCGCCCTTTCATCGGATTCTAGTTCGACTTTGAATTTACCAGGGGGTAATCGTTTACTGAACTCTTTTTCAATTTCCCTCTCAACGATTAACTGAGCTGGGGTTTTCCTTTCACCGAGGGTAGAAACTTCCATTACTATGGTCTGTTCACCGTAGGTATAAATCTCATATACTAATTCTCCTGTTTCGAAGTCTCTGATTTCGATTACTGGCCTTGCAAGGTCTGCTTCGACCATGCCACTTGGCACCTTAACCGTTAGGGAGATGTCATAGACTGCCTTTATCTTCCCATCCTCTATGAAGATGGTTGTATCTACTATTGATGGTATCATACCAAGTTCTACTCGTCCTATTATCCTCTGGATGGCGTCTATGGGCCGGGTGGCGTGGACCACTCCAACCATACCCACACCTGCAAGGCGCATGTCAGCGAATATCCTGAAGTCTCTTGTTTTCCGCAGCTCATCATATATTGTGTAGTCTGGCCTTACAAGGAGGAGGATGTCCGCGGTCTTTTGCATGTCCCTTTCTATCGGAGCATATTGGGTTATCTCATCACCTACTTGCAGGTCCCTTGGGGATTCCATGGTTTTGACTATTGCATTCATCTCCTTGCTGAAAAATTCGGCGACTGCCTGGGCGAATGTGCTCTTACCAGCCCCTGGGGCCCCGGCGATTATTATACCCTTGGCAGTGTCCCTCAGACGTTCCATTAATTCATCAGATAGGCTATAATCTTCGAGTGAGACCCTTGCTACTGGTCTTACGGCTGTTATCTCCATGGCCTCTGAGAATGGGGGTCTTGCGATGGATATCCTATATTCTCGGAATTGGACGACTGTAGCGCCTTCCATTTCTATTTCGATGAAACTTTTCAAGTCGCTTTTAGCCCTTTCAACTATTTCACGGGCCATTCTATGGATTTCTGAACGTTTAAGTGGCCTGGATCCTATCCTGACAAGTTTTATTTTTCCTGGTTTTCCTTTTTTTGCCATGGGGACAACGTTCTCTTTTAGGTGGACTGACATTGTGTCCTTGTCAAAGTATTTGCTTATCTCGAGTTTATCATATTCAAGGACTTCTGGTTGTATGTATACTACATCTAATCCTTGGGCCCTTGCAACTTCTGCTTGTACTTTGTCGCTTGTAACTAGTACTGCATCGTGTTCCCTGGCTGTGCTCCTTATCATGGCATCTATTTCACCACCCTTTGCGAGGGCTATCTCATCTAGTGTGGGTCTTCTACCAACGAAGATCATGGAGATTATATTCTCCTTACTCAACTCCTGCAGGTTTTTAAGCTCTTCTAAACCGTTAAATCCTGTTTCACGGCCCCTGTTCGCCTGGTATTCTAGTTCTGATACTACGGCTTCTGGTATTATAACTTTGCTCCCCTTGAATTCCTCTTCTTGTACTATGTCTGTGATTCTACCATCCACGATAACACTCGTATCTGGGACTATCTTCATATTATTCATCCCCTATAGACTTTTTCAGGATTGAAAACTTTCCGGCCTATGTTTTCTAACTTCTTGGGGGGGGTTAGCCTCCTATAGAAGCATGAGTAGTATCCTGTATGGCATGCACCACCCTTTTGTTCTACCTTTAATATTATGGCGTCCATGTCACAATCTACTAGGATTTCTTCCACTTTTTGGGTGTGACCTGAACTTTCACCTTTTAGCCAGACTTTTTTCCTTGACGTGCTCCAGTAATGGGCCATGCCGGTTTTTATTGTCCGATCTAGGGCTTCCTTGTTCATATAGGCTACCATTAGGATCTCTTTGGTATTTTTATCTTGGGCTATTGCTATTATAAGTTTCTCCCCGCCTATTTCGTGTCTAAAATTTAGGATCTTTATTCCTCCTTGAGATATTCTATTATCTTATCAATTTCTACGAGCTTCTGGGAGCCTGTTTTCATGTCTTTGATGGTGACTTTACCATCTTTAAGGTCTCTTTCGCCTACGAGGATGACCTTTTCCACGTTGAGATGGTCTGCATATGATAATATTTTCCTCAGTTTTCGACTTGAGAGGTCAACATCTGAGGGTATGCCAGCCTCTCGGAGCTCCTGGACTATCCTATAAGCTGATGGTCTGGTTGAATCAGAGACTGGGGCCACGAAAACCTTTGCAAATTGGAAGATCTCACCTTTTTGTTTTTTGAGGGCTGCTACTAGTCTGTCGAATCCGAATGCGAATCCTGTTGATTGGATTTTTTCTCCACTGAACAATTCTATGAGGTTGTATGTGCCGCCTCCACAGATTTGCTTTTGGGCTCCTAGTGATGGTACATAGATCTCGAATACTATACCAGTGTAGTAGTCCAGTCCCCTGGCAATTCCCAAGTTCAGGTTATAGTCTTCAACTTTGAAATCATCCAAAAGCGATATGAGTTTTCTAAGGTCGTTAATGGACTCCATGGCGGGTTCACAGCCACCAACCATACTTTCAAGGTCTTCAAGCACCTCTAGACCACCCTTCATGCCTATGATGGATAATAGTAGGTTCTCTGTGGTTTTGTCCACTTTTATATTCTCTAGGTGGATTTTAAGTCCTTCTAGGTCTCCCTTGTCGATTAGGCTCATTATCTTATCTTGTGATTCTCCTTTTATCCCAGCATCTTCTAATATTCCCCTGAGTATGCCAAGGTGTCCTATATGTAACTTGTATTCTTTGAGGCCAAGTTCTCGCAGGCAATGCGCTGCTAATGCTATCACTTCTGCTTCCGCCTGTGGGGATTCTGCGCCCATAAGTTCGCATCCAAACTGCCAGAATTGCCTGAATCTGCCAGCCTGGGGCCTCTCATATCTGAAACAACTCCCATAATAGTACAATTTTATAGGCTTTGGATGTTTTCTCATCTCATTCAGGTATAATCTGGCCACTGGTGCTGTGAGCTCTGGTCTCAAGGCCAGGTCTCTGTTTGCTTTATCCTTGAAATGGTAGATCTGTTTTATTATCTCTTCTCCAGATTTTAGGGTGAATAGTTTTAAGTCTTCGAATATTGGGGTTTTTATCTCATGATAACCATAGGTTTCAAAGATTCTCTTCAGGGTCTTCTCTACTTCTTTTCTCTTTTTCATCTCCTCGAAGAGGAAGTCTCTTGTCCCACGCGGTCTTGTTATCTCCATGTATTATCCCCCTGGCGATTTTGGACTATTCATAGTATTTAAGGTATTCTTCTAACATTTTGGGGAATGATGTTGCCTCAAGGAATCTTAAACCTAATCTTTCAGCCCATACTTGGATGCCCTCATCTGCTGCGACAACACCGGCACCTAGTTCCTTGGCCAGTAATAAAACGTCGAGGTCTGGGGCGCTGTCAAGGGTCCCCCTGCGGAGTGCGCTCCTATATTTTTTCCTGAAGTCTTTTATAGCCCCGCCTATCACTTCCATTTCTATCCTGCTCTTTTTAACACCCTTTGAGGCCATTACCATGGCCTCTACTGCAGCCTCCCATATTGCGGACTCTGAGATCCTCATACCCTTGTTCATTCTCTCCCTTATGTCCCGGACGTACTCAAAGAAAACCTGGGATGGTATCTGGGTGTCATAACGGTTTGGTGTCTTTTTCACTATCCATGTCTCTGCCTTTACGAGTATATCCTCTGGACAACTATACCTGTTCATATAATCGGTGAACTCCTTATAGGTTACTGGGGGCATATGACAGCTTATATTTAATTTGATACGGGATCTTGCTATGAGGTCGAGTAGTTTATCAACTGACTTATGGAGATCCCCGGAGCCTATCAGGTCCCTTAACTGTTTATCAGTAAATGCAGTTGTATCAAGTACAAATCTTTGTTTTGCAAGCACCTTTATTCCCCTCTCATAATCGTGATAGAATATATTATCATCATCAACAAATAAATATACTTGGATCTACCAAAGGAATTAAGAGAAGAGGAGGCTCCTGGTAATGATAACAGGAAAGACCAATGTTGTTGGAGTGATAGGGGATCCTGTGGAGCACAGCTTATCACCTATCATGCATAATGCTGCGTTCAATCACCTAAACTTGGATTATGTCTACGTAGCCTTCCACGTGAAAAGGGGGATGGCAAAGAGGGCAACAGAGGCCATGAAAACCTTCAACATAAGGGGACTTAATGTCACAATCCCACACAAGGTAGATATACTGGACTACATTGACAAGGTAGATGAAACAGCAAAGCTTATAGGGGCGGTTAACACCCTAAAACTAGAAGACGGGAAAATATGGGGTTTTAACACAGACGGCCTGGGTTGTGTAAGAGCCCTTGAAGAAGTGACAACACTCGAAGGCAAGAATATTATAATATTAGGTGCTGGTGGGGCTTCAAGAGCTATCGCATTCCAACTAGTCTCCTCTAATATAGGGGGCTTGCACATCCTTAACAGAACCCCTGAAAACGCCAAGAGGACAGCGGAGGACATAAAAAACAAACTAGGAACTAGGGTATTCGCGGGTGGCCTAGAATATTTGAAAGAGAAGATCAAGGATGCGGATATCCTCATCAACACAACACCAGTTGGAATGTACCCTGATGCCGATGCAAGGCCCCTCGCAACCGCTGACATATTACACGAGAACCTGATCGTGAAGGACTTGGTCTATAATCCACCCAAGACAAGACTTTTAAGAGAAGCTGAAAAGGCGGGGGCTAGGACAATATCAGGAATAAAAATGTTAGTATACCAGGGGGCGGAGTCATTCAAGATATGGACGGGGAAAGAAGCCCCAACGGGTATAATGGAAAAGGCAATACTAAAAGTTATAGGGTGATCAAAATTGGAAGGACCATGGGTTGAAAAGTACAGGCCAAGAACACTAGATGAGATAGTGGGACAAGGACACATCATATCAAGGCTTAAACGCTATGTTGAACAGAAGAGCATGCCCAATCTCATGTTCACAGGACCAGCGGGGGTCGGTAAAACAACAGCAGCGTTAGCACTGGCAAAGGAGATATTGGGAGAAAATTGGAGGCAAAACTTCCTAGAACTTAACGCTTCTGATGCGAGGGGAATAGACACGGTAAGAACTAACATCAAAAATTTCTGCCGCTTAAAACCAATAGGCGCACCATTCAGGATAATATTCCTCGACGAAGTAGACAACATGACAAGGGACGCCCAGCACGCCCTCAGAAGGGAAATGGAAATGTACACAAAAACGGCAGCATTCATACTCTCCTGTAATTACTCGTCTAGGATAATAGAACCATTACAGTCAAGATGTGCAATATTCCGCTTCTTACCACTCAAGGGACACCAGATAAAGGAAAGGCTAGAATACATCGCAGAGAAGGAAGAACTAGACTATGAACCAACAGCCCTAGACATCATAGCTTATCTATCAGAAGGCGACCTTAGAAAAGCCATAAACATACTACAGGCAGCAGCCTCACTACAAGAAAAAATAACCGAGGACACAATATACGAAGTGGTTTCAAGGGCCAGGCCAAAGGACGTCCGTAGGATGATAAAAACAGCCCTCAAGGGGGATTTCATGGACGCTAGGAATCTTTTAAGGGAGATCATGATATTACAGGGTGTGAGTGGAGAGGATATGGTGGATCAAATATACCAGGAAGTTTCAAGACTGGCCATGGAGGGCGTCCTAGAAGCCGAAACCTACATAAAATTCATAGATTCCATTGGAGAATATGATTTCAGGATAAGAGAAGGCGCAAATCCCAGAATACAATTAGAGGCGCTGCTTGCAACATTCCTATCTGAGTGACCGGGGCAAGAGGATGTCATGGACTGAAAAATACCGGCCGAGCACATTCGATGAGATGGTGGGGAACAAAAAAGCCATCGAGGAAATAAAAGAATGGATCCAAGCATGGAAAGACGGCAAACCACAACCCCCACTCCTACTAATAGGACCCCCAGGAACTGGGAAGACAACACTAGCCCATATTATCGGCTCTTATTTCTCAGATAAACTAGAACTTAACGCCAGTGACAAAAGATCCTACGACCTCCTCATAAACATTATAGGAGAAGCATCAACCACCAGATCATTATTTGATGATAACCTCAAACTCATCATACTCGACGAAGTTGATGGCATCCATGGAAACGAGGACCGTGGGGGGGTGCGCGCAATAAACAAGATAATAAAGGAGTCAAAGCATCCCATCGTATTAACTGCTAACGACCCCTACAGTAAAAAACTGCAGACGATAAAACCAGCCTGTAAGATCATCAACATTAGAAAAGCACACCCAAACTCAATAGTAGCATACCTTAAAAGGATCTGCCAAAAAGAGAACATAGAAGCAGACCCTAAAATCCTAAGAGAACTAGCCAAGAGGTCACATGGGGATCTAAGATCAGCCATAAATGACCTGGAGGCCATGGCGAAAGGAGAAAAGAGAATAGGAGCCGAGATTCTGGAAGCTGGTGAAAAGGATGTTTTCCCGGGCCTATTCGACGCTATAAGGGCCATCCTAAAGAGTAAAAATATTAGGCATGTAAGGGAGGCCATGCAAATCGACGAAGACCCCCAACTATTACTAGAATTCACAGCAGAAAACGTCCCAAGAGAATACGAAAAACCCCATGAGATAAGAAAAGCTTACAATCATCTATCCCGTGCCGACATATTTTTTGGGAGGGCTAAACAGACAAGAGATTACATATATTGGCGTTATGCATCAGAACATATAGGAGTAGGGGTAGCCCTATCAAAGGATGAAACCTATAGGAAATTTACAAGATACGCAGGCCCGGGATCACTCCAATTCCTTGGGAGGACAAGGGCCAAACGCCAAACAATAGATAACCTGGCGGAGAAGATTTCAAGAAAGTTGCACATATCAAAGAAGGTTGCCATCACAACCTTCCCCTACCTCAAAATAATAGTAGAAGATGAAAAAATGGCCAAGGAGATCAGAAAGTATTTAGAATTAACAGATGAAGAATTCAAGATACTCAAGGGGAAGAGAAAATCGCGCAAGACCGGGAAAGCAGAACAGAAAGTGGAAGGGGCGGATCCCCCAGACCGGGAGAAACAGACAACACTCCTACAATTCAAATAATACCCTTTTCTCTAATATAATTTAAAGATTTCAGCATATTCTCCCTAAACTCTGGTAGAATCTCCTCGAAGAACCCGATAAACTCTTCGATAACATCATCCCCTGTTATTTTTATCGGCCCGGTCCTAAGCCACCTTTCAATCCAAGCTACAGGCACCCTGGATAGTGGGTACAATAATCTCCCCCTATCATCTTCTCTTGGGGGGCCCCTTATAGGCTTTCCATTGATCATCTCCCCTATGGCATTTGCGATTATATGATCCAGTGTTAATGGACATGCGATAAAATCAAATTCTCCCCCAGAGACTAAACTGACACCATATTTTCTAGTGTAGGGTTCTAATACAGCATATAATGTGTATGAGAGCGGATCATCCCCTTCCTCGACAAGTATCCTCTGATGGGGTTCTAATTCATCTGATAGTACGCGGGAGACCCTTGAACATATCATCTGGAAAATTTTAGACCTTACAACCTTTATACTAGGATAATTTTTCTTGAACACTTCCTCTCGCTTCCTGGAAAACCTCGAAAACCTGAGATTATTTATAAGGATGGCATCCTCCAAGATGCTCACAAATCTCGTGTCAACACCAATACTTGACAAGAACCTGATAACCTCTCCTTTACCCATAGAATTTCCACCTCTCCCTTAAAATTTTATTTAATTCATATAATATAATAAGAGTATAAATTCTGATGAAGGTGGGCGAGTTGTTCAATTTCTTAAAAAGGAAAGGTGATAAGGAAAATATCCTGGAAATAGAACCTGATGGTCCCATAGATTGTATAGGAGACTTCACCTACAATTTCTACTGGCAACAAAAGGGGGAAGAACTTGAACCAGAAGATCAAATACCCGGAACAGACCACACATACAAGGACATTGTAGAGCACCTGAAAAATGGTGGTAACGTCAAAATATTGGGAGATGCTGGTCATAGGCTATGCTCGAGTATGGGAGCTGACCTAAAATTTTTTGGGGGAACAGGAAAAGCAATAGACATAGGCGATGTTATCGTAGAGGGTGATGTTGACACCCGAATGGGTATAAACATGTTAAGGGGGAGCATATACGTCAAAGGTGATGTCAAGGAGCCCATCGGGAACCTCATAGAGGTGGAATCTGACAGGAAAGGCTATAAAAAATTCAAGTCAATAACAGATATAGTCACCAACGGCCTCCAAGGAGAGAAGCTCGTGGGGGCGATATTAGCAGGTAACAGGCTTATAATAGATGATGGGCGTGTAAGGGACACTATAGGGGCCCGTTTAGACGTGGAGGCCCAGATAATACATAAGGGTGATGTTGACCTTTCCACGGGTATACTAATGAAAAAGGGCATCGTAAGGGTAGATGGGGATGCTGGTAGGAATACAGGAGCCTTACTAAGAGGAGGCACGGTAATAATAGATGGGGATGCTGGTGACTTCACGGGCATTGACATGAGATCAGGTACGATTATAATAAATGGGGATGCGGGTAAATTCATGGGAGCTCAAAGAAAAGGGGGAACCATACTAGCAAAGAGTGGAAAACCAGTACCGCCAACATCAGAAGGTAAACTTACAGAAGAAGACAAACAGACACTAATAAACTTCGGATTCAAACCCCAATCATTCAAAAAATTTTCATAATACCCCGGGGACTTATTTTAATTGAATAGGTAGCTGATTATTTTTCTGAACTGAAGGAAAACCTGACGCTAATAATATGCCATGTTCTCCGTCTATAATCGGGAAACCCCCCATATATAGTGTACTTTTCTAGAAGTGAACCTCCCAGTCTAGGGGATGGTCTCCATAGGATGAGAATGGCCGGGGAAACTGAAGATAATAGTCATAGTATGGGAAAACATATATCAAAGTTTAGACAAAGAAGGGGTACATGTTCAGTATTTTGGAATATTTGAGCAATATTGTTATTGGATTCATCCAAGAAACCGGATATTTTGGCGTTCTTATATGTATGATCCTTGAGAGTGCATGTATACCACTACCTAGTGAGATTATAATGCCATTCAGCGGATATATCCTATGGAAGGGTACTATGAGCATCATTGGGGTTACAATTATAGGAGCTCTAGGAAACCTTATAGGTTCATTGATGGCATACATTATAGGCTTTTATGGTGGCAGACCATTACTTGAAAAATATGGTAAGTATATTCTTATCACAGAGAAGAAGCTTAAAATGGCAGAAGAATGGTTTGCAAGGTATGGCCATGAAACAGTTCTCATCTCCCGGGTCCTCCCAGTTATACGTACATTCATTTCATTACCTGCAGGGATAGCTGAAATGGACTTGAAAAAGTTCACAATTTATACTTTCATGGGATCAGTGCCCTGGTGTTTCGCCCTGGCATACGTTGGGTAAACCCTAGGTCCTCATTGGGCAACTGTAGAATCATTATTCCACCTTCTGGATTATGCTGTTATCATAGGATTGGCCGTGCTCTTGATCTACATATGGAGGTAACCCTTTTATCTTTTGATTGGGAGCTTCTCGTAATATTCGTTGTAGCCTAAATGAAAGTGTGGTAGTTCCCTTTTAAGTTCCTCTTCAAGTTCTAATATCATCTGGTATTCTCTAGAATCTACATATGCTATCAGCCGGTTTTCCCACGCCCTTTTGCACTTTAAGCTGCAGGGTATGAAACCGGATGGTAGTATGAGGGCGCAGACGCCCTCTGGCACGTCCAACTCCTCTAATTCCTTTAGGTGACTTTCGTCTATCGCGAATCTTGTCTCTTCTGAAAAGCTTTTCACGCAACATTCTGGATAACCTAGTAGTCGACCTATCTGGTAGTCATCGCCCCGGTAGATTCCAAGTTCTGTGGATACGAGGGGGTCTAGGGCGGGCCTTGTTGGGGGGTTATATTTGTTCACGATTTCTATCTCCTTTTCTAGGCGGGCCATTAGCTGGTTGAAATAGAATTCATCCACGTGACAGATGCTCTTGGGACCATCCTGGCATCCATCCTCTCTTAACTTGATTATTCTTTTGTAGATTTCTTCGAGCAATTTGAGCATCCCCCCAAAATTTTAGGATTTTATAACCTTGTATTCTAGGATTAGATCCTCCCCGAGTGTGTAGTATTTTTTGAGTTTTAGTTTTATGGCATCCTTCATATGGGGTATTCCTTGACCGTCTACTAGTGTTTTTGCTTTGACACCCCCTACTATCATGGGTGCTATGCAAACCCTTACCTCATCTACGAGGCCTTCTCTGAGCATGGAAAAGTTTAGGGTTGAACCGCCTTCTAACATTAACTTGTGTATGCCCATTTTTTTTAGTTCGGCCATTAGGGTTTTTAGGTTGACTTTTTTGTCGCCTGCTGTGATTATCTTCGCCTTCTCTGATAGTTTTTTGATTTTCTCTGTTGGGGCGCTTTTTGAAACTGCTATTATTGTCGGGGCTTCCTTGTTGAGTATTCTGTAATCTGGGGGTGTTCTTGCTTTGCTGTCGACAACTATCCTAGTGGGGTTTTCTGTTTTGTCGGCTTTTATCTTGTGTATTGTTAGGCGGGGGTTGTCTATGAGTACTGTGTTTATCCCTACCATTATGGCGTCGCATTCTCTGCGCAGTCTATGGACTCTTATCAGGTCTTTTTCTCCTGATATTTCCAAGCTTCCGGTGTGTGTTGCTATTTTACCGTCGAGTGTCATGGCAGCATTTAATATTACATAAGGTTTCAAATTGTATAACCCCCAAGTATTTATTGGATAGATATTGGCTTTGTGGAGGTATAAGATTATGGGAAGGTATGAGAAGGGATTGAAGATACAGGATAGGATCCATAAGGGCTCGTATGAGGAGCTTAAGGGGGAACTGGAGGATATAGCCCCTGATTTTGCGCGTATGGTTGCTGAGTTCCCTTATGGTGAGATATATTCTAGGGGTGGTCTTGATCTTAAGACAAGGGAACTTATAACCATCGCCGCTTTAACAACTCTTGGTTGCGCCACTTCACAGCTTAAAGGTCATATTCGGGGTGCTATTAATGCGGGTTGCACGAGGGAGGAGATAATCGAGACTATAATACAAATGTCAGTATATGCTGGTTTTCCCGCTGCTATAAATGCTCTAATAGTAGCTAAGGAAGTCCTGGAATGATTCATATCCTGAATATTTTTTTAGCATTTTTTTCTGTTATACTGTCGACTTCTTGGATGTTTGTATTTTTCAGTTGGGCTATCTTTTTCACGGCCTCTTCTAGGTATGGTGGTTCGTTCCGTCTGCCCTTGAATGGGGACAGGTATGGACTGTCGGTCTCTGTTAGGATACTTTGGAGTGGTAGGTCCTTGATTAGCCTTTGGTGGTGGTCTATGAAACATATCATGGTGGAGAATGAGAGGTGGTAGCCTTCTTCTATTATATTCTTTGCGGTGTCTAGGTCGCCACTGTAACAGTGGAATATTGCATTTTCTATTGGATGTTCTTTTAGGATTTTGAAGGCTTGTTTTTCACTTTCTCTTGCATGGATTATGAGTGGGAGCTCATATTCGATGGCGAGTTCTATGAATAACTTGAAGATTTTTTCTTGCCTTCTGCGACCTTCCAAGTCCCTTGTATGGTGGAAGTCTAATCCACTTTCACCAACACCCACTGCCCTTTCTATATTATCCTCTATCTCTTTTATGATGGTTTCTATGAGTTCGTCCCCCATCCTAGCCGCGTCTGCTGGATGTAAACCTAGTGTAGAATATATGAAATGTTTATATTCTTCTGATAATCTGATGGATCTTCTCACGCCTCCGAGGCCTACTCCTGAGTCTATGATGGCGGTTAGTTTTCTCTTGGCTCTTTTTATGACCTCTTCTCTGTCCTTGTTAAAGTCTTTGAAGTTTATATGGCAGTGAACATCTATTATATTATCAAACCCCCACCATTAGGTGCCGAATCTCCTCTCACGTTCCTGGTATGATCTTAGAGCCCTTAAAAAGTCCACTTTCCTAAATTCTGGCCATAGACTGTCACAGAAGTATAATTCGGAGTAGGATGATTGCCAGAGTAGGAATCCGCTCAATCTTTCCTCTCCACTTGTCCTTATGATGAGGTGGGGGTCCTCTAAACCTGCGGTATAAAGGTTATCATTTATGGTCTCCTCATCGATATCCTCTGGGTCGAGTTTTCCCTCTTTAACCATCTGGGCTATCTTACGTGTGGCTTCGACTATTTCTAGTCGCCCATCGTAGCCTATGGCAATATTAAGGATTCTATCATCATATTCTTCTGTGGCTTTTTCGGCTATTCTAATGGCTTCTTTCACGTTCTCGGGTAAGAGGTCAAGGTTGCCGACTGCTTTGATTTTCACACGATTTTTATGGATCTTCTCAGTTTTGGCAACTTTTTTAAAGTTTTCTTCGAATAATCTCATAAGGCCTTCTACTTCCCTTTTGGGACGTTTGAAGTTCTCGGTGGAGAACGCGTACACTGTGACGATCTCTATTCCAAGGTCTATACACCAATCTAGTACTTTTTCAAGGGTTTTAATACCTCTTTTGTGGCCTTGTATAGGATCTTTGCTACCTTGTAATCTTGAGTAGCGTCTGTTGCCATCCATTATTATGGCTACGTGCCTTGGCATTTTCTCCTTTTTCAAGTCTTTTAGAATGTACCATTCGTAGAGTTTATAGATTGGTTTTAGGAGTTTCATCCACATCCTCCCTCATGTTAGCAAGTTTATATGCGAATTTTAACGCTCTTTCATAGCCCTCGACAGTCTGGGCCCTGGAAGTGTCTATAAAAATAGGGTCTATTCCAAGGGTTATAGCCCCATGACTCTTAGCTGATCCGATTAACACGAGGCTCCTGAATATCAGGTTACCGGTTATACCATCTGGGGCTAGAATCAGATTACGTCCATCCTTTATAGCATCTTCTATCAGGATATAATAGTGTTTTATATTATATTTATCTTTTATCATTGATGTTAATTTTTTGGCTTCTTTGATGGATTTGTCGATTTCGGGCGCTCTTCCAATATCCTGGGGTCTGCCACCTGAAATAACTGCTATTGTAGCTTTGATGCCTATTTTTTCCATGAATTTGGAACAGTAGTCTATTATCTTTATCTTGTCGTCTATTGTGAATCCCTCATCTATACCAACAGGGGCGAGGAAAAAACTGTGATCATCTAATTTTATAAATGATGCCCTTTTAGGATCCCCAATTTTCCGCAGTTCTTTTATTATAGGCGCTGAATTTAATGAACCCCTCATATATGCGTCTCCAAGGCCCTTATGGATCATCTTGATAAATTCTTCCTCAGAATAGGATAAAAGAACTTCAAAGTCCATATTATTCGCTGCTTTCTCAACATTTTTGTTTTCACCAACTCCTACTACTATAACCACCATATCGGGGCCCCTCAACAAGATTTTATTCGCATCTTCCATTATAGGAGGTTTCTCAATGGCCTATACGAAAGGTTTATCTATAAATAATATAAGATAATCTTAGATGCTCCTTTTATTAAAATGGTAGGATATAGGAGCATGATTAATACTTTAATCTGGGGTGTTTATTGGGGGGTTCCAGTTGTCAAAGGCTGGAAAATCCGACTCCAAGGGTTATCTCGTCTGTAGCGAATGTGGAGGCTACTACAAGTTGAAGGAAGGTGAAAGCCCCGCTGATTTTGTCTCATGTCAATGTGGAGGTTCACTCCAATATTATGATTCCATAGAAGAAGCCTACACAGAAAGACCTCCCAAAGTTGATGAAACCATCAACAGAATATCCTCTGAAATTATCAACGAGAGTGAAACCACACAAGGACCCTATGAGATAACCCACACCGGACTTACCAGTAACAAAGAAACACTTGAAAGTTTGCTCAAAAAGGACTATGATGATGCCCAAGATTTTATCTCCACCATCCAGGATAAAAGAGAGGCAATCAAAACCCATAAGGACACTAACTATCTACCCATATTATTTTTCATAGCCACTATGATCGTTCTTCTGATCATTTTAATTTTATCATTGGGGAGGTTCCCCATCTAATGGGGGGATGTGAGCGGAAAACCTTATAACTGGAGTGTTCGATTATAATCTTCACTTATCTTGTCCCCCCAGGGTCTGGGAAAACTGGCAGATAATCCAGGTTCAT
This sequence comes from Methanothermobacter tenebrarum, assembly GCF_023167465.1. Classification (NCBI taxonomy): domain Archaea; kingdom Methanobacteriati; phylum Methanobacteriota; class Methanobacteria; order Methanobacteriales; family Methanobacteriaceae; genus Methanothermobacter; species Methanothermobacter tenebrarum. Next base: position 813,772 of record NZ_AP025698.1, on the reverse strand, counting down.
AACTGACCATTCAAAACCGGGGCTGGGGACACGCTCCAGGCCATGAGGAAAACCCTCTAGGGGGAACTAGCCCCATGTTCACACAAGCTCTCATCATTTGAAGCAGAAAACCCCCATCAAGGGGGTAGTCCATTTTCAGCAGGGAAACCACCCCCATTATCTTTTCATTCCCCCAATATGTGGGGAGATTTTTGGATTCCACTAAATCCCATTATTTTTTTTTTTTTTTTTTTTTTGTTCCACACACCCCTTTTTTTGGCTGTTTTATAAAATATTCTCCACACGCACCCTACTCCGTGTGGGGGGAGAATCGAATGGACGCAAGACCCCCCCACACTGAAGTGCTCAGATCATCTCCTGAGACGGAACCTAAGAGACTCGGGGAGGTGGGAGCCCCCACACAAAAGCCAACCAATGAAAGGGTGGAAGTTCAAGATGGGGGTAATCAGACGGTGATCGCATCAACCTCATATATATAATGGAAGTGTGATAACAGAGTATCCATGGAAAGAAGGACCATTATAATATTCGTAGTAGCTCTCTCAGTTATTATCTTCCTATCTTGCATGTATATTAAGAATTCTCAGAACGTGATGGTAGGAGAAAAAAAGGTGTTGCTTTTATGCGCTGATCCGAGCGAGCCGAGACCGGGGATAGGAGCAGTTGACATGGCGTTCATCATAACCTTGGATAATGGTAATATAACAGGTATAAAGTCTGTCTATCCGGGGCAGATGGCCCATCCCACGGCAACACCACCACCATCCCTAAAAGCTATAGGTGTTGAAAGATGGTATCTTCATGATGCTCTCTGGGAAAAGGACACCGAGAAGGGGGCGAAGCTCGCCCAAGAAATAGTAGAATATAATACTGGTGAGAAAACAGATATTGTAGTTATAGTAACACCAGAAGCTGTTGACGCGATCTTGGCGAGGATAGGACCGGTATATGTGGAGGGGGAAGGTTACGTCTCAGGCAACTCAATAGAATTCCTAAGAGAGGAGCAGAAGGCCGGATACACCCGTGGGGATGCTGTGAAGTCCCTCATGAAAGCCATAATAGACTCTGCAAGGGACAGGAATAAATATGTAAGCATAGTAGATGAGGTTGTCCGGCAAAGTGCCCAGGGTAATATCATCATAATCCCAAAAACTGCCCTTGTGGAATTTTTAACATACATAGGATTTGAAAAACTTAAATATACATTGCAAAGTCACCTGGGGGATTGTTTGACGGCTCTTTTAATGGATTCCTCCACCACCTCTAGTGTCATGTTAAGATCTTCTTTTCTGTGAGCTGCTGAGATAAAACAACATTCGAATTGTGATGGTGGCACAAACACCCCACCTTTGAGTAGGCTATGGAAGTACTTTTTGAATATCTCCAAATTAGCTGTCTTGGCGCTGGTATAATCTTTAACCTTCTCTTGGGTGAAGTAGATTTGGAACATTGAGGATAATCCTGCCAGGTAAAATTCTAGATTATTGTCCTCTAGGATATCCTTTATGCCCTTTCTTATTATTTCCCCTTTTTTGTTAAGTTCCTTGTAAAGATCATCTGTTAATTCCTTGAGGGTTGTTATGCCAGCGGTTACTGATACAGGATTGCCGTTGAATGTGCCGGCTTGGTAAACATCACCTGCGGGTGATATATGTTCCATTAGTCTTCTGGGACCTGCTAGGGCGCCCATGGGGAATCCTCCTCCTATGATTTTCCCATAGGTTACAAGGTCTGCTGTTATATTATAGTATTCTTGGGCACCCCCAGGGGCTATTCTGAAACCGGTGATAACCTCGTCAAATATTAAGAGTATACCATTTTCACTTGTTATTTTCCTCAGGAATTTTAGGTAGCCGTCCTCTGGTTCTATACAGCCTATATTAGCCATCACAGGCTCTACTAGTATTGCCGCGATATTGTCATCCTCTTCTATTATACTTGCAACTGCTTCTTCATCATTGAAAGGCGCTGATATAGTGTTTCTTGTTGTATCTTGGGGTATGCCTGGTGAATCGGGGGCTGCTGCCGCGCCCGATCCTGGTTTTACCAGAACATAATCATGGGCGCCATGATATGCGCCCTCAAATTTGAGTATTTTATCCTTCCCTGTGAATGCCCTTGCAAGTCTTATCGCGGCCATTGTAGCCTCTGTACCCGAATTCACAAACCTTATCATCTCAGCTGATGGTACTCTTTCTATGACAAGTTTTGCAAGTTCTAATTCTGCCTTTGTTGGCGTGCCATAGGCACTACCCTTTTTAATTTGTTCACAGACTGCACTTGTAATCTTCTCTGGGGCGTGACCGAGGATGAGGGGACCATAGGCTAGACAGTAATCTATGTAACGGTTACCGTCCACGTCATAGAGGATGCAACCTTCACCTTTTTTGGCGAAGAAAGGGTGTGGTTCAAACTTTCTTACCGGGGAGCTCACACCACCAGGTAAAACTTTCAATGCTTCTTTAAACAGGTCATCTGATATCATCTTATTCCTCCTCTCCATTTTTTTGTGAGGTTTATTAGGGCGTTTGTGGCTGCCACTGCAACTGGCGTCCCACCCTTTGGACCGGAGGTTATAAGGTATGGTATGTTTGTTTTTGTGAGGAGTTTTTTGGATTCAGCAGCAGCTACAAAACCAACAGGCACTCCTATTATAGATTTAACATCCATCCCTGCTTCTGTTAATTTTATCACCTTTGAGAGTGCGGTTGGCGCGTTACCCACCACTACGATTCCGCTGAAGTCTTTTGAGGCTGCGTATTCCATTGCAGCAGCTGCCCTGGTCATGTTTTTATCCTTCGCCATCTTTATAACAGTTGGATGGTTTATATAACATTTTATGTCCCCATCATAGGATATTCCTGCTTTCACCATTTCAACATCTACTAGTATATCCTTAAGGTCCCCTAGGGCATTTATGGTTGTGGGTATGAATTCTTGGCTCATCCTAGTGATATCAGCATATTCTGGGTCGGCTGTGGAATGAACTATCCTCTCTATGATCTCGACTTCTTCTGGGGGTAACCCTTCTATCTTATCTTTTATAAGCTTTTTCACTATCCTCCTACTCTTTTCCGCGATCTTTTTTCCTTTTTTTGTGGAGGCGCCCATCATCAAATCACTTTATGGGGTTAATCTTCTCCTGTCCCTTGGGAATAGTACTGTTTCCCTGATATTTTTGATTTCTAGGAGTGCCATGGTGAATCTTTCAGCTCCAAGACCCCAACCTGCATGTGGTGGCATCCCATATTTGAAGGCTGAAAGGTAACTTTCAAATGATCTGGGATTTAGTCCCTGTTTTTTAATCTTTTCAACTAGGAGGTCGTGTTCATGGACCCTCATGGCACCGGAGGATACTTCAAGGTCCTTGTACATGAGGTCGAAGGCGTAGCTTTTGCTTGGGTCATCCTCCCTTGGCATTACATAGAATGGTTTTATATTCGTTGGCCAGGATTTTATGAAATAATAGCCGGGCATTATCTCGCCTAGGGCTTTTTCAGCGGCCCTTGAGAGGTCTTCTCCATGTCTGAGGTGGACTCCTTGTGATTTGACTATCTCCACGACTTCGTCATATTCTAGTCTTTCGAAGGGCAGTTTTGGGGTTTCGAGTTCTCTGCCTAGGGTTTCGAGTTCTTCTTTGCAGTGTTCTTTGATGTCCTTTATGACTTTTACGATGAGTTTTTCGAGTATTTTCATGACGTCTTCGTGGTTCATGAAGGCTGCTTCTATGTCAATGGATATGACCTCGTTTAGGTGCCTGAGGGTGTCGTGTTCTTCTGCCCTGAATATGGGTGCTATCTCATAGACTTTGTCGAGGCCGCTTGCCATCATCATCTGTTTGTAGAGTTGTGGGCTTTGGCCTAGGAAGGCTTCCCTTTCGAAGTAGGTTATGGGGAAGAGTTCTGTCCCGCCTTCGGTTGCTGATGCAACCAACTTGGGAGTGTTTATCTCGATAAAACCCTCCTTTTCGAGGAAAACCCTCACTGAATGCAGCATTCTACTTTTTATCTTGAATATTGCGCTTATTTCGGGTCTTCTAAGGTCTAGGAACCTTGAGTCTAGTCTTGTGTCAATTTCGGCTTTAACCTTCCCTGTGGGGTCGAGTGGTAATGGTTGTTGTGATTTGGCCAGGACTTTCACATTGGAGGGTATTATTTCAACGCTTCTTGGGGCTTTGGGGGACTTTTGAACCGTCCCTTGGACTTCTATAACATATTCTTTTTTGAGTTTTCTTAATTTTTTGAATAGTTCTTTTGATGTTTTTTTACTTGGGGCGGTTACCTGTATTATACCATGTCTGTCCCTGAGGAGTATGAATATTATCCCTCCAAGGTCTCGTATTTCGTACACCCAACCCATGAGGATTGTATGGGATCCGTCAAGTGATGGTGTGATCTCATTTGAATAATGGGTTCTCCTGGTCTTACCTAGCATGGTTGTCACCTCATAAGTCTCTTTTTAAATGATTCTGCGTGTGCGTAGAGTCCTTCATATTCTGCGAGTGGGATTACAATATCTTTGAGGGTTTTGAGACCATCTTCTGATAATATTTGTACTGTGGGTTTTTTCAGGAAGGATTCTGTTGATAATCCTGAGTACATCTTTGCACATCCGCTGGTGGGTAGTACGTGATTAGTCCCTGAACCATAGTCTCCTGCAGAGACTGGTGTTAACTCTCCAAGGAATATGGACCCGGCATTTTCAATCTCATCTAATAGAATCTCAGGGTCCTTGGTCATTATTATAAGGTGCTCGGGGGCATATTCATTGCTGAAATAAACAGCCTCCTTAAGATCTTTTACGATGATTATCTTACCATAATCTTCGAGGGACTTTCTTATGATCTCACCCCTTTTAGCATATTTAACCTTCTCCTCTAGGATATTATAAACTTTCTCTCCGAGACTTCTTGATGGTGTTACAAGTACTGAGGCTGCATCAGGGTCATGTTCGGCTTGGGCTATCATCTCAACTGCTATATACTCTGGGTTAGCCCCTTCATCGGCTATTATTAGAACTTCTGATGGGCCTGCGATAAAATCGATATCCACATCCCCATATACCAACTTTTTAGCCGCTGCCACGAATATGTTCCCGGGTCCGACGATCTTATCAACGGGGTCTATGGTTTCGGTTCCATAGGCCATGGCAGCTATGGCCTGAACTCCCCCAACCTTGTATATTTCATCTGCTCCGGCCATGTCAGCTGCTACTATTGTGGCTTCATTCACGGTTCCGTCTTTGTTTGGTGGGGTGCAGCAGATTATCCTTTTGACGCCAGCGATCTTGGCGGGTATTATTGTCATGAGGGCGGTGGAAGGATAAACTGCCCTTCCTCCGGGTATGTAGCAGCCTACACTTCCAATTGCTCTTATAATTTGACCCCCGATTATACCCCTGTTTATCTTCTTTAGCCATTGGCTTGGGAGTTGTAGTCTGTGAAATTCTTTGATGTTTGCAGCCGCCATATTCAATGCATTTTTCACCTTTTTATCTATATGCTTATAGCTTTCTTCTATTTCATTTCTTGTAACTTTGAATTCCTCGATTTCGGCGCCATCGAATTTCTTTGTGAATTTCCTGAGGGCTTTGTCACCGTCTTTTCTAACCTCTTCAATTATGGTCTTAACGGGTTCTGTCACGTTATCGATATTTGGTGAGGATCTTTTCACAAGTTCTTCGATCATGTGGGCTTCGAATTCTATGATCTGCATACTATCACAAAGATTAATTTTATTAGATGTTAATTTAAATACCCATGGGGTTTTAGGAGGTCGATCTTAACCATTTCCTAGGAGATTATCCTTGGCGGGGGAGACTATCTGTTATGTTACAGGCTCCTATGGTGGGTTGGGAGGTCAACCTGTGGGGGGCTGATCATGGGATACCATAGGTGGGTTTATTATCCTAGGTGGTAGTGTTTTTGTAGATTTCAAATGGCTGTTACTTCAACTTGGGCGTGGGGATGGTGGACTTGCGGAAAACCACACGGGTGAAATGAGACCGCTTAGAATTGAGTATCTTTTCATGTGTAACATTATTTGTGCTTTCCATCTTGACGTTTGTGTTTTGAGAGGAATGCGATAGCATTTACAAGTGTGTGGGGGCTAGTAAGAATCTTCAGTCTTGTAAGGAACATTCCTATTGTAAATGTTGTGGGGGGAATGTGTGGCTGGTTTTGGGTGGGGAAGCTGGGAGGAAACCATACTCCAATTGTGAATGCTATTATTAAAATTGCGGGGGTGAAATTTTGTATTTAGCCTACGTTGGGCTATCTATAATTTTACAATGAAAACGAACAATGGTGCTACCCGCGAGTTTTTTTCATGATCTTTCACCCATCTGTTACTGGTGATATTTAGTAGATGTGTTCATCATTGATATCCTCTGGGAAGGGGCACTTCACATAGGCCTATTCATTGTCGCCTCAGGCTTATGTTATTGTATGGGGGTGGTAAGTTTTTTGGACATGGAATCTTGGTGGGTAGTTGGGGGGTGGAGTTTTAAGGTGTGTGTTTGGTTTCTCTGGTCTTGTGGGGGGGTTGTGTTGAGGATCTTCTGGGAACTTTTTTTTTGATGATGTGGGGTTAAATTCAAATTGAATTATAATTTTTCCCAGTTACACAAGGTATATAAAAGAGGAAGATTATATATAAGCTAGGGTACATTAAAGAAAATTCATAGAGGGGCCTAATAGTATGTTTTTGGTGTACCAGTGGGTTATTTTTGATTCCCTAACATTAGGTTTATATAATCTTCATGACTACTCTGATATGGAGGGAGTCGAGGCTGGTACCCATGTATAAGGATGAGGTGATACAACTACATCAATTTCTGGTATATATCCTAAAATATCTTGAAAATGGTTATGACATAGAAAAAGAGTGTGAGAAGTATTTTTCACTTAACATAAGCCCCCATCACATCCACCGGACAAAGGCGGAACATAAATATGCTATTTTTGTACTTTCAACAGCCATTTCAGAAATACTCGCAAAACAGGGAAATGACACACTCCCACCAAACATCGTGAATGGCCTATCAGAGCTCGCTAAAAGATCAAAAAAGGAACTTGCAAAGATGGAGGCTAACATAGAAGTAAAATAGGCCAACCCTCGGCGTTCTGTGGTGGCGCTTGACTAGAAGGATCAGAGTTATCCCACAAAATGGAAGTCATAATTTTCTTTTAACTCAAATAAAAAATAAATTTCCTTCCCCCATTTTAATGTAAAGTCGTGATTCAGAAATTATTAAATATTTAATATTAACAATCTACTTAAAAACCAGCAGAAGGTGTCGAAGAATGAAAGCTATGGAGAATATTATTTGTCTTGTTGACGGTGAACATTATCTCCCCGTTACAAAGTCTGCAATTGAAACCCTTGATTGTATCGAACATGTAGATGTTAGGGCTCTTGTATTCATAGGGGGTACCGAGAAGCTTAAAACATCCTCCCCAGAGGAATATGCTAAGATCATGGAAAAACCGGTCTACTTTGGTGAGGATCCGCATAAAATCCCCTATAATCTCATAAGAAAGATTATAAGGAAATATGATGCGGATGTTGTTATGGATTTAAGTGACGAACCAGTATTAGATTACTCCAAAAGGTTTAACATAGCAAGCATAGTATTGGAAGAGGGTGCGATTTACAGAGGCCCAGATTTTGAGTTCCAGCCACTGACAGAATATGAGGTCCTCGAAAAACCATCAATTAAAATACTCGGAACAGGCAAAAGGATAGGTAAAACAGCAGTATCCGCATACGCTGCCCGTTTAATCCATGAAAAAGATTATAACCCATGTGTTGTTGCCATGGGCCGCGGAGGCCCGGAGGAACCAGAGATAGTCCGCGGCGATAAAATAAGCATAACACCAGAGTATCTGATAGAACAGGCATACAAGGGAGTGCACGCTGCCTCAGACCATTGGGAGGACGCGCTCATGAGCAGGATATTAACCATAGGATGCAGGAGATGCGGTGGGGGTATGGTGGGTGACGTTTTCATAACAAATGCTAAACGTGGCGCTGAAATCGCGAATGAAGTGGACGCGGACTTCGTTATCATGGAAGGGAGTGGGGCGGCCATACCACCAGTAAAAACAGACAGGCATATTGTCATAGTAGGCGCGAATCAGCCCATGATAAACATCACAAAATTCTTCGGACCATTCAGGATCAAACTAGCAGATCTGATCGTTTTAACCATGTGCGAAGAGCCAATGGCCACAAAAAAGAAAATAGAGGATATAGAGAAGTTCATAAATGAGATAAACCCTGATGCAAAGGTGATACCAACAATATTCAGGCCCAAACCACTCCAGGATATAGAGGATAAGAGTGTATTATTCGCCACAACAGCCCCAAGATCCGTAATGGATACACTTGTAACATACATCGAGGACAAATACAACTGCAATATAGTCGGCACGACAAACCACCTTTCAAACAGGCCACTACTCCAAAAGGACATAGAAAAGTATATAGATGAGGCCGAGGTCATGTTAACAGAGTTGAAGGCAGCGGCGGTAGACGTCGCGACAAAGGAAGCGTTAGACGCTGGCTTAGACGTGGTATACTCTGATAATATACCTATTGTAGTGGATGAATCCCCCGAAGATCTCGACAAGGCTATAATAGAAGTTGTTGACGCGGCTATAGACGACTTCTACACTAAACTCACCCCATAGTCTCTTCCATGGGATGATATACTTGGAATACCATCAACTTAAAAAACTTTTAAAGTTCACCCTAAAGGAAAAAAAGATTATAAAGAGGCTGGGAATCCCCCCTGACGCTTTCATCCCCCTCCTTTTTTCCATACGTTTTGGTGGGGATTGGAGTTTTGTGAAAAATTCTGAAAAGTTCATGACAGTGAAGGAGAAAATCACAAAATATGATGAGAATAAAAAGGTTGGCCGCACCATAGAAATAGTATACCTCTTCTTGAATCCAAGAATACTCAAGGAAGAGGGGACAGTATACAGGCTGGAAAAATGTGGAGAGAAGGGTGAAAGAGCACTTGTTAAAAGACCATATAAGGTTGTGATAGAAGCCGATCATATTATAAAAGCCAGCCTAGACCCCCTAGACCTTAAGATAAAACTTAAAAAGATAAAAGAACCCGTCAAGTTTGAAGGATCCGGAGCCTATGGGGTATCCCATGAAATGGAACACCTCTCAAAGGGTCAAATCACTGGAAAACCATTCTGGGAATTCAAATATGAAATCGAAGAATGAGAGGATTTTAACAGGAGCATACCAATCCCCTCCAAAAAAAAAAAAAAAAAAAAAAAAAAACATTTTGGTAATGAAAAAATTATTGCAGTACAAACCCAAATAAAATTAAAGGGGTGCGCAGAACTAAAGAATCTGAGCAGACCATTCCTAGAAAAACCAGACCGTATTATAGTATGGGTCTCCTCAGAGAATCCGAATGATAATGCACATTCACCTAGCATTGGAGGTGTACTATAACCCATGAGTCAAGTCCACCCGCCAGGGAACCGAATGATGCTCCGAGGGCATTGGAGGTGTACTATAACCCATGAGTTCCCGTGGATAAATTCAGCAACTATCCTATTGCGATAGTTTTTACGATAGAGGGAAGATCTCATAAATGATGGTCACTGCGAAAACTTGCTAATATCCACAGATTATGGAGGAGACCATCCACCCTATGGATCGTTAATCTTACAATGTTGGCCCAAGACAGTGGCATCGGGTTTATGGGATTTCTAAATTGTACAAGATTAGAAGTAGGCGCATTCTCTCTATTTTTTTGTGCAGATCTAGATCTCTTATGAATCATCTTCCTGTTAACATTACAAGTTAATATAAGTTCCATCATACTAATATTGGTGTATTAATATGAAGGCTGATGCTGTGAAAATTGTGGATAATGTTTATTGGGTTGGGGTCTTGGACTGGGATATTAGAAGCTACCATGGTTACACCCTGAGGGGGACAACATATAATGTGTACCTTATATTCGGTGAGGATAGGGTCGCCCTTATAGATAACACATACCCTGGGACTTCTGCGCAGATGATGGCAAGGATAAGTGACGCTCTTCGAAAAGAGGGAAGAGACGAGATTGATGTGATAATACAAAATCATATTGAGAGGGATCATAGCGGGTCGCTACTGGAGGTTTGGAAGAAATATAATGCACCCATCTACTGCACAGGGAAAGCAGCAGAGGGATTAAAGAGGCATTACCCGCCATTAGAGGATTCTAGGATAGAGATAGTCAGGACTGGTGACAGCCTAGACCTTGGCGGTAAAAACCTCATGTTCCTTGAGGCTCCTATGCTTCACTGGCCTGATAGCATGTTCACATTCCTATCTGAGGATGGTATGCTCTTCTCCAATGACGCCTTCGGACAACACCTATGTTACAATAGACGCTTTGACAAGGATATTGATGATTATATTCTAATGGATGCTGCCAGGAAATTCTATGCGAATCTTATAACACCATTATCACCGCTGGTGTTGAGGAAACTCAAAGAAGTGGAAGATCTTGGACTCCTTGACAGGATAAAGATGATAGCACCATCTCATGGACAAATATGGACCAGACCCGAGAAGATCATAAACGCATATAAGAATTGGGCTGCGGGAAGATGTGAAGATAAGATCACTATAATATATGATACAATGCATTATTCCACCCAAAGGTTGGCGCATGCCCTCGCAGAGGGGGCTATGAGTGAAGAAGTAGACGTCTCCATGTATTTTCTACATGAGGATGAAAGAAGTGAAATAGTAAAGGATATACTTGAAAGTAAGGCCATATTTGTTGGGAGTCCCACGATCTTTAACGGGCCATTCCCAAGCCTTGGAGACTTAACATATTATCTGAGGGGTCTTGCATTTGACAGGACCGGTTTCAGGAGACTTGCAGTTGTATTCGGTTCTAAAGGTTGGGGTGGTGGTGCGGTTAACAACCTCAAACAGGAACTTTCAAAGGCGGGATTTGAGGTGTTCGCCACTATAGAAGTGGATTATGTGCCATCACAAGAGGATTTGGTTAAATGTTATGATATGGGCAAGTCGGTAGCTTCTCATATAAGATCATTATAGGTGTTAGAATGGAGAAGATAGTTTTAGGGGAAGATTTGCCAATGGAGGATAAGTTGTTGGCATGTTTATTCTGGGCTGTGCGTAAGACTATCCGTGAGGAGGGTTGCGCCCCCCTAAGGATAAATAAGATTGAAACATCAACAGAAACTTATAAACCTGAGGGGAGGAAGCTATTGAAGCTTTCCCAACACATACTCGATAATATAATGGATGATATGGGAAAGGGTAGGATGGTATCCTTTGAATTGTCTATGGGTGGAGAGGTCCTGAGGGTTTATATGGATGGTGAATCATTTGCTGTTGAATCTGAGAAGACAAAAGATCTTGAGAAGGAGATAACCAATAAGATAGTAGAGGAGATGAAAAGAAAAAGGCCCGATTTTTGCCAGACATTCATACCGAAAATCATACCGGGTGGGTAAAATATTTATAGAACCCCTAACCCATGGATAATTGCAAATATTTTGAGGTGATCACATGGCACAGTTAACTGGTTCACAACCAATACTAATACTACCAAAAGGAACTACAAGATATGTGGGAAAAGAAGCCCAGAGGATGAACATAATAGCAGGCAGGATACTCGCAGAGACCATTAGAACAACCCTAGGCCCTAAGGGAATGGATAAAATGCTCGTAGACTCCCTAGGGGATATAGTAGTGACAAATGATGGTGTCACAATCCTAAAGGAGATGGACATAGCCCATCCAGCCGCTAAAATGCTGGTAGAAGTTGCCAAAACCCAAGAAGACGAAGTAGGAGACGGGACAACAACAGCTGTCATAATAACTGGAGAACTTCTCAAAAAGGCGGAAGAACTCCTGGAAATGGGTGTGCATCCAACAATAATAGTGCAAGGCTACAGGGAAGCAGCTAAAAAAGCCCAGGAAATCCTGGACTCCATAGCAATAAATGCGAGGGACCGTGGCACATTACTAAAAGTTGCCATGACGGCAATGACAGGAAAAGGAGCTGAAAAGGCAAGGGAATCATTAGCAGAGTTGGTCGTAGATGCAATACTCCAGGTTGAAGATAATGGTGAGATAGACAAGGACAACATAAACATCCATAGAATACTCGGCGGATCAATTGACGATTCCATGATAGTCAATGGGATAGCAATTGACAAGGGAAGAGCAGACCATGCAATGCCAAAACGTGTTGAAAACGCCAAGATAGCACTCTTAAAATATCCGATAGAGGTTAAGGAACTTGAAACAGATGCGAAGATACGGTTAACAGATCCCTCACAGATGCAAGCCTTCATCGAACAAGAAGAACAAATGATAAAAGAAATGGTCCAAAAGATCATAGATTCAGGGGCTAATGTATTATTCTGTCAGAAGGGTATTGATGATCTTGCACTCCATTACCTTTCACGTGAAGGCATATACGCCCTCAAAAGGGTTAGAAAATCAGACATGCAACGTCTTGAAAGGGCCACCGGCGCTAGACTCGTAACTAACATCGAGGATCTTACAGAGGAGGATCTTGGGGAAGCAGGTGTAGTATATGAAAAGAAAATCTTTGACGAGCTTTTAACTTTTGTAGAGGATTGTAGGGATCCTAAGGCATTATCCATAATCCTAAGGGGCAGTACAAGACAGGTCGCTGAGGAAGTGGAAAGAGCCATCGAAGATGCTATTGGTGTTGTTTCAGCGACTGTTGAGGATGAGAAGGTTGTTGCTGGTGGTGGGGCTCCTGAGGTTGAGATTGCTAAAAGACTTAAGGATTATAGTGAGTCTATTAGTGGTAGGGAGCAGCTGGCTGTTGCTGCTTTTGCAGAGGCTCTTGAGGTTGTTCCTAAGACTTTGGCTGAGAATGCCGGTCTTGACAGTATTGACACTCTCGTAGATTTAAGAGCAGCCCATGAAGAGTCACCATACATGGGTTTAGATGTTTTCAAGGGTGAAGTAGTTGACATGAAAGAGGCAGGAGTGCTAGAACCACACAGAGTCAAAAGACAGGCCATACAATCAGCCGCAGAAGCAGCAGAGATGATACTAAGAATCGATGACATGATAGCCGCAAAGGGTTTTGAAGTTTCAAAGAAGGAATCTGAGGGAGGTGGAATGGAGGGTATGGGTGGAATGCCACCAATGTAATATTATTTTTTTAAAAAATCATATTTATCATGATTAATCAGTAAAGTTTATATAGTGGGTGCACCCTAAAAAAACAATGAAAAAACAAAATGGTGGCAAAAAAATGTCCGAGGATACCACTGTTCTCCTAGAAGAAAAAAGGGTCTTCAAACCCAACTACAAAATCGTGGAAGAAGCCCACATAAAAAACTGGGAGGCAGAGTTAGAAAAAGGAAAAAACATAGAAAAATACTGGGCGGAAAAGGCCAAAGAACTCGAATGGTTCCAAAAATGGGACAAAGTCTTAGATGGCAGCAACAAACCATTCTACAAATGGTTCACCAACGGCAAAATAAACATGACCTACAACGCTGTAGACCGCTGGATACACACCTCAAAAAGAAACCAAGTCGCAATACTCTACGTAAACGAAAGAGGAGACGAAGAAAAACTAACATACTACGAACTATACCGCCAAGTAAACAAAATGGCCAACGCACTCAAAAGCCTAGGAATAAAAAAAGGAGACGTCGTCGCACTATACATGCCAATGTGCCCAGAAGCAGTCATAACAATGTTAGCCTGTGCAAAAATCGGAGCACCCCACACAGTAATTTACTCAGGCCTCAGCGTAGGAGCACTAGTAGAGAGAGTAAACGATGCAAAAGCCAAGATAATAGTCACAGCAGATGGAACCTACAGAAGAGGAAAGGTCATCGAACTTAAAAAAATAGTTGACGAAGCAGTCCTACGCTGCCCAACAGTCCAAACAACAGTCATCCTAGAACACACAGGAATACCAATAGAACTATCAGACATAAGCGGGAAGGAAGTCCTATTCGATAGTATAATCGAAGGAGAAGACGACAAATGCGAACCAGAGATAATGGACGCCGAAGACCCACTATTCATACTCTACACATCAGGTACAACAGGCAAACCTAAGGGCGTAGTCCACACCACTGGAGGCTACATGGTAGGAACTTCAACCACCACAAAAATGGTATTCGACATACACGACGACGACATATTCTGGTGCACAGCAGACATAGGATGGATAACAGGCCACAGCTACATCGTATACGGGCCACTACTCGTAGGCACAACAACAGTAGTATATGAAGGCGCCCCAGACTATCCAGACCCAGGAGTATGGTGGAGGATAATAGAAGAACATGGAATAACAAAATTCTACACAGCACCCACGGCAATAAGACACCTAATGAGATTCGGAGACAAATACCCCAGACTATACGACCTTTCCAGCCTCAAAATATTAGGAAGCGTTGGAGAACCAATAAACCCAGAAGCATGGATATGGTACTACAAGAACATCGGCAGAGAAAGATGTCCAATAATGGACACCTGGTGGCAGACCGAAACAGGAATGCACCTAGTATCGCCACTGCCAGTAACACCACTAAAACCAGGATCAGTCACCAAACCACTCCCAGGAATCGAAGCAGAAGTCGTTGACAAAGACGGAAAACCAGTACCCCCAGGAAAAGGAGGCCACCTCGTAATCAAAACACCATGGCCCGCCATGCTAAGAACCCTCTACAAGGATGAGAAACGTTATATCGAAACCTACTGGGAAAACATACCAGGAGGCGTGTATACAACAGGTGACATGGCCCACATGGACGAAGACGGATACATATGGATACAAGGACGATCAGATGACGTGTTAAACATAGCAGGGCACAGGGTAGGGACTGCAGAAGTCGAATCAGCCTTTGTATCCCACCCAGCAGTTGCTGAAGCAGCCGTAATAGGGAAATCAGACCCCATCAAGGGGGAGGTTATCAAAGCCTTCCTCATACTCAAAGAAGGCTATAATCTAAACACTGCATTGATAGGGGATCTTAAAAAACATGTAAGACACGAACTAGGACCAGTAGCGGTTATCGGAGAAATGGTCCAAGTTGATAAACTCCCAAAAACTAGGAGTGGTAAGATAATGAGGAGGATACTCCGAGCCAAAGAAGAAGGACTAGAACTAGGAGACACCTCCACATTAGAAGAATAAGGTGAATGGATATGGGACAAGAAACCGTGACTATAGTTGATAAAACAGCGAACCCGGCCCCCCTAGGACTGCTGGGCTTCGGGATGACGACCGTCCTATTAAATGTGCATAATGCTGGGCTAATACCCATAACGAGCATGATACTCGCCATGGGTTTTGCCTATGGTGGGATAGCCCAGATACTAGCATGTGCAATGGAATATAAGAAGGGTAACACCTTCGCGACACTCGCCTTCGGATCCTATGGACTGTTCTGGTGGTCACTAGTGTTCCTATTAATGGTGCCACAGGTGACCATCTTTAAAACTGTGGGTACACCAGTTCAGGCCGCTGATCCAGCGTCACTGGCAGCATACCTATTCATGTGGGGACTATTTACCCTGCTAATGTTTATAGCAACCTTAAGGTTAAGCAGGGGTCTTCAGGTGATATTCATAAGCCTTGCGATATTATTCTTCCTACTTACCATCGGTGAACTAACAGGATCCAAACTTGTAACAATGATAGCAGGATATGAGGGCATATTCACAGGTGCAAGTGCCATATATGTTGGACTAGGTGAAGTTATAAACGAAGTCTATGGGGGGAATGTCGTACCACTTTAACTTTACCGGCGGGAACTCCCCGTATGGGGATGAAAGCCGGAAAGTTTTATATACGTTTCAAATTGTGTTTACCTCCTGGTAGGAGGTTGGGATGCGGTGTCCTCATCCATAGCCCTGTAAAATTGCAGGGTGGGATAGGTAGGGTTTGGGACGACCCGAATTCACGCCTGTGGAGATGAGACCTCTACTCAGCACCCCCTGCTTTAGCTGGGTAAGTCCCGTCGTTGAAGCAGGAAGCCCCTCCCATCAGGGAGGGGTAGTTCACTCCTCCCATTTTTTATTATTCCCCATTTTTTCTTGAATGCTGCCTTTTCTTGGCTGGTCATCCAGTGGCTGCCATCACAGAATGGTTTGTTCTCTGATAATCCGCAACGGCATAGGGTCACCCTATTCCGGATCTCATACTCGTAACCATCACTGGATTCTATAGGTATACCACCCCTAACCCATAGTGGACCTTCACATTTTTTCTGTTTATCATGTATTACAACAATGGATTTCTCAAATTCTTTTTCATAGGCTGTTCCCTTCTCCTTGGACCATAATACGAGCCTACCGGATGGGCAGATTGTAGCCTCTTCTACAGCTATTTTAATACTCTCAGGGTCTCCTTTTTTTATTAGATTTCTTATACCCCCAGCGCGCATGCAAAAACGTGAATGGTCGCAAAGTTCAGGCAAATCTGTTAATCTGACCTTTTCACCTTCAAATGTAAGAGCGCGTGAAATATAGGGGGTCTCTACTTGCAGTTTCGGTACCATCAAAGCCTATGCTTGAGTGGGTACCATCACAATATGGCTTGTCACCTGATCCGCCACACCTGCAGAGAACATAAGTTTCCCTGGGGGGATATTCACCCTTTTCTATAATGTCAATGGTATGCCCTTCTTCATCGGTTACTATTTCACCATCATATAATGGTATGTTTCCCATGACGAGGTATGGGCCATCCTTTAATATTCGTATCCTAGGTTCCATTAGTCGCTCTCCTTACGCCGGGCCATTGCAGCGAATATACCAATAAAGCATAATATGGCGAATACTGAGAATGAGATATGGGTACTCTGGAGTAGTAGATTGAAATTTGAAGGTGCTATTTTCACCCTTCCAAGGATTAGGGCCAATATTAGTGTTACTATACCTATGCTGAAGCTTTGACCGATAAGTCTCATGGTACTCACTGTAGCAGAGGCGATACCAAAGTATTTCTTTTCCACTGAACTCATGATAGCATTAGTGTTAGGTGAAGAGAACAAACCGAATCCTATGCCGAGGACTGCAAGTGAAGCGAATATCATCGAGAGTGGTGTACGAGGGTTGATGAAAGTTAAACTGAAAAGTGCAACTGATATTATGGCCATTCCCAAACCTGCGAGTTTCTGGGGGTTGAACTTGTCAGAGGCTCTCCCGGCTACTGGAGCTACAAGGGCCATTAAAACTGGTTGGGTTACCAGTATTAGACCCGCTATATTGGGGGTTAAGCCCTTTATGTATTGTAGGTAATAGCTTAAAAGTAGTGAAACACCAAAGGTTGCACTATAATTGATTAGGGCTGCTAGGCTTGAAAAGGTGAAGGTGAAATTCTTGAATAATCTTAGGTTAAATACTGGACTTGAATTGTTCAATTCTATCCAGAGAAATATTGAGGCTGTTATGATACTCCCTATGAGCAGTATGGAAGCTTTAGTGTCAGGTAGTAGGGAGAATCCACATATTAATAGGAAGAGGAATGTGCTGTAGGATATTGAACCCCCAAGGTCGAATTTCTCCCCTTTTGCGTCGGCCCACTCTTCACGGACCCTTGACATTATAAATATTACGAGTAGGGTTATGGGGACTGTTACAAGGAATATGCTTCTCCATCCAATATAGTGTGTCAGGGCGCCTCCAAGCACTGGTCCAAGGGATAGGCCAACATATACTGCGGCAGTGTTGATACCGATAACTTTACCTCTTTCCATTGGAGGGTAGACTCTTGTGAGGATCGCTAAGCCTGTTACGAACATCATTGCAGAGCCTATACCCTGCAATAGTCTAAATATTATAAGGAAGATAGCGTTTGGGGCTAATGCAGATAGTAAAGATGATATGAAGAATATAGCGTTTCCGTAGATGAATATCCTTTTCATGCCCTTAATCTCGGATAGTCTTCCAAATGGTACCGAGAACATTGCAGCTGCCAAAAGATAGGCTGTGGGAATCCAAGTTTGTAATATAGCATCTATCTGGAATTCCCTGCCAATAACTGGCAGGGCCACGTTAATAGAGGAGCCCATAAATGGTGTTAGGAATGATGAAAGGGTGGCTGCTAATAAAACATAAAGTTTTAAAGATCTTCCCATAGGACTTCACACTCCCCATTTTAATATTATTGTCCAATAGCTTCTCTTGGATAATCATGATTAACCCTTTCATATATATATTATGCAAAAAAAGAAAAAGTGATAAAATTTTATAAGGAATAGAGGGGTGCTTCCATCCCGGCCATTTTAACACCTGTAAGTGCTGCAGTTTCAAGATTAAGCGCCCTGAGATCGTCCTTTTCAAGTTTACTGACATCAGTATTACCTGCTTGTTGTGTTAACATTGAAAGTTCTTCTGTCATGGCTTCAATGTATCTTGCAACCCGTTTACCCCCTTCAACATAATCTAATCTCTTTCTAAATAATGGGTCTTGGGTTGCGATGCCTTTACGACAAGTTCCGGCATAGCACATTTGACAAACCCTACATCCAATGGCCACGAGGGCTGCTGTACCAATATACACCGCATCCGCACCTAGTGCTATGGCCTTCGCAACATCGGCCCCGCTTCTTATTCCACCGGCTGCCACTAGACTAACTTCTTCACGGAGGTTGACCTCTTTGAGGGCTTCATCGGCTTCTACTATCGCCGCTATAATGGGTATCCCTGCATGTTCTGTCACCACATCTGGTCCGGCGCCTGTACCCCCTTGCATGCCATCGACCACGACTATATCGGCCCCTGCCTTGGCAGCTATCTTAACATCATCCCTTACCCGTCCAGAGGTGAACTTGACCATTATAGGCACTCTCCAGTCTGTTATCTCCCTAAGTTGTGATATTTTCATGCTAAGATCCTCTGGGCCGACTATATCCATATGCCTTGCTGGGCTTAACGCGTCTGTACCCTCTGGTATCATTCTTATTCTTGAGACTTCCCCTGTAACCTTTTCTCCTAATAGGTGTCCGCCCATACCAGCCTTCGCCCCTTGACCTATCTTGATCTCAATAGCCTCTGAATTGTTGAGGTAAGCTGCTGATACTCCGAATCTGCCAGATGCATATTGTACAATAAGTTTTGATGCGTATTTCCTCTCTTCGGGTAGCATGCCACCTTCACCAGTGTTTGTGGCTGTTCCTGCGAGTGTGGCGCCCATTGCAAGGGCTATCTTGGCCTCTTTGCTGATGGCTCCGAATGACATGGCAGCTATCATTATTGGAGTGTCAAGTTCTAGTGGGTTCTCGGCGTACCTATCCCCTAGTATAACCTTTGTGTTGCATGGTTCCCGGTATTTGTCTATTGGTGGCCTTGAAACTTGTGCAGGTATCAGGACTAGATCGTCAAATGTTGGTATTCTGCGTAGTGCGCCGCACCCTCTGACCTTGTAGGTGCCCTCTTCTGATTTTCGCTGTATTTCGGTGAGATCTACCAGTGACCATACGTTCCTTCTATCCTCCACAACAGCATTTACTTCTATAGCATCATTAGGACACATCTCTTCGCATATACGGCATCCTACACACTTTTCGTGTCTTATGGGTTGTGGTTCCCCGTTTATTATCTCATAGACTTCATGTGGACAATTGTTATAGCATGAGAAGCAGCCTTTGCATTGTTCTTCGTCGGGGTTGTCGCAGAGGTACCAGCAACAACCTGGCCTGTTGAAGTTCCTTTTACATATTTCAGCTTTCCTTTCAACTTTGAATGGCAATTAGGATCCTCCCATTGCTTTGAATATTGGACAGGCTGAATATTTTGTGCCAGCCGCCTTAATAACATCTTCGATATGTTTTGTAAGTTTGGGGGTGGGTTTCCATGGGTTCTTGGTGTCCTTGTCAACTACTAGGACCTTATCAACTATCCCCTCTGATAGTGCATATGATAATAATGCGGTTACAACTCCACCGTCTTGGCCTTTGAACATTGGGGCCTTGGCTGATACTATTTTGATATAATCTCCTAGGGGTTCTTTCGCGGTTTCGTGGCTTATGATATTGTCTGGTACATATGTTCTGGGGCAGGCTATGTAGCATGCGTTACAAGCTGGTGGACATTCTCCTTTTATTTCCGGTTTTCTGTCTTCTATTTTTATGATCTCTTCTGGACATGAGAGCAGGCACGCCCCGCATAATACGCAGGCCCCTATATCTATAACGTCTCCTCTGAGGTCTCTGAATTGGTAATCAGTCACCTCTTCGAGGTATTCTGTCTCTGGCATCACTCTCCAGTACATTACTGGTCTTGCAACCTTTTCCCTTTTCTTGATCTCTTTTAGGTTTTTTTCTTTTTTCCCAGCGGCTAACCTTTGGAGTAATTCAAATCCTTTGTCGCTTATTGGTTTGGTTTTGATGTATTTTTTTTCTTCAGCTGCTTTGATGAGTTTAAGTCCTTTTTTTGTTCTTATGATTATGGTTGACCACCCTTGTGGGGAGCCTACTGAGCCTATTGATATGTCGGCTTGTTCTGATGTATAGTCCATGCATATTTGGCAGCTTTTGCGCATGGTTTCCTTTAGTTCCTTTAGGGGTATGGATATTGTCTCTCCACTGTTTAAGTGGAATTTAGCGGATCCTCCCTCTATTCTGCATTGTATTATCTCTTTTAGGCTTATTCCTTTCTCTTCTAGGAACCTTTTAAGGTATTTGTAGGAGAAGTTTTCCATGCAGAATAGTCCTATCTTTAGGGTGACTGGGAATTCTTTTATGAAGGATTCATAGTCTTTCATGAGGGTTGCTGCTGTTATTTGACAGGGGGTGCCGACCATGCCAATTTTAGGATCCATTTATCCTTCCTCCACTTCTTTACCATAGAATGGTCTCTTGCTCCTTGGTATTATCTTCTTGAACTTGGTGTATTCTGTCTTTTCTAATTTGAAGCCATTCTCTTCTAATATTTTCTCCAGTTCCTTTCTTTCTTCGCCTGTTATCTTGTTTATCTTCGCGTTTTTGCCTAGGCTTTCTGCTTTTCCTTTAAAGTAGATTTTTCCACGTATTATGGATTCGCCAGCATCTTTTCCCAGGTTTCCCAAGACTATTATTTGTCCTCCCATCATGTAGAGTCCTGTCATGAAACCTGAGTTTCCTCCAATGATTATTGTCCCGTTTTTCATTATTTCACCGGTTCTTGAACCGGCATCTTCTTTTACGATGACTGTGCCACCATATATGCCCTGGCCTACCCCGTCACCTGCCGATCCATGAATTGTGATTTTACCACGGGTCATGTTATCTGCTGGGAACCACCCGGCATTCCCTTTTATTTCTATCCTGGGACCGTGTATCATTGTACCTGCGAAGTATCCGGCGGATCCGTCTATGATGACCTCAACGTCTCCTGTTAGGCCTGCTGCAAGGTAGTGCATTGCATTGGGGTTTTCTATGATTATCTTGTCATATTCTTTTGCCAGTTTTTTGAGTTTACTGTTAACTTCCCTTGGTGTTTTCCCCTTGGCGTTGATTTTCGCCTCTTTCATTTTTGGCCTCCTTATATTTCGTAGACTCTTACTTCGCCGGGTGCTATTTGTTCAATGTGTCTTGTATCTACTACTTCTCCTAGGGCCATTTCTTCGGAGGCTATGGCGAAGATTTCATCATCTTCTGCCATTACCCCGGGGCGTAGGCCTAGTTGGTCTTTTGCTATTCCTATGCCCTTTGGTGTTCCGACTATATATGAGAATGGGCCGTCCATGTCTTTTACTGATTGTTCTAGTGCTTCTTCTAGTTTGTAACCTTCTGCGAGTTTGTCTGCTATGTAGTGTACTATGCATTCGGTGTCGTTTGTTGTTTCGAATATGTGGCCTTTTCTTTCGAGTGGGTCTCTTATTTTCCAGTAGTTTGTTATTTGTCCGTTGTGGACTACTGTGATGTCTGGGATTATGTAGCTTTGGAATGGGTGTGCGTGGTATCTGTCTACTATGCTCTCTGTTGAGAATCTAGTGTGGCCTATGGCGTGTGTGCCCTTTTTGGACCATGTGTTGTAGCGGTCGGCTATTTCTAGGACTGTTCCAACATCTTTTATCATTTCGAATGAGTGGCTCCCGTTTAATACTGTGACGTCTTCTATTTTGTCTATTTCCATTATTAGAGGTTTTAGTTGTGAGAATGATTCTAGGCTTATCTTGCAACGGTATATTATGTAGTTTTCCACGGATTGTATTTTTTCTTCTGATTTTATCCTTGTTGTGGCTTCTATTGTCTCTTTAACCCTGTCTAGTAGGTCTTTTTTTTCTTTGATTTCTATGTTGAGTAGGTATTCGTCGTCGGCTAGTTTTAGTCCTCCGTAGATTGAGAAGCCCGCGGAGTCGGGACCTCTGTGTTGTAGTGCGTGAAGCATTTTTGTCATGTCTCTTCCTGCTGGGTGGAGTTTACCGTCCTTGTATACTATCCCGGCTATTCCGCACAATCATATTACCTCCTTTATGAAGTGTTCGTGGATTAGGGTGTCGTTGCCTAGTTCTGGATGGAATGCTAGTGCGATGTTTTTTCCTTGTTTTACTGCTATTATCTTGTTGTTGAGTTTTGAGAGGATTTTTACTCCGGGTCCGGTTTTTGTGACTGCTGGTGCTCTTATGAATATGCCGTTGAATTCTTTGCCTAGTATTCTTATTTTTTCTTCGAATGATTCTCTTTGTCTTCCGAAGGCGTTTCTTTTCACTTTCATGTCTATTATGCCTAGGAGGGGTTGTTTGTGGTCTGTTTCCTTTGCTAGGAGTATCATCCCGGCGCAGGTGCCCATTATTGGTATTTTTTCCTTTTTTAGGGTTTTTATTATGTTTTCTTTTTCCATGAGTTTGCCTATGACTGTGCTTTCGCCACCTGAGATTATCAGAGCGTCACATGATCTTATCTCATCCTTTTTTTTTCACCTTTTTGGCTTCTGCTTCTATTTTCAAGTTTTTTATCGCCTTTTTTGTCATTTCGAGGTGTTCTGACACGTCTCCTTGGAGGTCTAGTATTCCTATCCTTATCATGGGCAACTCCTTACGATCTTTTTTTGATTATATTAAGTTGGTTTCCCAATATAATACTACCGGAAGATGGTTACCGGCACATTTTTCTGGGACACCCACCACAAAAAAACCATACTATACAATGTTCAAAAAACTGCCCGTAAAAACACTTATAATTGAACAATTATATAAGTGTTTCCATTGGGGGTTAACTCATCCACAATAAAAAAAGAAGATAAGTTATTAACGCCTTTTTAAACCTTCCTCTTCAAGTAAGCGCATCACTTCCATGGTTGAACCTTTAACAAACTCAGCCGCCTCAATAAAAGCCTCCCGTTCATTATCATCCATAAGAAATGGTACAATACCCTCAATACCATCCTTTCCAAGCTTAACAGGAACCCCAAGACAAACATCCCTTATATCTGCTACCTCACCATCAATCAAGGTCGAAACCGTCAATATCCTCTTCTCATCATTCAAGACAGTCTTAACAATATTCGAAACGGCAAAAGCCGGACCATACTCAGTCGCGCCCTTCCTACTGATAATATTACTACCGGCATTTATAACCTTCCGGATAGTGCCCTCCAAATCAAAGGGCTTATAATCAGAAAAATAATCCCTTTTAGAATAATATTCAAGTGGTATGCCACCAATGGAAGTTGAACTTATAAGGGGCACCATATAGGGGCCATGCTGTCCTATAACCCTTGTGTGAACTTCACTAACATGCACATTAAAATGTTTCGCCATGTAATTCTTAAGCCTAAGGGAGTCAAGGTGATTACCAAGACCAAAAACCTTACTAGGATGAAAACCAGAATACTTGAGGGCCACATAAGTCATGACATCGACGGGATTTGTTACAACGAGTATCATGGAATCTGGTGCAAATTTTCCTATTTCAGATGCGTATTTGGCCACTATACGACCATTCACATGGGCTAAATCGTCCCTTTCCATGTTAGGTTTCCTTGGGATCCCAGCGGTTATAATAATGATCTTGGAATCCTCCACGTCCTTAATATTTGAGGATGTTTCCAACTCGACAGAAACGCCCTTCGCAGCCAATGCATCACTAATATCTAGTAATTCTCCTTTACTGCGTTCAAAGCTTTCTTCTCTTGAAATCAATTGTAATACACTTACAGTTTCTTCCTCTGCAAGACATAGTGCAGTTGACTTCCCCACTCTACCAGTTGAGCCTATAATACTCACTTTCATGAAATCGGCCCCCTATATGATATTACTTTTTCTCTAGATAATCTGATGCCATTCTCTTCGCGAAACCAGAACCTTCACTTTTTAATTTTTTCATAGCAGCCTTTACCTTTTCACCCCCTATATTCTGAAGGGCCCATGCAGCCCCACTCCTGACAAAGCCGCTTTTATCATCTAAAAGTTCTATTAAAGAGTCTACTGCTCTTTCATCCTTTAGGTTGCCAATGGCCCAGGCGGCAGCGCCCCTAACCTTCCAATCATCATCCTTTAATGCCTTGAGTAATGGTTTGAATGCCTCCTCACCCATCTTGGATAAGGCTGTTGAGGCTTCTCGTCGAACCCATTTATTGTCATCACTTAAAGCTTTTATGAGAGGTTCTATAGCCCTTGGATCTTTTATATTACCGAGGATCCTGGCAGCGCCTCTTCTCACAAGCTTGTTTGGATGTGAAAGCGCGTCTATAAGCGGATCCACTGCAGCTTCACCTATCTCCTCCAGTAATTCCATGACCTGGACTCTAACAAGCTCGTCTTCATCTTCCAACTTTTCTATAATTCTTTCTATATTCTCTCTTTTCTCCATAAACTCACCATATCTAAAGCGTTTCAAGGGTTTCTATGATATCGTAGGCTATCCTCTGAGCTTTATGTGATGTTTTACCGAGGATGGTCATGGCCTCGTTAAATGTCTTATAAATTTTGGCTTCTTTGCCTAGGATGAAGGAGGTTATCCCTACTAGTAGGAGGGATATGCCCTCCCCATTTTTGTCCTTGCCATTGAATATATTGTAGGCTTCCTTGAAATGTTGCAGGGCTTGTTCGTATTCTCCTTTTCTAAAGAGGATTTCGCCTAGGATAAGATGCAGGATTCCCCCACCTTCCAAGTCACCGATTAATTTCGATGATTCTAATGCATTTTCTAGATATTTAACATCTTTACTAAAATTCTTATAGTAATTATATTTATCAACTAGACCTATAATCTCTAGGATTAGGTGATTAATTTTTTTAATAGCAGCCTCTTTGGAAACTTCTTTTGGTCTTTTTCCTTGAATTTTCCTATCTTCAGTCCGAGGTGCTTCTTGGATGCTTTTGATTGTTTCCTCTTCTTTGTTTTCGGTTTCTGGGGCTTTTTGAATGGCCTTTTTTATCATTTCAACCTCTTTTATTTTCTCAAGCAGATCATCTGCAAATGAAGATTTAACCTTCTTATAACATTTCAGTGCTCTTTTATATTCTTCGAATGCGGCTTCAGTGTTCCTCTTAGACAAATAACAGTCACCGATAAGTTCATGGGCATATCCTTCACCTTCAACATCCCCTGCCTTCTTATAATCTTCTAGAGCCTCCAAGAACTTATCAAGGGCCTTTTCTATCTTACCCCTCTCTAGGTGAATAAGCCCCATCTCCACGAGAATCTCAGCCTCGTATTCGTGACATTCTTCGAGTTTCCTCTTATAATCCTCAAGTTTATCCCGCCTCCCCCTCCTAAACGAATCTAGGAATCCAAGGACGGCTAAGATTATCATCATTACCTCCCCCAAATACCTAGTGACGATTTATATTTTTCATCCAACGTGAACTACCCCCCTTTAGGATTTCATGTTCCAATGATTAGGTTTTCCTGGCCTGGATGGCTGTCCCAGCCCCCTTCCAAGTATTGGGTTAGCGGATATGCCGTGTATGGATCATATGATAATCTTTCGGCTTGTGCCTCTGGGGTTTACCAGCGTTTTCAGCTTTGTATTCGAGCATATGAAGGATAGGCTTTTATGTAAATCTTTTTGGAATGTTTTTTTCTTGGCTGTCTCCTTGATTTTTCCAGTTTTCTGGTAGAGGCTCGGGCTCGTGTTCAAATTGGAAGATTGTAAGCCACCTTCTTGAACCTTCACACTCTACTATATACTTCTTTTCCTTCTATCCGCTCTGATCTAGTTTGCTTTCTCTGATTTTGAACACGGATTGGTTGTAGTTCATGCCTTGAAGCCTTTAAACTTGAACCTTAACTTGCCTTTTAAAGTTAGCCTTCTCAGGTCATGTTGTTCTGAGGTGGTAGTTTACCATCTGCAGAACCTTTTGAGTGGACTTTTTTGAGTTTAGGGTTCTCTTCATTTTTTTAGTTTGATTATTAGGGTTTGTGTATCATTAGGGGTGGTTTCCGGCCTTCTGTTTTTGCATTGTTCTTGGGGTGGGCGGTTGAGCCACGTGCAAAGGTCAAGGTGTTCAAGGAACTTTTTCCAGTAGTCTTGGACGGATAAATGCGGAATTTATAGCTGGGCATTTCCCTTGCTTCTCCACTTACTTTTTTACATATTGTATGGGGTGGTGCTGGGAGAGCATAGACGGGGAGTGTGCTCCTCTATCGAGCTTGTATTTTATAGTTTATAGTATTGTTTTCATAATTATATAAACAATATATGGGGCTTTCATCTTCCTACTTTTTGGAGGGTGGACTTCTCACTGATAAAGTTAAAATTTTTCTATTAATCATAGGGTGAGGTTGATGAAGAAGATAGTTGTCATACCTGGAGATGGGATAGGAAAAGAGGTGATGGAAGCAGCCTTACTAGTACTAGATGCGTTGGACCTAGATTTTGAATATGAGTTTGCAGAGGCGGGTCATGAATGCTTCCAAAAATATGGAGACACAATACCAGAAGAGACCATAAGACTTGTAAAGGGGGCTGATGCAACCCTATTCGGTGCGGTTACAACAGTACCCGGGGAAAAGAGTGCCATAATAACATTGAGGCGTGAGTTGGATTTGTTTGTTAATTTGAGGCCTGTTAGGTCTTTGCCTGGTGTTGGGGGTTTGTTTTCTGGTTTGGATTTTGTTATTGTCCGGGAGAATACTGAGGATTTGTATGTTGGTCTTGAGGAGTATACGGGTGATGGTGCTGTTGCAAAAAGGGTTATAACTCGAAGGGCTTGTAAGCGTATTTGTAAGTTTGCCTTTGATTATGCTGTTGATGAAGGTTTTGAAAGGGTTGCGGCTGTGCATAAAGCCAATGTTCTTAAAAAAACTGATGGAATATTCAGGGAGGAATTCTATAAAGTTGCAAGAAACTATCCAGGGATAAAAGCCGAAGATTTTTATGTTGATGCAATGGCAATGTACCTCATCAAAAAACCAAGAGAATTTGAAGTTATAGTCACAACAAACATGTTCGGAGACATACTATCAGACGAAGCAGCAGCCCTGGTCGGAGGACTAGGAGTAGCACCATCAGCCAACATCGGAAAAAAACACGGAATATTCGAACCAGTACACGGATCAGCCCCAAAAATAGCCGGAAAAAACATAGCAAACCCAACAGCAATGATACTATCCACCACACTAATGCTAAAACACCTAAAAAAGAAAAAAGAAGCCACACTCATAGAAAAAGCCCTCAAAAAAACCCTAAAAAAAGGAATAAAAACACCAGACATCGGAGGAAAACACACAACAACACAAGTAGCACAGGCAATAAGAGATGAACTAATAAAAATAAAAGATCATGATAGTAGTCAACTAAAATGAGGCTCGTATCCCCACATTCTCAAGGTGCTTGTTTCGATTATAATAGGCTCTTTCTAACCCCACTTTGTGACCGAAGTATAGCCGAATATGATTTCGTCTTCTTGGGGGGTGGGGTTGTCATAGGTCTATCAAAGGTGCTTGAAACCTTTTCACCGACAAATGTTAGAATGTGAAAACTGTTGACAATAAAGAAAAACAGTGAAGGTTATTATCCTTGGGATGAAGGAATCTATAAAATCCACGTTTTTAGCGTAAAATGACATTTTTCTCGGCTATTACGTCTTGGACAGTCCCCCCTATTATATAATTTTTAATATTTGTGGTCCTTTTATCGTGATCTTGGCTTGAAGTGGGAGAAGCAGGTGTATGTGTAGGGTGAAATCTTTCAACTCTTAGGTAGGTTCTTGGTGAAATATTCATAGTATATCAGGGTAAATTTGGGGGAGATTATGGGTCAAAAGAAACTTTTCCATGGGGTTTGAGCAGGGGATACGTTTTCGTTTCAAAAAAATTTAGATATGAAGGCCATGTTGGACTGTCGGGATCTTCTGGTGGTTTATTTTGTTATCATGGTCCCTATTCCCTTTTTTGTGAAAATTTCCAATAGGAGGGAGTGTTCAATTCTTCCGTCGATAATATGTGCTGATGAGACCCCATCCCTTATAGCTTGGATGCATGTGAGGGCCTTAGGGAGCATACCACCTTTTATGATGCCATCTTTGATTAGGTCATCCAATTCGCTTATGCTAATCTTCTCTATTAAACTTTCAGGGTCCTTAGGGTCTTCTAGGATCCCTGGGACGTCTGTTAGTATTATAAGTTTTTCCGCGCCAACCTCTGCGGCCACTTCACCCGCGACGGTGTCAGCATTCAAATTTAGGGTTTCAGCGTTCTTGTCGATTCCAATGGGTGAGATTATGGGTATGTACCCGTTACTTGTCAGTATTTCTAATATTTCGGGGTTGACAGATTCTATTTCACCGACTAGTCCAAGGTCTATTTTCTGTTCTTGTCCGGTTTTCTCATCCTTGATTATATGTGGAGCTTTTTTCTTGGCGAGGAGCAGTTGGCTGTCCTTGCCGGATAACCCTATACCCTTGCCTCCGTGGAAGCATATCTTTGATACTATGCTGGTGTTTATTTTACCGACTAGGACCATTTTAACTATATCCATTGTCTCTTCGTCTGTCACTCTTAGACCTTCGATGAATTTGGGTTTTTTCCCCATTTTGTTCATTGCACGGGATATTTCAGGTCCTCCGCCATGGACTACGATTGGTTCCATTCCAACGTATTTTAGGAGTACTGTGTCCCTTGCTGTGGAGTCCATGGCCTCTTCTTGTATCATGGCGTGTCCACCATATTTTATTAGGATCTTTTTTCCATGGAATCTTTTAATGTATGGTAGGGCTTCTACGAGGATTTTTACTGTTTTCATCTAATTTGACTCCCTTATGTTGTATATTCAGCGTTTATCTTCACATAATCATAGGTTAGGTCGCATCCATATGCTTTTGCGGTGTATTCGCCAGTGGCTAGGTCTATGATTATCCTTATCTTATCTTCTTTCATAAGGTCTCTTGCAATTTTAAGTTCTTCACTATCTCCGGAGGCTATGATTTCACCTGCCCGTATAAGGTCGATTTTTCTATTTTCACCCTCTAGGATTATGGATATTTTTTCCTCTTTTATAGCGGCCCCTGAGTATCCTATTGCTGCTATTATCCTACCCCAGTTGGGGTCTGCTCCAAATAATGCTGTTTTAACGAGTGTGGAGCCTGCAACGGCCCTCGCAGCCCTTTTAGCATCCTTTTGGGATTTTGCGTTTAAAACTTTCACTTCCATGTACTTTGTCGCTCCTTCACCATCCTTTGCTATCATCTTCGCGAGTTCTTTGCATGTTAAATTTAATGCTTCTTGGAAGTTATCATCTATTTTTCCTGATTTTCCAGTTGCTGCTAGTATGACCATGTCATTGGTGCTTTCATCACCGTCAACTATTAGCATGTTAAAGGTTTCGTCCACGGCTGTCCTGAGGGCCTCTTTTAACTGTGATGGTGATGCTTTCACATCTGTGGTTATGAAGGAGAGCATTGTGGCCATGTTAGGGGCTATCATACCAGAGCCCTTGGCCACACCACCTATCCGGGCTGTGCTCCCATCTTCGAGTTTGAATTCAACTGCAAACTCTTTGGGGAATGTGTCTGTGGTCATTATGGCCTCTGCGAATCTCCTGGATCCCCTTGGTGAGTTTTCAAGGTTTCCTAGAACTTTCTGGGTGAGGGGTTCTATTATGTTCATTGGCATTTTTCTGCCTATGACACCGGTGGAGGCCACAGCAACCCTATCCTCTGGGATTGAGAGGCCCTCTGCTGCAAGTTCGACCATTCTCTGAGCATCCTCCATGCCTTCTGGGCCTGTGAAACAATTTGCATTACCACTGTTGGCTATGATGGCTGATAGTTTCCCATCTTTTAGGTTTTTCATGGTTAATTTTAGTGGTTCGGCTTTTATGTTATTAGATGTGAAAACGGCTGTGGCGGTGCTTTTACCGGTATATAATATGCCAAGACCATATTTTCCTTTTCTGGACCCTCCGGCGAGTATACCTTCTACGGCGCATACTCCACCTTCTATTATCTTCATGGGTGATCCTCCCGCCCCTATGGATGGTTAGTCGCGTTATTATGGATTGTATTCGTTGGGATTTGTCATGTTACTTGTAACCGTCTCGTTAATCTGGTTTGGTGTGTTTTCTATAGGATTTGGGACATGTAGGCTTGTATTGTTGAGGGTGGTCTCTGTGGTGATATTTTCGGGTGATATTGCTAATATTATCCCTAGACAGGAGCCGCAACCAAATGCTATCAATGAGATTAAAAGGGCAACCATTATTTTAGCTTCAGTTTCCGGTCGCATTGTAAACTCCCCAGATTATATTATAGGTAATCCTTTAAATAATTTAAGATTATATGGAGGGTATGATTGGGATTTTCTAGGTAGTGGCTCCATACAATACTGCGAGTAGTATTGCGAGTAGTCCTAGTTGCCAGTATCCAAGGTTCCAGCCTAGGAAGGTTGCCATAAAAACGAAGATGAATATTATGATGAGTCTGGACTTTTTAGTGAATAGGTAATCTATGATAGCCCTAGTAAAGGGGTTGGGGATGAAGTATCCATAAAGTCCATCTGCAACGTCAAATATTATGACAGTGGCGGGGTTCCACAATTTTATATCATCTGCGAGGTGTGCTCTTTCAGCCGCTTCTCTTCTCGTTTTACCTATACCTGCTCTTATCTTCGCACCGTTTGCGAGTGCGTGCCATGCGGCATCTATTGTGGCCCTTAGTGCCATGTCTTTGCTTGGTAGGTTGGCGATTATGTCGTCACCACCTTCTTTGTAACCTTCGATTTTCCCTTTACATTCTTTTTCAATGTAATTTTTGATGTCGTTCATTATCTCGACTAGGGCTCCTTTGCCATATTTTTCTATGAAGTTTGTGGAGTTGATAACGTCAATGAAAAGGTAATTGTCGTGGGTTGAGGGTTCACTCTCCTTTAGGGTGAATGGTGTTGGGAATATGAGGGCGAATTCGCCGCCGAGTTTTGTGAAGCCCACCCCTGGGATTTCGCCGATTTCTTCGTTTAATTTTATGGATCTTTCTATTGCAGCGGCTCCTGTCATCCCCACAGCGGCCCTGAGATTGATCTTCTTGGCGCTGGCCAATCCTATAAGTTTTATAGCAGCCCTTATAGCATCATTCTTTGAGGGGAGTCTTGCAAGGATTTCTGTGGGGCTTTTTTCAATAATCTCTCCTTTTTCTCTTCTTAGGAGTTCTGTGAAATCGTTGATTATCCTTGCCTTGTTAAAAACTTCTATGTAGAGGTAACGGTCGCTGCCTATTATGATGTTGCTGAAGAGGGCATATTCATCTACTTTGTCTAATGGGGGTTTTAATTCGATGAATCTCCTATTGGGGGGGATGTTTTCAGGGCCAACCTCTTTTATAAGATTGTTGAAGATATTCTGGCTGTTTATATCTGCTTTTTTTATTTCTATGAGCATTGTCTTTGTATAGTTTATCATGTCAACGTATTCACGTTCCCTGGCATTGTTTGGGGAATATTTGGTGCCTATGCCTAAAACCTTCTTCTTTAATAGTAAACCTAGTAGTGCGCGGAGGATGTACTCTGTCAGCATTTTAACTGCTTCCTCCCTTCTCCAAGACCACTTCAAATTCTCCGGGTTTTTCCATTAGCATGCTAGGCTTAACAGAGACTATGGGGAATCTCCAGGATCCTATTCGAGCCGCCACAGTACTTGCAATGTTTCTTGAGTTTTTCTTTACAAAGTTATAGTCATGGTCATTGATGATTATGTTAATATCATATGGGGCTTCTTCCATGACCTCATCAGAATATAGTATATTAACCTCGAAACGACCCTTTTTGATGAAAACATCATTTCTAACAGCGACTAGGGGGGCGTGATCCAACTTTAAACGTTCGAAAACTGTCACTGCGATGTTGCCGGCATATTTGACAACTTCTCTATAGTCTTGGGGATTTACAAGTACGAATATTATGAAGTCTCCTGTTTTTTCTGCTTCCTCAACGAGTTCCATGAACTTGTCAAAGAGGGGTAATTTCATGAATAAGCTTTCAAGTTTTGGTTCAAGACCCTCTTCTTCTACTTTTTCTATCCTGTCAATGGCTTCCTTTGCGATTGCTATGCCACTCAGTTTTTTACCCCTTTTGACCTTATAATAGTCGAAGCCTTTACGTTCGAATTCTCCTAGTATTTCTGTGCAGATCTTCTGGAGGATATTCTTAACTCTTTTAGGTTTTGGTGGTCTGCCGATAACTATTTTATCTTCTTTGAAATTGTAGGGTATCCTTCTACTACTTATGTCCTGGAATTCGTCAGAGTATTCTTTGAAGGCGTCATTTGATAGTATCTTGGCATCTTCTTCTTCTGCCAATTTTAGGATGAAATGATCCGCGTTGGTCCCGGAGGGCACCTGCTTAAACTCGCCCTTTTCAAGGTATTTTTTAAATTCTTCTTTATCATCAATTTCATGCTTTAATGATGCATCAGCAATTATAACAGGCTCATAGCCGAGTTTGCGGAGTTCCTCAGCGGCTTTTAATATATTCTCTAATCTGGGCTTGTCATCATCTCCTTTTTTAGAATGAGCTACATTGGATGCGTCTATAATAACCCTCAATTGATCACCTTTCTATTTATTAGAATAGAGCTTATAGGATCCCATCAGATAGCTTTTCCTTTGCACCTGGTTCAATCTTATCTCTATTATATCATCCTCGATATAATATGTGTTATATGAATTAATATCTTTACCTCGAAGCTTGAGTGATGCTACTGTACCAGCTGTTACAAAGAATATGTCTTCAACCCTCCATACGTGTGGAACGTGTTTGTGGCCGCAGATGACTAGGTTAGCCCCACCCTTGACTATGGAGCATAAAACGTCACCTGCGTCGACTAGGACGTTCCTTTCACGTCCTGTTTTCGGTACTGGTATAATATGATGGTGTAATGCTATCACACTATACAAGTCGGCCTCTTTGGCCTTTTTAAGCTCTTTTTCCATCCATAATTGCTGTGACCTTCCCACCTTCCCCTCATCTAAGTCTGGTTCACTGCTGTCTAATCCTATCACGTGTAATTCGTCATTAACAGTTAAAGTGCCCTTCTTTTCTCTCAGAACTTCTTCGAATGTTTCATTACCTACATGTCTTGCATCATGGTTGCCGGGGACAACAACTAGCGGACTTTCTATATTACTAAGATAACTTGCCACTTGTAAAAATTCCAGATAGTAGCCGTTATCGGTTAAATCGCCTGTGGCAACAACAACATCGGGTTCCATGTCATTTATCTGCCTTATAGCCTCTAATAGTATATCCTCTTTGAAGTTTTCCGCGCCTACATGCAGGTCTGAGATATGGGCGATGAGCACCATCTTAACTTAACCTCAGGATAGCCTCTGCAAGATCTCCCTTTGTATCCTTTAGAGCATCCTCTGCTTCCTTCCTAGTGGCGCCTGTCTGACTCATCACAAGCTCTATATCCTCCTCGGGTATTTCAGGTTCTCTGGCCTTTTCCTTGGCTTTACCAGTTACCTGGTAGGTTCTCTGGCCCATGAAGTCCATGATACTAACCTTAGGATTCCCTATGATTATATCCTTGTCCTTTAACCTTATTATAACCTCTTTAACGCCCCTGAGATCTTTCATCTCCATTCCCATCTGTTTCATGGCCCTCTGCATTTGTTTCAACTGCTTGGGATTCATACCGGGTATCATCTTCTTCCTCTCCTTGTTTTTATAGCCTGGCCATAACTAAAGTCCATGATCTCCTCACTACAGAGGAGTGACTTGCCAGTGGCTAATAATTCATCATCTTCGTTAACTATTAAAACTTCATCATTAGCACGTATATTTTTATCACATTCTATAACAAACTTTGCAAATATATTTTTCCCCTCCCTTGCAAAGGGTTCTGATTCGCCATCTACAACAACCCTACACCTAGGATAATCTAGTTTAGAATGTAGGAGTGACGCACCCTTCCATGATGGGATTATGAAACCATCAGATGTCCTTATACTCGCAATGAGCTCATCGTCCACGTAAACATAACGTATCCTCCCAGTCCTCTTACTTTTCACTATCTCTAGGTTTCCATTGAAAAGCGCTTCACCAGCACCTTCCCCAAACTGATAATCTGCAACTGCGATTAAACGTTCCCTATGGGGAATCTCAATTTTGGGGGCGGGCATCTCATAGGTGAAACCAAGGCCAAATTTTTCATTCAAGTCCCGGCTGACTAAAACAGCATCATATTCATGGAGAACTTTACTGATGAGGGATTTAATAAACTTTTTTGAATCAGAATCAAGTATTGATGGGGATTCGCTCTGGGCTAGTGGATAAAATTCATCCAAGGTTAAGGGTATGAGACCGAATGGGATGTCAACCACCATGAAGTCCCATTCATCAACTTCAACAGGAGCTGATGAAAAAAGAATATCCATCTGCGGCAGATTAGCAGAGTATGGTTTTTCGCAGGCTGGTAAAAGCACAACCCCCCTCTTTCTATGGAGTCTTTTCATCCTTTTAAGATGGCGGTAAACTTCAACTCTTTTGAGTGATTCTGGGCCACCATAGAAAAACGCCGACTTTTTAGAGACTGGATCATACTTTTCAATCAGCTCTTGATAATCGAGGAACCTTCTATAAGCGTCTAATAGTCTAGGATGGGATCTGCACCTTTGTTCGACAAATTCCATGAGGTTACCATCAGCTATCGCCTGCCTAATCCTTCTAATCTCCGCGAAGCTTATATAAAGGTTGTGGGTTGCTATGAGATCTCTCCTATCATCCTTTTCCATGCTTTTGAGCTCCCGTGGCGTATACTCTACACAGATATTACATGAGCAGGGCATTTCCTGTAAATCCTCCAGCTTATATGTGCCTGATGATGATAGTAGCCTGTCGTCATCTGCATATAACATGTAAGCTGCAGAATCGAAGAGATCACAACCCATTGAAACCGCGAGGGAGAAGAACATAGGATGTCCTGCGCCCATGAGATGCCGGGGCCTTGATGGGGGTAGGAACTCTACAGTTGCCATGACAACATCAACGAGGTCCTTGTATTGGTATGATTCAAGTAGGGGTACTACAGCCCCTATAGGGTGAACATCAAAGTCCATGGTTGAAAGTCTCCTGGCGCATTCACTCCTCAGTTCTGGATAAGTTGACCCTTGAACAACAGCATTCAACATCATCTTCTTCCTATAATTCAATGACTCTTCAGCTCTTTGAATAGTTACCTTAAGGTCTCTTTTGGCCTTTTCATAACCTGCGTATGGTGGGGTGGGTATATCAAGGGATGTTCCAATATTTGATCCTATCGCTTCTTGAAATTCGACAATTTCCTTGTTATCCACGTCAATACTCCCGTATTCTGAGAGTTGAAATGAACCCGAATCTGTCACTATAGGCCCATCAAAGCCTATAAGTCTATGAACTCCCATTTTAAGTGCTTTTTCTCGCAATTCATCATTCTTGTATATGATATAGGCGTTTGTTATCACTATCTCAGCGCCGAGGGACTTGACATCAATGGTCATTTTCCCAGGATGCACTACGGGCATGAGGGTTGGTGTTTTGATCTTATGATCAGCTATGGTGAACTTTCCTGTCCTCCCAAGATTGTCCTTGTGTTTTACTTCAAACATTAGAATCACCTTTGATTATTGTGTTGAGCCTCTTTTCCATCTCAAGTATCCTATCCCTCGAAGAAGATAAGCGAGACAATCCACAACCACATATACACTCCTCAAATTGTGGGCATATAATATAGAGGGCCTTATTGGATAACGTGTCAGGTATGCCCACCCTTTCAAGGTTTTTCAGGATTCTACGTCCCATCCTATCCATTTCAACACGCCTTCCAAGATAAATGGGGGTTCTGACAGTTGATGAGATCTTCTTAACGTTCCGTAAGACCATCCTCTCATTTTTTCTCCTCTCAATTATCTTCTCGGGGCTATCATCTAGTCCATGATCCCTGTAGGGTATCCCAGCATCACTCAGGGCTATCATCCTTTCATCTTCCATTGAAAGTGAACCCACCTTGCCTTTGCTTGGTGATACGATTGTACCACCCCTCTTCCTCCCGAAGGGTGGGCTTTCACCCACATGGAAGCCCACCTTTATCATGGCAGCTCTCACAGGAGCTGCTGAAGTGTAGGTGGTGAGCACACCATCATCTTTTATTATCCTGTAAAGTTCCTTCATGAATTCCAGGGTATAGAGTTCTGGGGCTATGGATGGGCTGAATGCATCAAGGAATATTGCATCATAATATTTTGGGGTGAGTGAAGGTAAAACTTTCCTAGCATCTTCGCAAAAAACTCTAAATGATAGGCTGTCAGGGATTTCTGCTTTTATGAGTTGAAAGCGCACCAGTCCCTCTTTGATAAGCCACTCTTCATACACTCTCTTGACGATCTCATGTTCTTTTATAGGGCTTGGGATAAGCAATGTCGCGGCGATTGTCTCAGGTGATGCTTCGATCATATCCACACTCATAGCACATTCTAAATGTCCTATTAGGGCTGTTGTATTGTATCCGAGACCAGAGCATATATCCAAGACTTTCAGGTTATCTTTGCCCTCTAATTTAGAGGGTTTGACAAATTTTTCATAGGATTCTGTTATCGCACCATGGAGGGTGTGCATGGTTTCCCTGTTACCCATCCGTTCATCTGATGGGAGGGTATATGAACCATCCGCGGTCTTTTCCAGGTATCTTTTAAGTTTCTTTGAAGCAGCGTCCCTTAAATTCAAACCTTTAGTAACCTCCATGTGTAGGTATTCCTTTATCATTTTTTTAATATTATCTGGGATTGTTAATGGTTTGTACATGGCTTTATGCTCCCCCCACTTTTGGGATACTATAATATGAGATATATATCAACTTTTTTGAAGGATCCCATGGGGATAGTTATGGTCTCCTATTTTCTTGTGCCTTATTATAGTAGAGGATATTTTGAAATAGCTAAAAGGCTTGTGGAAAGGGGGGTCATATGGTTGCTGTGTTCTCTATGAAGAGAGGGGGTGTTGAGGGTCATGAAGTCATAGATGGAGTGGAAGTCCATTATATAGGTCCGCTGATCACAATGACTTGTCCCGGAGGAGCATTTGATGTTGGCAGTTTATTGGCGGCTGTTAGGGGGGAGACTATGATAATATTATTGATGTTCAGACATTTGCACCATTGATGCTAGCATTCCTTGCAACGATTGAAGAGAGTTTTTATTATCGCAACGATAGGTGATGTGAGCGTCGTCCATGGCGACCAGTGACTGATCATCAGGAATTGTAGCAATAGTTGAAAAACTTGTCATGAGACCCCCCCATATGATAGTATCGTCAGTTGGCAGAACAACCAGGGACGCCCTCAAAGAACACGTTAAACCTCCAGAAGATTATCGTCATATAATGGGGTTGATTTGTCACTAATAGACTCGGATAGAATCTTGGAGGAAAATACTCAATTCCATAGTTCATAGGAAAATTTGCGCCACATAAGCATGTTGACCCCCATTACAGGTTTAACGTATTATTTTGCACCATTAACAAGTACAATTTTGACCCCCCCATACTTTAACTTTTTCAGCGGGAACCCCCGGGGGATGAAAGCCGAAAAAACATTTTATAGTGATACATGGCTTACATGTGATATGCTTTCCAGTATCACTATATTTATGTGGGGGAGCAAGGAAGTGCTCGGCTGCAAATTTCGTCTTTACCCATCCAAAACCAACTCGGGGCTGTGACGATCCTTTGAGCCCTGTTGAGACAAGACCTCTACTCAGCATCCCCCTGCTTTAGCTGGGCAAAGTCTCATCATTGAAACAGGAAGCCCCTCCCATCATGGAGGGGTAGTTCACAGAGATCCTCTATGATTTCATTAAAAATTTTTCTAAATTTTTCAACTTGTTTTTCCTCTGAAAAACAGCGACTTATATCTTTACATTTCATGGAGATTTCTTTTTTCCAGTTAAGGGGTTTATTATAGATTTCGATTATCTTACTGGCTATTGTTGATGGTCTGTTGTTATCCATTATTAAAAAATCGAGACCATTTTCTTTTAAAATGTCTGCTTGGCCTGTGCATTTTGTCACTATGGGTATCATTCCAGCGGCCATTGTTTCAAAAACTGAAACTGGACAGGGGTCAAAATCTGCTGGATGAACATATATTGAGCATTCACTGAAATATTTTTCAGGACGTTCTGTATAACCTATCTTATGGAGCCAGTCATAATTTTCATTTATAACATCCGCACATGATCCAATTAGATAAAGTTGGAAGTTCCAGCCTTTATCGTTTAATATCTTTACGGCTTCTACTAGATTATCAAATTTTTTATCAAAAACCCTATGGTCTCCGATAAAAAGTATGTTTGTAGTGTCAAGAGGGCAGTTTATATTGAAATTAACATTTACTCCGAAAGGATGTACAACGCTTATTTTTGAATTATCGAAATACTTTGATGCGAGCTTTTTATTCATTTCCGAGATTGCTATTATCCTATCAACAAACGAGAGTAGAAATTTCATCAAAAGCCTTTTAATGGGGTTGGTCTTTGAAATTAAATAGAAGAATTTGTCTGCATTGAGGAGTATTATCTTTGTACGTGAATTTTTAAGTTTTTTGAGGGCTGCTATTGGAAGGCCAGACCCTCCTTCAGAAAAAATAACATCAAACTGTTCATTATTTTTAATGATCGATTTTAAAAAAGTTTTTATTATAGATTTACGGTTGTTTCCATAAAAAAACCATTTATCTGTTATGCTTTCTCCAAATGCTGCGTGAACTTTGTGTGGTCCTTGATGTATAAAAAGTATCTTCATTTTTTCACCATTTCAATTATCCTTATCTCACCGAACAGGTTACCTCCTTTGATGGGTAATCGTATTTCGATACCGATTCGGGGGAGAAAACCTATAACTTCCCCTGCGTTGAATGTCTCTTTTTTAATTAAAAACTTTTCTTTAACCATATACCTAAATATCCAGCTAAAAATGGGAGTTTTATGGTCTTCCAATGCTTCTTCTGTATGAAACCAGTTAAATTTTCCTTTTAAAAGATAAAAAAGTCTATTCTGAAGTGTTTCAACGTTGGGGGATGTTATTATACATGTTCCCTTTTCTTTTAATATTCTGTGTATTTCGTCTATAAAGAACCATGGGTTTTTAAGGTGTTCTACTGTTTCAACAGAAACCACGTAATCAAAACTTTCTGGACCAAAGGGTAGTTTTTTATTTGCATCGACCTTAATGCATTCAATGTTTTTGGGTTTGAATAAATTTGGGTTTATATCAGCAGCTGTTACGTCAAAACCCATTCTTTTTAACTGTAAGCTAATATTCCCGTAACCTGCAGCTATATCTAAGACTCTACCTCTTTTTTTGGTTTTCATTAAATCTAATACCTTTTTGTGAGTATTTTTCCCAGCGCATTCTTTAAGTTTCATTTTAATCAAACACCATACTCTTTAATATTTTATTAAGATTCAGAGATAAAACATCCCAGTCATACTTTTTAAGAGAATTTTCAAGCTCAGAGTGGTTGAAATCAAGGTCACTGGCTATTTCCATCGCCATATTTATGTCTTCAATTTTATCAAAAAATACGGTATTTTTAAACTTTATTCTTTTAATCTCTTCTAGGGGGGATGAAACAACCCGACTACCTGCTGCTGCGTATTCGAAATATTTTATGGGACTTGCAGCATCAGTATATGGACACTTTTTGAAGGGTAAAAGACCTATATCAAATGTCTTTGCCAGTGGGGGTATTTCCCTGGGATCTATCATTCCTGTAAATAGAAACCTTTCATTATCCCCAAAGTCTTTTTTTAATTTTTCAGCTTCTGGTCCAATTCCTACTATGATTAGTAGACCATTATTTTTCTCAAGAAACTCTTGGATGTTCACTGCTGATTTATAGAGATTGGACCATTCACCAAAATATCCTATATAACCGACAACCCAGTCATAATCATCTAGGCCAAAGCTGTCAATGTATTTTTCGGGATCAGCGCGCTTGAAGCTTTCAAGATGGACGCCGTTTGGAATTATAGAAGATTCTTGACAAATTTCTCCATATTTATCCTTAAGAACTGATGAAACAAATATTGTGTGGTTTGAATTTTTAATCTGACTCATTACGGAATCTTTCACCCTGCTAAGGGAACTCATAATCCTTTTAGTTAAAGGAGCATTCTTAAAAAACTCCAGATGATCGTCCACCATGTCATATATTACTGGAACCTTATTGAATGGGGGTACAAAATCCCATAAAAAGGATTCCGAAAAGATTATATCAATATCATATTCATCTATTATCTCTATTATTTGTTCATTTACGGATCTTCTGTTGAATGGGGGAAAGACAAATGGTCTTGATACATGATGAACAGTTACATTGGTTTCAATTTCTTCTTTGAATTCCTTACGGGATTTCCAGAAATTATTTCTGATATTATTGAGAGAAATGGGATAGGGCATATGCCATGATATGACATGTAGATGGTTTTTACTTTTTAATCTGTCTATGAAGCAATCAAACCTGCCTCTCATCCCCGTCCAGATAGAATGAGGTATTATTAAAATGTTCATTTTCCCACCAAAGGATATAAATCATATGACCATTAATTTTTTAGTTGTGTATTTTTTTCTTTTATGCTCTTGTCCTTTTATGGGCATATGAAGCCTATCAAGCCATCAAATATACCTATATCTTTAGCTGTATTCTTATCCATATATAAAACAAATTAACCTCTTGGATTTTCACCTTTCATGTGACATGTAAACGCTCATAGCATATAAACTTTGCACGCCTTGGGGACAAGAAAAGATTATGAGGATTATCATTCAAAGTAGGGACTAAAGATATTAGAAACGTTCTCCACCATTCACAGGAATCGTATTTTAATTCAATCGGCGGGGAAGCCCCCCAAGGGGACGAGAGCCGGAAGGTTTATATATCTTCAAATAGGATGAGATAATCTCTACTTCTTCTGTCTGTAGGGTCTTGGGGGAGCTGGGTAGACGAGATGAAGTAGGATGGTTGTTCCAGGGCTGGGGACGATCCTTTGAGCCTGTGGAGATGAAAACGTCTACATGGTATACTAGCAGGTCCTCATTGAAGCACCCGTTCGATAGGAGGGGGTGGTTCACGATTTGTTAAAGAGGATTCTAAGCAACAACTTGATATTGGGAAAGTTGAATTCAAAAATTCAGAATCAAATTTGGAAAAAGGACAAAAAGGTTGACAAAATGTTCCTAGATTAGGATAAATGAATCACTAGCCCCTCGAGGGGAAAATATAGGGAATTTGACAAGACAAAGCTAAAATGTTGGTAAAATTCAAAGATTTTTTAAGTTTCAGGTTCGTTTCCCTTCTTTCTTAATAACATTTTCTATCTTGTATTCTATGTTCTCTTCTTCAAGTTTTCTTGCTATGGTTTTGCTCATCCTACCCACAGCCAATACTAGGACATTTAGGCCTCTTTTTGCCGCGGCTAGGGTTGCTTCGGGTGTTGCGAATTCGAAATCGACTTTCAAGTTTAATTTGTTGGCCACGGCCCTTGCCACTGTCCCCATTATACCGACTTTGTCGTGGCCCTCTTTTTTGTATATTTTTTCTATTTTTTGGAGGTTGGCGGTTCTGGATCCGCCTTCGTTTATCCTTGGGAGTACTAGTATTGTTACTTTGCCACTTTTGAGGTTTATCAGTCCCCTGAGTTCTGTGAGGGCCACATCTTCACCCTTTTTGGCGTCGTGGAGGACTTTCCCGTGGGCTTGGCCGTCTGTTCTCTTTTTCGCGTATAGTATTCCTTTTTCCATGAATAGTTCGACTTCTTCGCCTTTTTGTAGGTTTTCTTTTGCTATTGCTGGCCATGTTGACTTGTAGGTGCTCATTGTCTCGAGTACGGTGTCGGCGTATTTTCTGAGTGTTATGGCTTCTTTTTTTAGTTTTTCCATTCCCTTTTTTGTCAGTTTATAGTATGATCTTCCGTCTCCTGCTTCTAGGTAGCCTTGGTCTGTTAGTGTTTTTATGTTTTCTGAGACTGCCTGTACTGTTATGCCTAGTTTTTCTGCAATGTCTCTTTGCCTTATATGTGGTTGGTTTTCCGCTATCTCGGCTAGTATCTGGAATCTTGTCAGTTCTCCCTTCTTTTTGAATGCTCGCATCCTGTTTCACCTTATCTTGTCTTTGAGCGCATTATCGAATAATTCTAGGAATTTTTCTTCGGTTCCGTGGGGTATGTAGGCTCCGCATGCCATTGCATGTCCGCCGCCGCTGCCACCGACTTTCTCCGCTATTTTGCCTATTATGGATCCGAAGTGTATCCCATCTAATGCTAGGAGCCTTGAACAGCGCAGGGAGACCTTTGTACCATGTTCTTTGACTCCGAGGCCTATTATGGGTTTTCTCCAGTCACCATAGCCTAGTATCATCCCTGCTATGGTGCCTATCACGTTATCCTTTATCTCGGTGGTTTTGAAGTATTGTAGGTTCTTTTTTTGTTGTAAGAGTTCTTCTGTTTCTATTAGCTCTATTTTTTCTGCTAGGTATCTTCTATACGCCCTTGAGACGCTTTCCAGTTCATCTAGTGCCACGCCTCTTTCTCCTTTTAGTATTCTGAGTGCTAGTTCGATGTGGTTGTTCCGGGTGCAAGCGTTTATGGCTGTGGAAAACTCTGCCAAGTCCCGGAGAGGAGTGTACTTCTTCTCCTCTTTGAGGTCGTAGGCTTCTGCGAATACTAATTGTGGAATATATTTAACGTATCTTGGGGGCACTTCCCTTGATAGCATTTTAACAAGTTCTGAGAATAGTTTTCTTTTTTCTTCAATGGTTAGGTCGCATAGGCAACGGTATCTTTCCCCTTCCTTGTATGGTATCCCTAGTTTTTTCAATAGTAGTATAGATTCTGTCCTGTTATTGGTGATTGGCAGGTTAACGTCACTGAAGTATGATAAGGCCACGAATATGGGTCTTGTTTGCCTGCCATAGATTGACAGGTCTTCTATGATATCTATTTGCCCCAGTCTCCTGCTATCTTCTAGTATTTGAGCGTTTAGGCCTGTTAATTTGCCTGTTAATGTGTTTTGGAGGTCTCCTATGGCTGATAATACGCCCATCCAGCTCAGGTCGTGGT
The DNA here is from genome assembly GCF_023167465.1 of Methanothermobacter tenebrarum. Classification (NCBI taxonomy): domain Archaea; kingdom Methanobacteriati; phylum Methanobacteriota; class Methanobacteria; order Methanobacteriales; family Methanobacteriaceae; genus Methanothermobacter; species Methanothermobacter tenebrarum. The sequence goes on along the minus strand of NZ_AP025698.1, from coordinate 770,251 downwards.
GGTTGAATTTTTTTGAGAGTAGGTATGCCATGCCACCGCCTGAGATTTGGGTTGAACCGTCTATCCCATGTTTTATTGGATTTAATTCTAATAGTTCTCCTTTCAGGTTTTTTCTTGGTAGTGGTGGGTGGTGGTCTAGGATTATTATAGTGGAGTTGGATGTTGTGATCTCTTCTATGTGTTGGCCTGAGCCCATGTCGGTGAAGATGGTAAGTTCATTTTCTATTTTGATGTCCTCGACTTGGTTGAGGTTTATGAATTCTATTTCGTGTTCTTTTCCTAGTCTTTCAAGGAGGGTTGAGATGATAGCCCCTGCTGTTATGCCATCACAGTCGCGGTGACTGTAAACTTTGATATCCTCTGAGGATTTTATCAGTCTCTTGGCCTTTAATAGGCCTTTATCGAGTTGTGGGGGTGTTTTCATCTTATCATCCCTTTCGGGAGGCTTTTATCATTTTACTGATCTTGAGGAGTAGTTCTCTTTTTTTTAGGTTGTTGTGTTCTATTATGACTCTTCCGCTGCGCTCCCACCATGATGGTGGATATGCTTTATCCGCTTCTACCCTTGCCTTGAATTTTAACCTTTCAGCTGCCTTTTTGATCTCGTTTAGGGTTGGGGATTCGACTGCATGTTTTCTTGGGATTTTTCTTCCTTCTTTTTTTGTTTTTTTAGAATCGAGGTAGGCTGGCCATATGATTGTTTCCATGTTTTCAGTCCTCTGAGAGTTCGTGGAATAGTTTTGTGAGCATGCCCTTTATCGTGTAATTTTTTGGGGTTATCGCCTTTATACCATATTCTTTGAGTTTTTTGGCGGTTATGGGGCCGATGGCAGCTACTGTTATCCCCCCATCGGATAATCTTCTTATTATATCATCTTTTTTTTCATTGGCTGCTTTGATTAGGTTTTCCACGGTCAGGGGGCTTGTGAATGTTATCGCGTCTATCTCCTCTTTTAGTATTTTTTCTATGAGTTTTTGTATTCTGTCATTTTTTGGCATTGTGGATTTGTATGCTTCCGCTATATAGACTTTGGCACCCATTTTCTGTAGATTTTCTGGTAGCACGTTCCTGGCTGCGAGTGTCCGTGGTATTGCAACGTTTTTGTCTTGCATGTCATAGGCTGATAGTGCCTCGACTAGCCCCTCTGCGGTGTAATTGGATGGGATTACATCTGCATCTAGTCCTAGTTCTTTGAGTGCTTCGCGGGTTTTGGGGCCTATAACTGCAATTTTACAGTCTGGTTTTAGTTTTATTTTTTTGCAGTGTTTTTTTATGGATTTTATGGCTGCTGGTGATGTGAATATTATCCAATCGAATTTTTGGAGGTTTTCGCATAATATTGTGAGGGTTTTTGTCTTGGGGGTTTGGATTTGGAGGGTGGGTGCGATGAATGGTTTTCCACCCGCCTTTTTTATGAGTTTTATGGCTTCTTCGCATCTTTCCTCTGGTCTTGTGATGGCTATTACTTTGCCTTTTAGGTCCATTATGGGTCCTCTTCTATTATTTTCTTGTATAGGTTTACTATGTGTCCTATGATGATTATCGCGGGCGGTTTTATATCCTTGGTGTGTATGTCTTCTAGTGTTGCGAAGGTTATCCTCTCATTTTCGGTTGTCCCATTTTCTATTGCGCAGACTGGTGTGTCAGCTGGACGATATTTCATCAATTCTTTTGTGTTCTCTTTGAGGTTGCCCACACCCATTAGTATGATGAGTGTGTCTGCCTTGTAGTCCCAGTGTACTTGTTCTTTAGCCTTTGTAGGATCTTCATGGCCTGTTACAATAGTGAATGATGTTGCCAGGCCCCTGTGGGTGATGGGTAGGCCGGCTGCTGTGGGCACTCCTATGGCTGATGTTATACCTGGTATTATCTTTGTTTTTATTCCGTGGGATTTCAGCGCTAGGAGTTCTTCTCCTCCACGGCCGAATATGAATGGGTCGCCCCCTTTTAATCTGACCACTATATTGTTTTTCTTGGCTTCCTCGACTATTATCCTATTTATCTCATCCTGGGCCTTGGTGTGTTCACCGGGTTTTTTACCCACGTATATGAGCTTAGCATCCTCTGGAGCATATTCTAGGATTTTATTGTTGATTAGGCGATCATATATTATGACGTCAGCCTCTTTTATGATCTTTAGTGCTTTTAGTGTGATGAGTTCTGGGTCTCCGGGTCCTGCGCCGACAAGATATACTACCATATTCTAACACCTACTAATGTATTCTATTATACCCTTGAAGAATCTTATACCATCATCTGATCCTAGTATGGCCTCTGAGGCCCTTTCTGGGTGGGGCATCACAGCACATACTAGCCCTGACTTGTCACAGACTCCTGTTATCCCATCTATGGACCCGTTAGGATTTTCTGAATGAAATTGTAAAACCACCTGTTCATTGTCCCAGAGTTCTTGGAGGTTGTCGGTGTAGTATCTTCCCTCTGCATGGGCGATCGGCATCCTAATAATCTCATCCCTACTATAGAGTGAAGTGAAGGGTGTCCTAGTAGTTTTGACCTTTAGTTTTGTCCATTTGCAATTAAATTTTGGGTATTGGTTGACTGTGAAGACTCCGGGTACTAGGCCGACTTCAGCGAGTATCTGAGCCCCATTACATATTCCTAGGACGGGTTTTTCTTCTTTCACAAGTTTCTTCACACCATCCATTACTGGTGTTATGGCCGCTATCGCCCCTGCCCTGAGGTAATCCCCATATGAGAACCCGCCGGGGATTACAACCGCATCCAAATGGCTTAGATCCTCCCGATCCCACCATATGTATTCTGGCGTGGCCCCTACCAGTTTAAGGGCGTGGTAGACGTCCCTGTCACAGTTTGAGCCTGGGAATCTTATAACTCCAACCCTCATATTTAATCCTCAGGTTTTATATTAATTTGATAGTCGTGTATTACTGGATTGCAGAGGAGGCGTTGACACATGTCTTCAACTTCCTCTTCAACCTTCTTTTTGTTATCCTCTTCCATTGTGAAGGTTATGATATCTATTGTGTTGGTATTTTCAACCTCGTATCCTAGCAGTGCCAGGGCTCTTTGTATTGTGGCTGCTTCAGGGTTTAGCATGCCCTTTTTCAATTTTATCCTGACTTCAACATTGAATTTCATAACAGATCATCCTTTAGTTTCCATCTTTTTTTATCCTCCTCGTTGAGGATAAGGGATGCGACTCTCCTATAGGCTTCTATTATGTCGCCTTCACCTCTCCTGAAAAGATCCTTGTCTAGTGTTTTCCTGGTTTTCATCTCCCATAATCGGCAGGTGTCTGGGCTTATCTCGTCACCTACTAGTAATCTGCTATTGTATCGTCCAAATTCTAGTTTAAAGTCTGGGAGTAGCAGACCTTTTTCCTGGAGGAACCCCTTTAAGGTCTTGTTAACCTTTAGTGTTATCTTCCTTATCTTGTCTAGTTCTTCCATTGTTGTGAGGCCAAGGGCGATGGCTATATCATCATTGAGCATTGGATCTCCATATTCATCACTTTTATAATCTATTTGTATTATAGGCTCTTTGAATTCTTGGCCTTCCTTGAATGGATACCTTCTGGTGAGGCTTCCGGTTGCTATGTTCCTTGTTATGACTTCTATGGGTATCATTTCAAGTTTCCTGGCGAGGATGTATCCTGGCTTTATCAAGCTTATATAATGGGTTTTTATACCAGCGGCTTCAAGAACCTCGAAGAACTTGGCGGATATTATGGAGTTGTAGTATCCTTTCATAGGGATCCTGTCACGTTTTTCACCATCACCTGCGGTTATATCATCCCGGAATCGGATCATAACCTCATCTGGGTGGTCTGTCTCGTATATGTCCTTTGCCTTGCCGGTGTAGAGTAGTTTTCCCAGTTTCATGATCATCACATCTCTCTTTGGGGGGGGAGAACTTATATAGGTGTTATAACTATTATTGTGATATATTATCAATAAAGTTTATATAGATCCCTTTATGATTATCCACTATAATCTGAGAGTATAAGACTATGAAGCTTCTCCAGGTGAAATAATGTGTGGTATAGCTGCTTGCATACTAAAAAATGGTAAAGCCGCCCCGATACTATTAGGATGTGTTAAAAGGTTGGAATATAGGGGTTATGATTCTGTTGGTATCGCAACACTCAATTCAAGCATAATCATCGCAAAGGATGAGGGTAAAATAAAAGATTTTGAAAAGAAAATAGACCTTTCCAAGTTCCCGGGTAGAATAGGCATCGGCCATGTGCGCTGGGCGACACACGGCCCTCCAACAAAAGAAAATGCACACCCACACCTAGACTGCGAGGGAAATATAGCGATAGTCCATAATGGGATAATCGAAAACTATATGGAACTAAAAGATGAACTGGAAAAGAAGGGGCACAGTTTCGAATCCGAGACAGACACTGAAGTCATAGCACACTTAATAGAAGAATACAAGAAAAGTGGACACAACCTCGAAGAGGCTGTTAGAAAAGCCCTTAAACGTTTAAGGGGGGCCTATGCGATAGCTGTGATCTCATCAGACGAACCCGATAAGATCATAGGCGCCAGGAAGGAGAGTCCGCTAATAGTGGCTAAGGGTGAACGAGGATATTTTCTAGCATCAGACACCCCAGCCATACTAGAGCATGCAAGAAATGTCATATTCCTAGAGGATAATGAAATGGTTACAATAGATGATAACGGACACCAAATAAAAGACCTGGAAGGTAACATCAAAGAAAAAAGATTCAAATACATTAAATGGACTCCTGACATGGCTGAAAAGGGCGGCTATGACCACTTCATGTTAAAGGAGATACATGAACAACCACAAGTTTTAAGGGACACCCTCAGGGAAATCAAAGCAATCCAACAGGTTGTGGATGAGATAAGGGAAATAAAAAGGATATGTTTCGTCGCATGTGGAACATCATACCACGCAGCCCTCGTGGGCAAATACCTCTTCGAGAGCATCCTCCACATACCAACAGATGCCATAATAGCAAGCGAATTCCAATACACTGCCAATGCACTCGACGAGGAAACCCTCACAATATTCATAACCCAATCAGGCGAAACCGCAGACACACTCAACGCACTAAGAGCCGCTAACAAAAAATCAAAAACATTAGCAATCGTGAACGTCCTCGGGAGCACAGCCACCAGAGAAGCAGACCATGTAATATATACCCGGGCGGGTCCAGAGATTGGTGTCGCGGCAACAAAAACCTATATAAGCCAACTAGCCTGCATATACATGTTAGCAGCCACTATAGGCCAAAAACCCGATATCATAGAGGATCTGAGAAAGCTTCCCGAGGAGATGGAGAAAATATTAGAAAAGGATGAACTCATAAAAGATATTGCAAAAACCTACAAGGATGAATCTGACTTCTTATTCATTGGACGCGGATTTTCATATCCAACAGCACTAGAAGGAGCCCTAAAACTCAAGGAGATCACTTATATCCACGCTGAAGCCTACGCATCAGGAGAACTAAAACACGGCCCCATAGCATTAATAGAAAAAGGAACGCCTGTAGTGGCCATAGCACCCCCACCACTCTTTTTAAAATCAGAAGTACATGGGGATAAGGAGTTCCGCAATTCACATACTCTAACTTTAAGTAATGTTAAGGAGGTTAAATCGAGGGGTGCTGAGGTCATAGGCCTCGGATCAGAAGATGATGAAGAATTTAAAAAGAACACAAGTGATTACATATCATTTAATCCAAGTATAAGAGAGGAAATATCACCAATCCTATATATCATACCATTACAGTTACTAGCCTATTATATCAGTGTAATGAAGGGCGAAGACCCAGACCATCCAAGAAACCTTGCAAAGTGTGTAACAGTAGTATGAAGTAGCCCGGGCACCTGCATGATAAGAATCAAGGTACAGAAGCCCCTATAATAGACGAAATATTGATGGTACCAATCTATTGACCCCCACACACTGTAGTATCTTAACTTGTTATATATGGTTTGGATGGGGGTATTTTTGGCTCTGATGCTCACACTACTGGCAGTCTCTATAATTTAGGTTTTCATTGGATGGACGGTACCAGTGAGGCTTAAAATTTTACCGTTTGGGTGGCCGGGATACCCATGTTTATATAGGTGATCACAGGTAGTTATTAGATCTAGAGTTTGTAGACTTCTTCAGCTGTTAATAGTCGCGCCTCACCCTCTTGTAGTGCTTTTATTGTCCGGTTTATGTCATCAGCTTTTAAGAATAGGATGGCCTTGTCTTTTTTTTCATGTACAAAAGCATATATGTATTCTAGGTTTATCTGGGAATCTTTGAGTATTTTTAGGATGGATGCGAGGCCTCCTGGTTTATCTTCCAATTCTACTGCTATTACTTCATTTGTTTTAACTGCGAAATCGTTTTCTTCGAGAACCTTCTTCGCCTTCTGGGGGTCTGGGACTATAAGCCTCAATATGCCAAATTCTGAAGTGTCTGCTAAGTATAATGCTCTGATGTTTATACCAGCATCCTTTAATGTGTTAAGGGCTTTCCAGAGTCTTCCTTTCTTGTTTTCTAGGAATATTGAGATTTGTTCGACTTTCATATTATGGACCTCAGAATTTCCTTTTATCTATAACCCTAACCGCCTTTCCTTCACTCCTTGGCAAAGTTTTTGGTTCTACTAGGGTTACTTTGACTCTTAATCCTATCTCATCCGCTATGTAGTCTTCAATTTTCTTCTGTAGTTTCATCATCTCTCCTATGTCATCTGAGAAGACCTCTGGTGAAGTTTCAACTTTAACTTCCATCTCATCCATGAGATGTGGCCGGGTTACGATGATCTGGTAATGGGGTTGAAGCCCTTCAACTTTGAGCAGGGCCTTCTCTACTTGTGAGGGGAATACTGATACTCCCCTTACTTTTAACATGTCATCGGCGCGTCCTGTTATCCTTGAAATCCTCGCTAGGGTTCTCCCGCAAGCGCATTCATCATAGTTTATTGAGGTGATGTCCTTTGTGCGGAATCTGATGATTGGCATCCCAATCCTTGTGAGGGTTGTTATGACAAGTTCACCCCGTTTTCCGGGTGGCAGGTTCTCACCAGTTTTACTATTTATGATCTCTGGGTAGAAGTGGTCTTCGAAGATGTGTAGGCCATTTTTTTCATGGCATTCCATGGCAACGCCTGGTCCGATGATCTCTGTGAGACCGTAGATGTTGAATGCTGGTGCGTTGAAACGCTTTTCAAGTTCTCTTCGCATTTCCTCTGTCCACATCTCGGCTCCGAAGCCTATGGCCTTTAGTTGGAATTTGCTTGGGTTGTAGCCTTCTTCTTCGGCCACCTCTGATAGGTATAATCCATATGATGGTGTGAATATCATGACTGTCGTCCCAAAGTCTTTCATGATCTCGATTTGTCTCCTTGTCTGGCCGGTTGAAATGGGGATCACTGTCGCCCCTATCCTCTGCGCTCCATAGTGTACTCCGAATCCTCCTGTAAATAGACCGTAACCATGGGTGTTTTGTATGATATCATCTTCTGTAACCCCCATCATTGTAAGGCCTCTTGCCATCACTTCGCTCCAGATTTTTATGTCCTCTTTTGTGTACCCTGAGACCACGGGCTTGCCTGTGGTCCCTGAGGATGTGTGCACTTCTATTATCTCCCTCTTGGGGGTTGCAAACATCCCGAAGGGGTAGGCTTTCCTGAGGTCATCCTTTGTCGTGTAGGGGAGTTTTTTCACGTCTTCGAGACTTTCAATATCCTCGGGGTAGATGTTGTTTTCTTCAAATTTCTTCTTGTAGTATGGTACTTTCTCATATACCCTTTTTAGGGTGTCCTGTAATCTTTTAAGTTGTAGTTCTTCTAGGTCGTCCCTTGTAATGCATTCCATTTTTTCGTCCCAGATCATCTTGGATCAACCCTTCTTTGAAATATTCTAAGGATAAAATTTTTGAGGAGTTTAAAAAATAGTTTTTGATTTGGGGGGTGGGATCATTCCAAAATAAGAAAAAAATTAGAAGATATTATTAGAGGGTTTCTATTCGGTTGTTTACTTCGTCCCAGTTTATGATGTTCCAGAATGCTTCTACATAATCTGGGCGCAGGTTCTTATAGTCGAGGTAGTATGCATGTTCCCACACATCTAATGTGAGGAGAACTTTACATTGTGGTATTAGGTTGATGTTGTGTTTCTCAACCTGGACTATGAGTAGACGATCCGTGAGGGGACAATATGTTAACATGGCCCAACCAGACCCTTCAACGCTTATAGCAGTCTGTGAGAACTCCTCCTTGAACCTTTCAAAGTCTCCGAAGTCTTTTTCGATATAATCTTTTATCTTGCCATGGGGTTCTCCCCTGTTCTCGTCTGCGGGGCCCATGTTCTCCCAGAAGAACCTGTGTAATAGGAAGCCGCCAACATGGAATGATAATTCCTTCGCAGTGGCTTTGTAGTCTATGCCTGTTTTGGATTCGCGGGCTTCATCCAATCTTTTAAGTAGGTTGTTGGCACCATCCACATAGGCTTGATGGTGCTTCTGGTGGTGTATTAGCAGTTGCTCCTCTGAAATATAAGGTTCGAGGGCATCATACCCATAGGGCAGTTCTGGCAGTTCATAAAACTTTTTCCCCATATTATCATCTCCCCCTATTTTATGGTTTCTTGTAGCATAGCCACCAGTCAAAACAGTTTTCTTTGCCTTTCCTCTCCTTGGCGGTTTCCACGTCCGTTGGTGGTGGTATAATAACCCCTTCACCAACTATCTCATTCTCGGGCCAGTTGGCTGGTAGGGCGACACCTTCCTCGTCGATCTTCTTGAAACCCTTTATCATTCGCAGTATTTCATCCATGTTACGTCCAAGTTCCTGTGGATAATATAGTATGGCCCTTATTATACCCTTAGGGTCTGTGATGAAAACCGCCCTTACTGTGTTGGTTGGCCTTCCAGGGTGTATGAGGCCGAGTGTATCAGCTACTTTCCCTGTGTCTGCGATTATGGGAAATTCGATTTCTACTTCCATGTTCTCTTTTATCCATTCGATCCACTTTAGGTGTGAGAATACCTGGTCTACGCTTAGTCCTATCAGTTCACAGTCCAGTTCTTTGAACTGTGGGTATCTTTTCTGGAATGCTATAAATTCTGTTGTGCAGACTGGTGTGAAATCTGCTGGGTGGCTGAATAGTATGAACCATTTTCCCTTGTATTCTGTTGGGAGTTTCATCATACCATGGGTTGTCTGAACTTCCATTTCTGGGAATTCATCCCCTATAAGGGGCATTCTTCCTTCTTTTTCCATTATTATTCCCCCTTTTCATCTGTTGGCGGGTTAAATACTCTCCCTCCAAGCTCGTTATCGACCATGAGGATGCTGGCGGGTGATTCGGATGCTAGTTTAACCTTTCTGAGGAGTTCTCCCGCTGATTCCTCCTCTTCAACTTGTTCTGCGACGAACCATTGTAGGAAGTTGTAGGTGGCATGATCTTTCTCTTCTAGGGCCAAATCCACAAGATCATTTATCAGACTTGTGACCTTCCTTTCATGTTCTAGCACATGTTTACTAACATCCACTGGGGATTCCCACTCTTCTGGTGGTTTTTCAATCATTTCGAGGGTTACTCGGCCATCTCTTTGAACTATGTAATCGAAGAATTTCATGGCATGTGTTAGTTCTTCTTGTGCCTGGACTCGCATCCAATTAGCGAATCCTGGCAAGTCAGAGGCTTCATAATATGCGGCCATTGAAAGATACAGGTAGGCGGAGTATAATTCCGCGTTCAACTGCCGGTTCAGGGCTTTTTCTATCCTTTCACTTATCATTTTTCATCTTCTCCAATTTTTTCTTTAATTTCCCATGCAAGTTTATCTAGTCTTTCAAAATCTTCCTTGTGTGGTTTGCCCTTTATGAGCACGGGCTCCAGGAATTCTATGTTCATGGTCCCGAGTAATTTTCTGGTTTCTTTTTCGATGAGGGTGCCCCAACCATATGAGCCTATTAGGGCAACGTATTTTATTGGTGGTTTGAGCATGTTAACAAGGTATAACATGGAGGCTACACTTGGATGCGGCCTAGTTAATACTGTGGGGGATGCTATGATCATGGCCCTTGAATCGACAAGTTCCATTATAAGCTCCCCTGTACTGGTATTTGCGAGGTTTATTACTCTGATGTTAACATCCAAGTCTGTGAGGGTTCTTGTGAGGTGTTTGACCATGAGTTCTGTGCTTCCATGCATTGAAATATAGGCTATGGTGACCTTCTTTGATGTTTGTGATGACCATCTCCCATAGAGGTCTAGTATGATCTCTGGTTTTTCTATGATGGGACCGTGTGATGGTGCTATCATCCTTATTTCTAGGTTTCTGAGTTTTTCCAGGTTTCCTTGTATCATCTGGGAGAATGGCATCATTATATGTGCATAGTATCTTTTAGCCTCCTCTTGGATTTCCTCTAACTTTGTTATTGTCTTAGTTGTTGCAAAGTGTGATGCAAAGAAGTCACAGGAGAATAATATGCCCTCTGGTAGGAGGTATGATACCATGGTATCTGGCCAGTGAACCCATGGGGTTACTATAAGATTTAGTTTGTGGCGGCCGGCTGATAGTACTTGCCCGTCTTCTATGTTCTGGATTTTCTCGGCTGGTATTCCCAGTAGGTTTTCTAGGAGTTCTTTGCATGCTCTCGTCCCCAGGATCTTGGCATTTGGATATTCTCTTAGTAGGGCTGGTATTGCACCTGAGTGGTCCTGTTCTGCATGCTGGGATACTATATAATCTATTTGGACGTTTAGGGATTCAAGATCCTCTAATAGTTCCTTTGCCATTGAAGGTTTTGTTGAATCTATTAGGATGTTTTTCTCGTCTTTTATCAAGAAAGAGTTATATGTTGTACCCTTTGGAGTTTCTAGTATGCTATCGAAGGTTCTCCTATCCCAGTCAAAGCTTTGGAGAGCGTAAACGTCCTCGGCTACTCTTTTAATTACCATTTTAATCAATCTTTTCGAATTGGTCCTTTCCCACTCCACAGATGGGACAGGTCCAATCATCTGGCAAATCCTCGAAGGGTGTTCCAGGTTCTATGTCACGGTTTGGGTCACCTTCCTCTGGGTCGTAAATGTATCCGCACATTTGACACTTGTATCTATCCATGGAAAATTACCCCCCCACAAATTAGTCTATTGGTTTAAACATCCTCTTAGGAGCCCCGCAAGATGGACATCTCCACAAGTCGGGTAAATCCTCGAAGGGTGTCCCTGGGGGCGTGTCCCTACGCGGTTCGCCCTTTTCCGGGTCATAGATGTATCCGCAAACTTTACATTTGTATTTTTTCAAAAATGACACCTATAGAAATTGTGAACTACCACCAGCTATTGCAGGCCCGCTTCACAGACGACCTGTAGCATCACCCTAACAGGTGTGAATTCTGGGTTGTCCCAACCCTACCCCATCCAGTCCCACGGTTTTATAGGATACAGGGCTAATGGATGAGGTCACATCCTTCCTACCTGGAGGTAAGCACAGAGAAATATATTGGAAGAGAAAGTATATAAACTTTCGGCTTTCATCCCCTCCCAAAAGGGGGACTTCCCGCCGATAGGGTTAAAATATTAGTGGCTGAGGAAACTTTTCATGTTACGATGGGTATCATTCAAAAAGGAAGGATAGGCTATCTATCACTAATATAAGCTCCTTTGCTTGTTTAAATGTTTGTTCTGGGGTTTCATAGGCGTATGTTTCATAGACTATCGCGGGTATGCCCCTCTTAATTAAGGGGATGGTAACATATTCTGGGCTGGTCGGATTTGGGGGTTCATATAATTGTAACCAGCCAATCCTATCAGTTATCATATTGGCAATTTTCCTAGTTTTATCAGAGGGGTATGGGATAAAAAGGAATCTTCTCTCATCGTAACGGCCCACATTAGAGTGGACATCAATCACGAGTTTTATTGACATCCTTTCTATGTCAGGGATAACATACTCTCTGGCTAGTAATTGGCCGTTCAACCTCCCTTCCTCATAATCGTTGGGATTCCTTGTAACATTCACCTTGTAAATGTAATAGCATTTCTTTAGGGATTTGTCTTCTTGTCTTATGGCTTTGATGATGGCTTCATGGGCCTGTGACTCGTGGGGGTGCACCCCAACTATATATGCTACCCTATCAGGAGAGTTCGGGTCTCCGAATGGTCCTTCGCGTATAACTTCACCATACTCGTTTTTGCCTATAATAATTTCACTCACCTTTCCATTTGGTTGATAGATGAGAAGGGATAAAATAGTCACTATAATTAAGGTTAATATGAGTATCCGGGCTTTTTCCATGATATCGCTATCCTTTAAATTGACCCCCCTTGGCATTGTAATATGATTTTCACATAGACTCTAAGGTGCGGTCTCTGGTGAGAAACTTGGGGCGCCTAATGTTGCTCGGTGAAATTGTATTGGGGGGTGTAAAGCCATGCTTTTCCATCCAGTATGAGTTCTCCTGGCCATTTCAACATATTCTATTTTTTTGGGCGCGTCAGATTCGATACACCAATAGGAGGGTTTGATGGGGCTTCGAACCCTTTTATGGGCATGTTCCCCAATTCATTATCTATTACAATATGGTATTGGATATCCGTTAAAGGGTATCCGCTAATTGGATTGAAGTTGTTATCATGGATTTTGTGTCGAACAAACTATGAGGGTGCATTTTAGTATCATGAAAGATTTGAGTTAATCCTATTGGCAGGAAGTCCCTTTGCGACAGCTATGGTAGTTCAACCTTCCATACACTCCCTGGGTAGATTTCTTAGTGTGGTGTCAATGCTGATCCAGAAACCCCCCAGATCGGTTATAATCCATTAACAGGCCATTCAATAATATAAGAGCATCTTAATGCTGTGAAGTGTCTTTCCAGGAAAGAATCTAAGGAAGCGCATTTATAGTGATTCCGGAGGTCAATAATAGGAGTGGAAAAAAAGCAGTTACTGCTAATTTTAGGTTTCTTCTCCCCATGCCTCTTTTTTTTCATTCCATAATCGCAATCTTTCAGATGTTGAACTTTTGGGGGTTTTTGTTTACTAGTTCTTCTCGTTGTCTTTCATAATCTTTAGCCTGGTACATGAATTTGTTTGCGAGGTCTAGACTATTATTGGCTGAGGTTATCTCGTCTATGTTCAGGAGTTGTATGGCATTTTTAAGTTCTGATGTGGCGTTCAGTTTCGCATCTATCTCTGCTAGTACAAGTTTCAGGTATTCTATGAATACTTGGTCCCCTAATTCATTTGCGTATGCCATGGCCTCGGATGTTAAAAGTCGGGCCGCGTTATACTCAGATGATGCTGATTCGCATTTTTCAAGGGCGCTATCCAGCCTATAATTGTTCACGTCCTCTGCGGCCTCATTATAATATTCATCACCCTTTTTAAGGTGTTGGTTGATATCCCCTGATAGCTTGTTTATTTCACTTATATTAGAGATGCACCCACTAAAGGAAACGGTTATAAGTATTATAAGGGCTAATAAAAGTCCTCTTTTCATGCTTCATACTCCCTCGGCAAAGAAACCCATCATGTGGGTGGTGTCCACCAGAATCTTGGGGGTAAGCCTCCTTGATGCATTAAATGTGCATTTTGTGGGGGGGCTTGCCATTCTCTTTTTTTAATCGTGCCATAGTCCATGTATGTTGCAATATGATCTTACCATGATATTCTTGGTTGGTTTTTCTTTGAATGTTGCCTCTGGTTTGTCACCTGGTTTGAGGGTTTTCCTTAACACTTTATCATCTACTAGGATTTCTATCCATTGGATGTGGTGGTTTTTTTCCATTGGATGGGCTGTTCTACCAACTTTCACTTTTAGGTTTCCTTCTTCTGTTTCCTCTGTTATGGGTATGTGTTTTTCTGGGCCGACGTCGGTGCGTCTTGCTAATAGTAGTTCCATTGGCTGGTCGCAGCATACTAGGCGTCCTTCACCTGGATTGAGGACTTCGACTATGTTCCCGCATATGTTGCATCTGAATATTTGGTTTATACTCGTCAATTTTTTCCTCCTTAGTATTTTTCACATTTTATTTGGAAGTATCTGCTTGGATGGTCGCATGATGGACATTTTTCAGGCGGTTTTTTGCCTTTGTGTGTGTACCCGCATTTTCTACAGGTCCATGTGACTTCTTTGTCTTTCTTGTAAACTTTATTGGATTCTACAAGTTCTAGGAGTTTTTTGTATCTTTCTTCGTGGTGTTTTTCAGCGGCTGCTATGGCTTTTAGGCGTTTCGCTATATCTGGGTATCCTTCTTCTTCCGCGGTATCCGCGAATTCGGGGTACATTTCACTATACTCGTAATTCTCCCCTTTTATGGCTGCTTTAAGGTTCTCCATGGTATCTCCTAATGTGAGTGGGGCTTCCGCTTCCACTGTTATGGGATCATCTGCTCCTTTTAGTTCTTGTATCATCCGGAATAACCATTTGGCATGTTCTCTTTCATTATCGGCTGTTATTAGGAATATTTCTGAAATTTGTTCAAATCCTTCCTTTTTAGCTATTTTAGCATAGAATGTGTATCTGTTCCTTGCTTGGCTTTCACCAATAAAAGCTTTGACCAGATTCTTAAGTGTTTTCACCATACTTTTCACCTCTTTATGATGGTTTTGGAGTTTAATATTGGGATTATGGTGCTTAGAACCATTAGGGCGGCTCCTATGGGCGGGTTTATCTGCTGGTATAATATTCCTGTGGCGAGTGGTATTGTTATCATGTTGTAGATGGCTGCCCATGCAAGGTTTTCTTTTATCTTATTGTGGGTGGCTGTGGCGATTTCTAGTATCCTTGGAACATCGGATAGTTTACCCCATGGGATGATGATATCGGCGCCTTCAATGTCCAGTCTATGACCTGTACCCGTTGCTATGCCGAGATCGGCCTGTTTTAGGGCTGGTGCGTCATCAGCCTGGCCTATCATCGCGACCTTTAACCCTTCTTTTTGCATTTTCTCGATTTTCTCCGCCTTTTCCTTGTTTGTGAGTTCTGCATGGTATTCGTCTAGTCCAAGTTCCTTGGCGATGGGTTCGGCGACTTTTTTATTGTCTCCTGTTAACATTATACATTTTATCCCCTTGTCTTGTAGGTTTTTTATTGTCTTCTTCGCCTCTTTTTTTATTTTATCTGAAAGTCCGATGCACCCTTTGAGTTCGTCGTTGATGATTATGAATGCTAGTGTTTTTCCCTGGTCTATCATCTTTAGGATTTCTGGGTTTACTTGGAATCCTAGATCTTTAATGTGCTTGTAACTTGTGACTTGGATTTTTGTATCTCCAACGTATCCTTTAATGCCTTTTCCTGGGATCTGCTTGGATTTTTTCACTGGTATGGGGTCCTTGGCCACTTCTTTTATACCCTTTGCTATGGGGTGTTGGCTTTTGGATTCTATTGCAGCTGCGTAGTTTATTATGTCCCCTTCATCTATTTCGTCGTCTAATGATATGATATCTGTTACTTTGAATTCGCCCATTGTAAGGGTTCCCGTCTTGTTGAATACTATGGTGTCTATTTGGCGCGCGGTCTCATATGATCTTCTGTTTTTTATGATTATACCATCCTTTGCGGATATTATTGTGGCTGCGAGGGTTGCGGTGGGTGCTGCTAATCTGATGGCGTGTGGTGATGCTGCTATGAGTACTGTTATGGCATGTTGCAGTGCGGTTATGTTTTTATTCCAGTGGAGGAATGTGAGTATTGCCACTGCAATTACTATTATTATGAGGGCGGATGCGGTTTTGTCTGCTGATTCTTGTATCCTAGTTTTATCTTTTCTTTTTAGGAGTTTTATTATCTGGTGGATGAATGATCCTTTGCTGGTTGTCAGTGCTTCTATTAGTATTGGGTTTTTGATGTTTATTGATGATGCTGTAACTTTCTCTCCTGGGGTCTTCTCTATAATGTTTTTAATGGTTGGGTGTATTATGGTTGAACCTTTTATTATTGTACCATCTGTTGGTATCCTTTCCCCAGTTTTTACTAGTATGAGGTCTCCTGGTCTTATAGTTTCTGTGGGAGCTTCCTTGACCTTCCCATTCTCTATAATACGCGTATTAACGGGTATGCTATTCATTGGCCCTTCTAGTGGTTCTTTTATCTTTTCTGTTAATTTTGTTCCGAGCCAGCGGCCGGCTAGTATTATTATGATGATTATGGCCAGTTCTATTGGGATGGTTCCTGTTTGGGGTGTGAGTATAATGTAGAGGTAGGCTATTGTAATTGCGATAATCGTTAGGCTCATGGATCCTAGGTTCTTGTTTTTTAGTTCTCTGATGGTGTCCTTGAAGAATGGGTAGCTTCCATAGAAGAAGATTATGGAGGATGGTAGTATGCTCCAGTATCCTAGGTTGGATCTTACCAGGAGGATTATGGCTATTGTTAATAGGGTGCAGATTATAAGCCTTTTTTTGGAGGTTTCCATGGGAAACCCGATCCTATTATTTGGTTAGGATATCTATTATGGTTTCCGGATCTTGTGTTGGTGGGTGGCAGGTTTTATCCTTGCATAGGTAATAGGTGCATTCGTTGAGTACTTTCTTATTTCTTAATGTTTCTGGTGCGAATGACCAGTCGCTGTCTTCTAGTTTAAGGGTTATTGTAAGGTAGGGTATAAATGTACTTTTTAGTTTGTTGGGTATG
Organism: Methanothermobacter tenebrarum; assembly: GCF_023167465.1. Classification (NCBI taxonomy): domain Archaea; kingdom Methanobacteriati; phylum Methanobacteriota; class Methanobacteria; order Methanobacteriales; family Methanobacteriaceae; genus Methanothermobacter; species Methanothermobacter tenebrarum. The sequence continues at coordinate 753,642 of NZ_AP025698.1, read as the reverse complement.
CACGATTTTGTCTTGGCTGCTATAACTAGACTGCTACCACCTTTTTGGTGCCAGTGGGCCCCTACTAAAAGTAGGGTGTAGGCGATAGGTATTCGTTTAATCTTGGCTGCGAATGATTTTATGATATCTTCTGAAATTTTGGTCAGGGTTTCATCTTCTAGTATGCTCCCTAGCCTTAGCAGGTTTAGTGCATGGACAGAATTACCCGATGGTGTTGCACTATCAGAGGCCTCTTTTTTCCTGATTAAAAGACTATCAGAGTAATCTGCCGTGAAAAAGAATCCCCCATTCTCTTCATCTTTGAAGTGTCTGTTTAGTTCCTCTGATAGTTCAAGGGCGAGTTTTATGTATTCTTCATCGAAGGTTGCATCATATAATTCTAGTATCCCCCAGATGAGGAAGGCGTAATCATCGAGGTTGCCCCATATTGCACTTTCACCGTCCCTGTAACGGTGCATTAATCTCCCGTTTTTATAGAGTTTTTCCATGATAAATCCTAGAGCATCCTTACTTGCCTTCAGGTACCTTTTATCCCCTATTATCCTATAGCCCCTTGCGAAGGCTGCTATCATGAGCCCATTCCAGTCTGTGAGGATCTTATCATCTTTATTGGGTGGGCTTCTCTGGGATCTGTAATTGAAGAGTTTTCTTCTCCCCTCTTCAAGTTTCTTTAGGAATTCGGTGGGGTCTATACCCTTTTCTTCTGCGAATTTTTCTGGGATATTCTTCATATAGAGGATGTTTTCTCCTGAGGGTTTTCCGGTTTCATCTGGTATGTTGCCCTCTTTTTTGGCATTGAAGAATTCGCAGAGTAAATGAGAATCTAGAATTTCTCTTAGTTCTTCCATGGTCCAGAGATAAAATTTGCCTTCTTCTCCTTCGCTTTCCGCGTCCTCAGCTGAGTAGAACCCGCCTTCTGGGGATCTCATCTCCCTTATAACATATTCGAATATTTCCTCTGCTGTTTCCTTGTAGAGTTCTTTTCCCAGTGTCTGGTAGGCTTCAAGGTATGCTATGGCCATTAGAGCCTGGTCGTAGAGCATCTTTTCGAAGTGGGGTATCCTCCATTTGGGGTCTATGGTGTAACGGTGGAAACCATAGCCTATATGGTCGTAGATGCCCCCTAGGCGCATTTTATCAAGGGTTAGTTCAACCATTTCTAGGGCTTTTTTTTCTTTTAAAAGACCGTACCTTAGTAGGAAGTAGAGGTGGTTTGGTAGTGGGAATTTCTGTGAAGACCCGAAACCCCCGTTTTCATGGTCGAATGCCTTTTCTAATTCCTCGAATCCCACATCTATTATCCTCTCTTGGATTTCGTGTGGTTGGGTGGGGGCGTTCATCCTCTTGATGGCCATGGTGATCTCTGTGGCGGCATTGTCTATGTCTTCTGGCTTTTTTTCCCAAAGTTCCCCAGTTTTTAATATGATCTCTTTCAGGCCTGGCATGCCCTGGCTTGTCTCTTTTGGGAAGTATGTGCCTGCGAAGAATGGTCTACCATCGGGTGTTAGGAATATTGTGAGTGGCCAGCCTCCTGTACCTGTTAGAAGTTGGCAGGCGTTCATGTAAATATTGTCAATGTCTGGTCTTTCTTCCCGGTCTACTTTGACTGGTACGAATGTTTCGTTGATGAGTTTGGCGACTATGGGGTCGTTGAATGATTCTCTGGCCATTACATGGCACCAGTGACATGTGGAGTAGCCTATTGACAGGAATATCGGCTTATCATCCCTTTTAGCCATCTTAAACGCCTCTTCGCCCCATGGAAGCCAATCCACGAGGTCGTGGGCGTGTTGTAGAAGATATGGGCTCTTCTCTTTTATAAGGGCGTTTTCGTGTTCCATTTAAAATTCTCCTAGGACATAACTGGATACAATATATATAAATCTTCTGATAAAATACTTCCCAAAAGGGGGAGAGTCAACACCTCTCAGAGTATGATCATCCAATTCAAATGTGGATAGGTGACCCATAGATGAGCCTTATAATAACCTATGTGAGTAGTAAAGGCTGTGTAATAATAGGTGACAGGAGAAAAATAGCATACCTGGGGAGCGCCCAGAATAGAAGGGAACTCGAAAGGGAATTATATGAGGGTAATATCAAAACAGAGGAGGAACTGAGAAGTAGGGCCGAGCAACTTGGCATAACATTAAATATAACAGATGATGCCAGGAAGGTTCGAAGCATCGGAGACATTGTAGTAGGTGAAGTGAGCTTTAAAACACCCTTCGAGGCTAAGAGAAGGAGAATATACGCCACTACAGGAGCATACCAGGTGATAGAACTTATAGGATCCAATATAACCAAGTTTGAGAAGGGTGAGAGTTCCATTGTAATATTCGGGAATAAGATAACAAAAAAACTCGCCAGCAAACTACTAAAGAAATATTGGAAGAAAAAAACAAGCCTAAAAGAAGTCTCAAAACTCCTAAAGAGAGTATTAGAAGAGGTCGCGGCCAGGACACCAACCATAAGCCCAGAATATGACATGTACATAAAAACTCCAAGGTTAGATAAAAGAGAAGCTCACAGACTGCTCAGAGAAACCATTCTAAGGGATGTGAAAACACTCCAAAAATGGAGGGCCAAATTACAAAGGGAACTCATAAAAAGGAGTGAACAGATAAAAATGGCATCAAAGATAATCAAGGAAGGGAAAGTTGGACAAGTGATAAACATAGACAATGACAAAATCGAGGTAAAATTAGCCCCCAATGTAGAAGCCTTCAACATAAAATGGAAAAGGGTCGCCAAACCCGGGGAAAACGTGCTAATGCTAAAAGAAAAACCTGGAAAAGTCAACGTGGGCGATCTCGTCGTTATAGAGGATGAAAACCTGCAAATAAAAGATAAAAAAATCCCACTACAATGTAACGTTATACTCTGCAGAACATGAAGGGTTGTGATTGACCATGAAACTAACATTCCTAGGAAGTGGTGGTGGACGATTTCGCCACCATAACACAAAAGAGGATGACCGGCGGTTTAAGGATAGACAACCTCGAGGGTAAAAACATCCATATAGACCCCGGACCAGGAGCATTGATAAGATCATATCAATTCGGCCTAAACCCCCGAAGACTAGACGCTATAATAGTATCACATTCACACACTGACCATTACACAGACGCTGAAGTTCTCATCGAAGCCATGACAAGGGGGATGACCAGAAGCAAGGGGACAGTAATAGGGAGCCTCAGCGTCATAAAAGGTTACAAGGATTGGGGTCCTTGCATATCCAAGTATCATCTAAGCAAAACAGAAAACATAATACTAGAGGATGGTGAGACAACAAAACTAGACAATATAAAGATCACAGCCACAAAAACCATACATGGGGACCCCACATGTATAGGTTTCAAGTTCCAAACCCCAAGGATAACTATATCATATACATCAGACACGGCCTATTTCAATGAACTCGGCTCATATCATCGTGGAGCCGACGTCCTAATAGCAAGTGTTATAAGACCGGATAATGAACATATAAGGGGGCATATGTGCTCAGATGATTTCAAACTCCTCATAGAGAATGTGAAACCCAAACTTGCAATAATGACCCACCTTGGCATGAAGATGATATTTAACGATCCAGATGGTGAAGCCCTCAGAGTACAGGAAGATACAGATACGAGGGTCATAGCTGCAAGGGATGGAATGTGCATAGACTTGGAACAGTTAACAGATCATCAGTTAACCTTGGACGATTATGGTTACAGGGGGGCCCCGGTAGCTCAGTCTGGTAGAGCGCGGGACTCGTAATCCCGTGGTCGCGGGTTCAATCCCCGCCCGGGGCTTAAATCACTAATTTTTTAAGTGTTTCTTCGAATTTGTCCGTTATGACCTCCCAGTCGTTGGATTCAACAAACCTTCTACCTTTCATCCCTTCACCTTGGAGGTCGCCAGTTGCAAGTTCGCTGGCTACTGTGAGCACGTCCTCTGGTTTTTCTATGTAGTGTATTCCATTGTCTTCGCCGAACTCCATTTTTATACCTGGGAATCCTGTGGCTATAACTGGTTTGGCCATTGCAAGATACTCGTAGATTTTTATCGGCACGATATCTTGCATTATCTTCTCTTCTCTGCGGGCTGGTAGTATGCAGATGTCAGCCGCCGCTAAGAACTCAGGTATCCTATCATAGGGTTGGCTCCCCACGAGTATAAGGTTTTTGAGGCCGTTTTCGTCCTTTATATTCTTGAGGTCATTGTAGGCGTCGCCTTCACCCACTATCATGAGTTTAATCCGTGGGTGGTTCTTCTTGGCCATTTCAAGGGCTAATTCTTTTAAACCTGAGAATTCATAGAGGTAGCCCATGAAGAATAATAGTATTTCATCATCCTTTATATTGTATTTTTTTCTTATTTTGGACCCGTCTAGGCTGGGGTTGAACTTTTCAAGGTCTATACCGGCTTCTATGACTATCGTATCATGGGGGTTCGCGCCCATTTCTATCATTAATTGTCTTAGCCGCTTGTTTATAGTGATCACGAGGTCTGCGGATCTTAGAATCTTTTTCATCAGCCATCTGCCAATGGCCTGTAGGGTCTTCTCTGGGATGAGCGTGTATAGGACGTCAATGGGATAATATACAAATGGTATGCCCCTTTTTTTGGCCTCTTTTAATCCTATGTAAGTGTTGATTATCCCGAATCCTACTATGATGTCTGGTTTGAATTTTTGGATTTGTTTTTTTATCTCTAGGCTGTGGGTGATGGGTATTGAGAGGTAATCTAGGATTGGCAATTTTAATATGCTGGGTCTTATCACGTCGATTTTGGCCTCTGGTTTAACCTTCCAAGCGCCCTTGAAGAGCCTCCTGGGGTAGATGAGTCCCCTTGGCTCGTTTTTCCTCCAATCGATGGGGTAGTCTATGACTTTTATCCTGTGTCCTCTGAGGCTTAGACGGTCAATGAGGTGGTGTTGTTGGTGGGGGTTTCTTGCGATCCAATCGGATTCTTGTATTAGGAGTATTTTCATGTCTTCACCGGTCTAGAATTCAGCGCTTTCTTGTATGAGTTCCCAGTTTTCCTTGAACCATTGGTGGGTTTTCTCTAATCCTTCCCTGAATGTTGTCATTGGCTCATAATCTAGGAGTTTTTTTGCCTTTTCTATGGATGATAGTAGGCGGGTTTTAGCATCCCATTCTCTTCTCGGCTTGTAAACTATACCTGCCTTGTTTCCTGTGAGTTCATTGATGATGTTGGCCATTTCTATTACCTGGTGTTCTTCTCCAGATCCTAGGTTTATGGCTTCTCCTATTGCTTTTTCGCGGGCTCCCATGGCTATTAGACCGTTTATTATATCATCTACGAATGTCCAGTCCCTTGTCTCTGTACCGTCTCCGGTTATTGGTAGGGGTTGGTTGTTCATGGCCCAGTAGAAGAAGTTTGGTATGACGTTCCGGTATTTCCCTGGGACTTCTCCTGGTCCGTAGACGTTGAAGAATCTTGCATTGACTATTGGGAGGTCATAGAGGTTGTGGAAGTAGTTGGTGTATAATTCTCCTAGGAGTTTTGTCACCTGGTATGGTGTGTGTAGTGAGATTGAAATGTCATCTTCTTTGAATGGTATCTTGGAGTCTAGGCCGTAGACGCCGCAGCCGGATGATGAATAGATGAAGCGTTCAACGCCGATGAGCTGGGCGTATTCTAGGACTTTCAGGGTGCCGAGTCCATTAACTAGCAGGTCCTCCTCGGGGTGGTCTACACTGTTCTGGTTGGCGAAGTGGGCTGCGAGGTGGAAAACATAATCTGGTCTTTCCTTGTAGACTCTTTTCAGGATCTCATCATCGAGTATATCCCCTCTTATGAATTCTATATTCTCCATTACTGGGATATTCCACTCATAACCTGATGATAGGTTATCCAGGATTATCACATGCGCCCCGGCTTCGCCGAGTCGCCTTGAGAGGTTGCTGCCAATGCAACCAGCGCCTCCTGTTACAAGCACGCATTTACCATCATATACTTTGATATCTTCCATAGATCATCAACCTCTTTATCATCTTTTCTGGGCATATTCTATAATCATCTTCTTCATGGAATCTAGTATTATGCCTGTGAACATGAAGAATGTCCCGAATAATGTTAGCATTATTGCTAGTATGGTCGGCCCCATGTGGATACTTTTTCCCATGATGTAATCGCGTAGGAATATTAATGTGAGGATGGCTCCGATAAGTGCTATTATCAATCCTGGGAATGTGAAATAGTATAATGGGCGTCTCAGTTCCATGTCCCTGATTATCCTGTAGAGTACTGAGGCTCCATGACTTAGGGGGTGTTTAGTGGAACCTTCAACATCATATGTGACGCCGATTTCAACCTCGACTATTCTAAGGTTTGATTCGGCGGCGTCTGATAGCATTTCACTTTCTATTGCAAACCCATCCTCTTTAAACTTGAAGTATGGGATTGTGTCCCTTGAGAATGCCCTGAAGCCGCTTTGTGTGTCTGTTATGTCTAGTCTAGTTGTAATGTTTGTTGCCTTGTCAAGTATCTTCTGTCCAATCCTCCTATAGAATGGTGTGTTCTTATCCGCCCCTGATAGGTAACGACTACCATTGACGATATCTGCTATGCCATCTATTATGGGCTGTACGAGTTTAGGTATCTCCTGGGGGTTGTGTTGTCCGTCACCATCCAATGTCACTATTATATCAGCATTAGTTGCCTTGAAACCTGTTTTAAGCGCAGCACCCTTACCCTTGTTCCTATCGTGTCTTATAACCTTTGCACCGGCCGCCTCGGCTATCCTAGCTGTCCTGTCGGTGCTGCCGTCATCCACGACGATAATCTCATCCACATACTCTTTACATAAGAGTACTATGGTTCCAATAGTTAGTTCCTCATTATATGCTGGTATCAGGGCCGCTATCCTCATCTTTTATCTCCAGGTTATTCTATCCGGTAGTACCATTTCATCCACTCGACCGTACGCCTTATACCCTCCTCTGGGGGCACCTTCGGGTCGTGTTTAAGGTCCCGCTCGGCCTTGGAACAGTCAACACGTTTAACCTTTGTTGTGAAGGCTTCGGCCTCTTTATAGGTTACGATTGAATCATCTCTTCCAACAGTCTCTAGGATCATGTCAGAATATTCTTTTATATCATGTTCCCACTCGGGGCGGCCGCCAACATTATAAACCTCTCCTGGGATGAAATTATCCACTATATTGGCGAAGGTCCTAACAGAATCGTCCACATAATCTATTATACGCTTATGGCCCTTGTAGACTGTGTAGGGTTTGTCATGTAGTGCATGGTATATGAAGATGGGTATGAACCCCTTGTATGGTGTGTATTTTTCATGGGGCCCGTAACAGTTGACGGGTCTCACCCTCACGGTTTCTGTGCCGAACATCTTTGCTGAGTTCATGCACATGAGCTCTCCAACCCATTTGGTCATGGCATAGTCGTTCATCTGATAGGTGTCCTTTATGGGATTCTTCTCCATAACATCCTCTGTCATGACTCCGGTATAGTCTCCGTAGACTTCAGCTGAGGAGAAGAATATCATCCTAAAGCCTAGTTTTTCTTGCAATCTTATAATGTTCTTTGTCCCGATGACGTTGGTCCTCCAGAGGTTTTCATAGTATGCTTCGCCATTCCATCTACCATATTCTGCTGCTAGATGATAAACGTAGTCAAACTCATAATCCTCAAATACTCTTTCAAGTTGCCTGTATTCCCTCACATCAGCCCTCACATAATCTTCACGGCTTGTATGCATAAGATCCAAGGCTATGACCTCATGGCCTCTCCTTTTAAGTTCGTTAACAAGGTTGGTTCCTATGAACCCGGCTCCTCCGGTTACGAGTATCCTCTGTGTTTCCATACTATTTTTTCCCTCCTCTATAGTATCCTCTGGTGGGGTGTTCAAACCCGCCTAACACTATTTATGTCCCAATATAAAATCTTAACATATTTAGTATTATTGGGGGATTTTCTCGGCGATTATCACACCACTATTATTATAGATTATCCTGTAACCGTGTATCTTTGGTTGGGTGGTTGACCAGTATATATAATAGTCTGGTTTGAGCTCGTAGAATAGCCTATAGGAGAGTTCAGTATTATTCTTATTGATTCTCCTTGTGAAAACATAATCTTTAAGGTACCATGTGAATGCAGGGCCTCTATCAGATGCTATCACTTTATCATGGTAGTTTGGGTCATATGCTTTGAGCCATTGGGCTGCTTCATGTTCAGCATCTACGATAGGATAATCCCTTGGCATCCCAAGGATATAATAGGCTGCGGATGATAGCATCAAAAACATGACTAGGATGGGGATTAGGCGCCTGACACGCCCCAATTTTAGCGTCTGCGAAATTTCACTTATGCTAAGGGGCATTGCATATGCAATGGCTGGTAGAATTGTTATAATATACCTGTCAACTTTAACGGGATGAAAACTATGCATATAAAGGAATGCTAAGAACCATGTTACCATGGCAAGGTTAATGTCAAGATTATCCGGCTTATGATCCTCTAAGAGCCAATATATGCTAAGGGCCCAGAGGAAGATTAAAACTTCAGCCAGGGCATAGGATATCCTCCCGAAGACGGCTACTAAAGCAGCTGATAATAAAAGGAAGACTATTAATCTTCTGGTCCTCAGCCCATTTAATATCATCCTATTGCGGATGATATAGAATATGATACCGACTGCTAGGATGGCCAGTATAAGATATGCTAATGGGGTTGGACCCGCACTTGAGGGGTTAATAATTAACATGTAATTGTCAGAGGGGAAACTTGAAAGATACTCTGGGAGGTGTTTAAGATAGTATAGGCTGTCAAGATTATACCCAGGGTTAACTGCCGTCACTGACCCGCTTGCAGTTGCTGTGAACTGGCCCAAGAATGGTAGGGGCTCTTTGAGGTTCCTGTAAAAGAATAATCCAAATGGTGAATAAAATAGGATTCCAAGGATTATACCCCCTGTGATTTCACGGAACTTGGGCCTAGTATCCATGATAATCACAAGGAGAATGGGAATGATTATAAGGGCTGAAACATACCTTGTGAGGAAGGCTGCCATCGCCACTGGGAAGGCCAGATAATAGAATCTCTTGTCTTTTCTTTTGGCAAGGAGTGTCAAGTAGATTGCCCATATTGATAATGATATAGCTGGAACGTCGGTGGAGCCTGTAACGGCCCATGCCAATATCAGGGTGAAGGATGCGAAGGTTAAAGCCCCAAGGAGGCTTTCAATTTCGTCAAATCTCAGCCTTAGGAGGAGGTACATTCCAACTGACCCGAGTATATAGAATGCTCCACAGACAATAAAGAGCACGTATTCTTTGACGAATCCTAATCTGAAGAATACTGATAGGATGCTTGGTAAAAGGGGTGGGAGGTATAATGTGTCACTGGTGCCAAGATGGGCCATCCTGAGGGCATTATTAAGGTAGAGGAATATATCCCAGTAGTATACTCCAATACTATCTTGTGTTGTTATGAGCTTATATGTGATTATCGAAACGATCGAAACTAAGAGTATGAGGATTTTCCTATCGTGTGCTGATGGAAACTTCATGGCTGGTTGCTCCTTTGTAGATTTCATCGAATCTCCCCCACTATCCTTCCGGTTTCGAAGATCCTGGACATTATAGGATGTGACAATCCACTCTTTAGTATTTTCTATGATGGCGTCTTTTATGTTTTTCCATCTGCATATTATGGGACTCCCTTTTGGGCGTCAATCCACCACCCGGTTGGTCTCGTATCCTCCTTGAAAATTTTTACACTTCTTACTGGTACTGAACCATCCATTTACAGGAGAAGCTAAGGCCTATATTATAAAACTTTTTTTATGTTCCCTCACGCAGTTGCCCAATGAAAGTTTCCTTACAAAAATCCCAAGAGGCCCTGCCCATTGAATCCTTCAACTCCGGGTTAAAGGTGTGCGAAGAAGCTTGCATGGAACTTTATTGTAATGAGAGCCGGGGGGATCCAACGTTCTTCGGGGTTTCCTGGGGATACTTCTTGTAATCTCCTTTCTCAATCCCTTAATTGGAGATCTTACACTCTGATGGGAGGATCTGATCATGTTTTGATTTTACATGGATGTATGAAACCTGCCCTTATCATATGGTCTGCTATTATTATCGCGACACTTGCCTCGGCTACTGGCACTATCCTTGGACATATGCATGGGTCATGTCGTCCTTTTATTCTTATGGTGGTTTCTTTCATGGATTTGAGGTTCACTGTCCTCTGTGGTAAGGAGATTGATGGTGTTGGTTTGACGGCTATCCTGGCGATTATTGGCATCCCATTGGATATTCCACCTATTATACCACCTGAATTGTTGGTTAGTGTTCTTATTCTACCCTCTCTAATGTAATATTCGTCATTTATTTCGCTTGCATTGTATTCTGCGACTTTGAAGCCCAAGCCTATCTCAACGCCTTTCACTGCACCTATACCCATTAGTGCATGCGCTATATCCGCGTCTAATTTTGAGAATACTGGTTCTCCAAGGCCTGCTGGCGCCCCGGAGACTATGATTTCGACTATGCCACCGACAGAATCTCCTTTCTCCTTGGCTTCTAGTATGAGTTTTATCATTTCTTCTGCGGCCTTTTCATCAGCGCATCTTACAGGATTCTCTAGAGTGTGCTCTTCTATCCTTTTAGGATCTATCCTCTTCGCCTTTATGCGGCCTATCTGCGTTACATGGCCTATTATCCTAATATTGAAGGTTTCTAGGAGTTTCTTTGCTATGGCCCCTCCTATGACGTGGCCTATGGTGACTCTGCCACTGCCTCGCCCGCCTCCACGATAATCATAGTGTCCGTAGCGACTTATCCAACCATAGTCTCCGTGTCCGGGTCTTGGCTTGTATTTGATGCTCTCATAGGCTGATGGGTCCACGTCCTTGTTGTATACTATGGCTGCTATTGGGGTGCCATCGGTTTTGCCTTGGAATGTCCCTGATAGGATTTCTACTTTGTCTTCTTCCTTTCGTGGGGTTGTTATTTCACTTGTACCTGGACGGCGTCTGTCGAGTTCCCTTTGTATGTCATTGGCATCTAATGGCAGGCCTGCTGGGCATCCGTCGATTACTGCGCCTATGGCCTTGCCATGGCTGGAGCCGAATGTTGTAACCTGGAAGATTTTACCTAATCTGTTACCTCCCATATGGGGTCACTTTACTCGCTTTGTCGGGGCAGATATGGTCTCAGCCAGTTAATGAAACTGTCAACACTCCTCGTCTGCACATATACGGTTCCATTACCATTAAATTCGGCTACTAGACCCTCACCGCCGAATATTGTGCTTTTGAGTCCGCCTATTCTCCTAACATTGAAGTCTAGACCATCTGTGAATGCCACAATATGTCCGGTGTCTATGACAAATTTTTTGTTTTCCACCCTCCTTTTATATATGCCTCCGAAACTTGACAAGAAAAGGGGATCATAACCTGTCAATTTTAAAAGGAATAACCCCTCCCTTGCAAAGAAGGTTTTAAAGCCTCCAAATTTTGTTTCGATTTCAATATCCAGAGCTGATGCTAGGTATGATCCGCTCTGGGCATATATTGTACCTTCAACTTCAAGGGCTTCAATGTCACCGGTATATGGTGGTGCAAGTTCAATGGTTCCTGGACCACCATCAGCATAAAAGGTATTCATGAAAAACCTTTCACCGCCTACAACCCTACCAAGGGCCTTAAAAACGCCCCCAGTATCTGTTTGCACCTGGATGTTATCACTCATGGAGACCATGGCCCCGGGTTCCGCCTTTATACGCTCACCAGCATCTAGTTCAACCTCAACTAGACTGAAACTTGGCCTATGGATTATATTATATTTCATAGTATCACAAAGGAAAGTATGTGCCCCCATCCATATAATGTTATAGTCATGAAATTCTCGTATTTCGTGGCGGGTTCCATCCCCTATAAATTGTTATGGTGAAGGAAGCCATGGATAAGATCAGAATCATCTATGAGAGGCTATTTTCGGCATATGGAAAGCAAGGTTGGTGGCCATTTCTCAAAGATTGTAAATTGTCGTATCATCCTGGAGATTATTCACCACCACACAGTGAGGAGGAGGTATTCCAGGTTTGGGTGGGTTCCATCCTAACGCAGAATACTACATGGAGACAAGCGTCAAAGGCCCTTATAAGACTTGGGAAATTAGGAGCTCTCAGCCCATATCGTATTATTGGAATGGATCTTCCGAGGCTTGTTGAGCTGATAAAATGTGCAGGTTTCCCAAACCAGAAGGCATACTATTTAAAGGAGATTTCAAAGTTTTTCACAACTCTTGAGGGCGTCCCCAGAAGGGATGAGCTGCTCTCAGTCAAGGGTGTGGGTGATGAGACGGCGGATACGATACTATTATATGCATATAAAATGCCAGAGTTTATCGTTGATACTTATACACGGAGGATACTCCAGAGGCTTAAACTAACAAGGGGTGATGAGGATTATATGGAAGTCAAAAAATTGTTCGAGGATAATCTAAGAAGAGATTATCGGGTATTCCAGGAATATCATGCCCTCCTAGTAGAACATGGCAAAAAATATTATACTAGGGGTAAACCCGCGGATCCGCTCCTGAAAGTCTAATGGGGGGGATCTATTATGTTAGATTTCACTGATATAAGTATTAGAGTTATCAAATTAACATTCAAGGGAAGGTTTAGATTGGCGAGGCTAGCTAAAAGGTCGAAAACTTTTAGAAGGATTGTTCACAGGTTATTCTTTGAAGGAGATGACATCCAAGCACTCCCGAGGGATGAGACCATAACCTTAAATGTTAAGGTTGACCCGCCAAACACTTCTATTTTACCAAGCCAAGTCCTCAAGGAGATGATATCCAAGTCAAGGTACATATTCAGGATGAATTTCTGTATATGCAGGGTTTCATCCAATTGCAGAGACTACCCCCACAGACTAGGATGCTTATTCCTTGGAAAAGGCGCTAATAGGATATCAAAGAAGGTTGGGAGGCTAATATCAAAGGATGAGGCCATAGCCCACATTGAAGAGTGTGAAAAGGCCGGTTTGGTTCATATCATCGGCAGGAATAAAATAGACACGGTATGGTTGAATACAGGTCCCAAGGAGGAGCTCTTATCAATATGTAACTGTTGTCCATGCTGCTGCCTCTGGAAGATGATACCGGAACTCCCAGAGGAACTCGCCAGGAGCATAACCCCAATGAGTGGCGTTAAACTGAAATTTAAAAGAGAAAATTGTATTGGTTGTGGAGATTGTCTCGAAAAATGTTTTATTAAGGCGATTAAGATTAAAAATGGGAAGGCCCAAATAGATAATAGACTTTGCAGGTGTTGTGGCAGATGCGCCATGGAATGTGAGAATGATGCCATAAGGATCCTAGTAGATCCGGATGCTGTTGAACGGGCCATAGGACGCATGGAGCCACTGGTGGATGTTAAAGCAGAATAAACGTGATTAGTATGAGATTCCCCACAAAAAGGATGAGGAGACTGAGAAAAACCTCTAAGATGAGGGAGATCGTGAAGGAGACAAGAATATCCCCTAGTAATCTAATATACCCAGTCTTCGTGAAAGAAGATCTTAAAAGAGGATCTAAAGAGCCAATAGAGACCATGCCTGGACAATATAGGTATTCGCCAGAGGCCGCCGTTGATGAACTCAAAAAACTTGAAAAAAAGGGACTAAAAACTATTATACTCTTCGGGATACCATCAGAAAAGGATAATATAGGATCGTCAGCATTTGATGAGAATGGGATAGTCCAGGAGACCATCAGACTACTCAAGGAGGAAACAAAACTTGTCATCATAACAGATGTGTGCCTTTGCCAATACACGAGCCACGGACACTGTGGAATAGTTAAAAACAGGCAAATACTCAATGATGAAACCCTAGAATACCTAGGAAAAATCGCAGTATCACATGCGAGGGCAGGAGCCGATATGGTGGCACCCTCTGATATGATGGATGGTAGAGTAGCCGCCATAAGAAAAAAACTAGATGAGAATGGCTTCCAGGATGTTCCAATAATGTCATATGCAGTTAAATACGCCTCATCATTCTACGCACCCTTCAGGGGGGCTGTATACTCCACACCATCATTCGGCGACAGAAAAACCTATCAGATGGATCCTGCCAATGCTAGGGAGGCCATACTCGAAGCAGAACTAGACATAGAAGAGGGTGCCGATATCATAATGGTGAAACCAGCCCTACCATACCTTGATATTATAAGGGCTCTCAGGGAAGAGTTTAACACGCCAGTGGCGGCATACAATGTAAGTGGGGAATATTCAATGCTAATGGCAGCAATCCAAAAAGGCTACCTAACAGAAGAAGCCATATACGAATCCATATTATCTATTAAAAGGGCGGGCGCAGACCTTATAATCTCACATTTCACTCCAAGACTATTACTAGATGGGGGTTTAACGGGATGAAACCATCATTAGTCGCGAAGATAGCCCAAATGGCAGCCGCCCTGGAAGTTAGCGGCCACCCGAAGCCCGGGAACGTGCACAGGACGCGGAACTTCCATGACATGAGCTTCGAAGATTTTATTATAAGTGCTATTGTTATAGGAGACACCATGCACGAAGCAGCCAAGAGAGGCGCTAGACTAAAAGACGAATTAGACTTTTCACCAATCAGGGTAGGTAACCTCATACTAGATGCGATAAAAGAAACGCGCAAGTGGGTGTCCACAAACACCAACCTGGGCATTGTAATGCTACTAACACCACTAGCATCCGCCGCGGGCATGATAACAGAAAAAGACCTACAAGGCCTCAGAGAAATGGTTAATAGGATAATGCTACAGACAACACCACAGGATGCTGTGAACCTCTATGAGGCCATATCAATAGCCCAACCTGGGGGGATGGGAAAAAGGGACCAGTTTGACGTTAATGATGAAAAATCCAAGGATAGAATCCTGGAAGAGAAGGTTACATTATTCGATGTTCTCAAACTCTCATCCTCGTGGGATCTTATAGCAAGGGAACTTACAAGTTCCATGCCAATAACATTCAACATAGGATTCCCAACATTCAAAGAAACACATAAAAAAGCTGATATGAACGCGGCTGTCGTTCAAACATTTCTAACAATCCTATCAAATTTCCCAGACACCCTCATACAAAGACAATATGGCAAGGAAGTGGCCGAGAAGGTGACAAATGAAGCCAGGGAAATACTCGACAAAGGAGGGATATTAACAGAACAGGGACTAAAAGCCCTTAAAAGCCTTGACAGGAAACTGCAAAAAGAAGGTGTAAATCCTGGGACAACCGCGGATTTAACAGCCTCCTCCATAATGGTGGGACTCATAGACTACTACTGGGATAAAATAGAATAAAAAAAGGTGGCCCTATGATGGACGTTGAACGCATAATCGACGAACTACACCTATACGAAAAGAAGGTTCTAAAAGCCCTGGAAAAACTTGAACCACCAGTAAGCCCAGATGATATTGTGAAATCGCAGAATATGGATATAAAAGCGGTTATGAGCGCCATAGGATCGCTAGAATCTAAGGGACTTGTAAGTGTCCATAAGAGCGTGGACAAACTACTCAAACCCACCAGGACAGGTAGAGAATATGCGACAAAGGGCCTGCCAGAGAGGCGAATACTCCAACTACTCTCAAAGGAGGGTCCATTAAAGGTATCTGATATCATGGAAAAAAGTGGCCTAGACAAGACAGAAGCCAAGGTAGGTATAGGCTGGCTGATGAGGAAAAAATGGGCCACCATCAAAGACAACATCCTCAGGATAACATCAGAGGGTGAAAAATCACTAGAGAGGTTAGGATTCGATGAAATACTATTACAGAAACTTGCAGAAAAGGGCCGAATAAGAGTATCATCCCTATCAGATGAACTAAAAGAAGCATTCAAACTACTCAACCAGAGAAAGGGACTCTTAGAGGTGAAAAAGGTTAAAGAACATAGAATTAGTTTAACAGATAAGGGTAGGGCCATCCTAGAGCGGGGATTCGAGATACGCGAAGAGGCCACGCAATTGACCCATGAGGATCTCAAAACTGGAAGATGGAGGAAACTATACTATAGGGGATATGACATCCACGCAGAGTATCCAATAATCTTCCCAGGGAAAATGCACCCATTAAAGCGTATAATAGAAGAGATCAGGGACATATTCCTTAAGATGGGTTTCACAGAAGCTAGGGGTCCTATAATAGAATCTGCATTCTGGAACTTTGACTGTCTCTTCCAACCCCAGGATCATGCTGCCAGGGAAATGCAGGACACATTCTATGTTAAAAACCCCCCTGAGACTAAATTGCCGAGTGAAAGTTTAGTTGATAAGGTTAGGACGGTCCATGAGTGTGGTGGATTGACTGGTTCAGAGGGTTGGCAATACAAATGGGATGTTGAAATCGCGAAAAAGAGTGTGTTGAGGACTCATACAACCTGTGTATCTGCACGTTTCCTCCTTGAGAACAAACCACCCCTTAAGATGTTCTCAGTTGGTAGGGTTTTCAGGAGGGAGACCATAACCTATAAGCATCTCCCAGAATTCCACCAGGTTGAGGGTATAGTCGCAGCCGAGAATGTTACATTCAAGAACCTCTTGGGGATTCTCAGAGAATTTTATAGGAGGTTAGGATTCAAGGTAAGGTTCAGACCAGCATACTTCCCCTACACTTACCTGTCAACTGAGTGTGAAATTTATCTCCCTGAAAAGGAGACTTGGATAGAACTTGGGGGGGCTGGGATGTTCAGGCCAGAAGTTCTGGAACCACTCCAGGTTGAAACTCCTGTAGCGGCCTTTGGCCTTGGCATAGAAAGGTTGGCGATGATAAGGTTGGGCATAGAGGATATAAGGATGTTGTATCAGAGCAACCTTGGATGGCTTAGAAGTTTACCGGTATGCCATAGGGGGAGATCATAGTAGCTTGTAGTATTCACCATCTTTTCTTTTGATCTTTTTTAGGATTTTTTTATTTTCTAGTGAGAGTAGGAGCCTAT